>NZ_BAABDI010000001.1:0-446831 GCF_039539545.1 Hymenobacter antarcticus | reverse complement strand
TCTGTACTTTGCTGGATAAGGCGCCGAGTTGCCGGCGTTGTGCGGGCGCACCCGTGTGGTAATTTTCCCATAAATTCGTTCGGTAAGCAGGCGGTAAAGGTACCCCACTATCCTCCGGGACTATACATCTAGGCGGTCTGACCGGTTGTCGTGGGAGCGACATCAGCCGCGTGTTGTTCTTGCTTCAACCGGTCGGACCGCCCAGGGCGGTCAGACAGGGCGACTACGCATCAAAGGGAATCCCGTGCTTTTCCAGCCTTCTGTATAATGCGCCCCGGCTCAGTCCCAACGACTTGGCTACGCGGCTGATGTTGCCGTCGTAGTGCGTCAGGCTTTGCCGAATCATCTGGGCTTCCAGCTCTTCGAGGGTCATGGTGCCGGGGGATGGCAATGGTGAATGAGCGAATGTGGGAGTGGGTGAGTGAACCGCGTTGGCCTGGAAATCCTCGGGGCCCAGCTCCTCCTGGCCGCTGACGAGCACGGCGCGCTCCACCAGGTTTTTCAGCTCGCGGATGTTGCCGGGCAAGGGCTGTTCGCGTAGCCAGTGCAGGGCACGGGTGCCCACTTTGAGGGCGGGGCGCTGGTAGGTGGCGCGCAGCTGCGCGATAAAGTGCTGGGTGAGCAGCGGAATATCGGCGGGGCGCTCGCGCAGGGCGGGCAGGCGCACCGAAATCAGGTTGATGCGGTAGAACAAGTCTTCGCGGAAACGGCCCTGGGCCACCATCTCGGCTAGGTTGCGGTTGGTGGCGGCGATGACGCGAATGTCGAGTCGGCGGGGCTTCGAATCGCCCAGCACTTCGTAGGTGCGGTCCTGCAGCACGCGCAGCAGCTTCACCTGGCTGGCCAGCTCCAGCTCCCCGATTTCGTCGAGGAAAATGGTGCCGCCGTTGGCCAGCTCGAAGCGACCCACGCGGTCGGTTTTGGCATCGGTGAACGCGCCGCGGCGGTGCCCAAACATCTCGCTTTCAAACAAGCTGCTGGATATGCCGCCCAGGTTCACCTTCACAAAAGGCTGGCGGGCCCGGCGGCTGTTGCGGTGAATGGCCTCGGCAATGAGTTCCTTGCCGGTGCCGCTTTCACCCTCGATGAGCACGGCGGCATCGGTGGCGGCCACTTGGCCTACCTGGCGCAATACGTGCAGCAGCTGCGCATCCTGGCCGATGATGTCGGCTAGCTGGAACTGCTGGTCGAGTTGGCGGCGGCTGGCGGCTGGGGTTTCCTGGAGCTCGGGCGTGGCGGTTTCGTGCAGGGCCAGCACTGTTTCGATGGTCTGGAGCAGGTGGTCGTTGTGCCAGGGCTTGGTCACGAACTCGGCGGCCCCGGCTTTCATGCCGGCCACGGCCAACTCGATGGAGCCCCAACCGGTGATGAGAATAACGGGCACCTGCGGGGCCAGGGCCCGCACTTGCGCCAGCAGGGCCAGGCCGTCGGCCCCGCAGGTGGCCAGGGAGTAGTTCATGTCCAGCAGCACGAGGCGCGGGGTGGCTTCGCGCACGGCGGCCAGCGCTTCGGCGGGGGTGGCCACGGCCTGCGCGGGGTAGCCGGCCTGCTTCAGCAGCAGCTGAAGCGAGGTGCGGATGGCGAGGTCGTCATCAACGATAAGAAACATGCTGATTTTTGGTGCGTGGTGCTTGGTGCTTGGTGCTTGGTGCTTGAAAATTACAGCACGCCATGCTGAGCTTGCCGAAGCATCTCTACCGCAATAGTAATCAACTGATGTTACGCACTGATTGGGCCTATGCTTCAGAAAGAGACTTTAGCTGCTTCAGCAAAGACCTTTTCCAAGCAAGCAATCAAGGTGGCGCGTAACATCTGTAATCAAGTTACTTACGCGGTAGAGATGCTTCGGCAAGCTCGGCATGACTGTTCTGTATGGTGGTTTTTACCACCAGCAAGCCGACTAGCGGCTCTTCACGCTGCCGCCGCTGCTGGTGCGCTTGGTTACCTGCGGCGAGCCGCTGTAGCGTACATCGCCGCCGCTGGAAGCATTGGCGGTGAGCGACTCCTGCACCGCCACGGCCACGGTGCCGCCGCTGGAGGCCGAGGCGTCGCAGGCTTTGGCTTGCAGGTCGCCGCCCTTGAACACGCCGCCGCTGGAAGCCTGCACGTCGAGGCGCTGGATTTTGCCGGTCACCGTGGCTACCCCGCCGCTGCTCACGCTGGCTTGCAGGATGTTGGCCATGAACTCGGCCCGGAGCGTGGCCCCCGACGATACGCCCAGCGTCAGGTTGTCGGTGGCGTAGGTGCCGACTACTTCTACGCTGGCACCGCTGTTGGCTTGCAGGCCCGTGAGCCCGGCCGCCGTCACGTTCACGCGCAGGTTGCGGGTGCTCACTTTCTTGCTCCAGAAATCCCCCATTTCGCGGTCGAAGGTTATTTTCAGGACGCCGTCGCGCACTTCGGTTTTGATGCGGGCCAGCAGTTCGGGGGTATCGGCGCTGGCTTCCACGCGCTGGGTCTGGCCGGATGTTAGGCGCAGCTCAATGCCATTGCCGACTTCCACGGCATTAAAGCTGGCCACGGCGCGGAGTTGAGGGGCGGTTTGGGCCAGGGCGGGTACCAGGGCCAGGAGCCAAAGGAGGGCGAGAGCAGTGAGGTTTTTCATAACGGTTGCAAAAAAGGTGAGAAGAAAAAAAGGTATCTGAAGTGCCTGATGCACTTCCGCGGCAGTGGGTTGCCCGGGTTACCAGACGAGGCAGCTATTCGTTACCGCGCGGCGAAAAAATAGTTGGCGACCAGGGGCGCTATTCCTCACGCAGCGCCACGGCCGGATGAATGCCCGCCGCCAGCCGGCTCGGCTGCCAGGCGCACACTGCCGTGAGCACGAAAATTACCGCTGTAGCCAGTAACATCGCCATCACATACACTTCTGGGGCCACATCGAAGGCACTGAGCAGCGGAAACTGGGCAGCCACCAGCGCCCCGGCCAGCACGCCCAGCGTGGTGAGGATGAGCATTTCGGCCAGAAACTGCCAGCTGATGGCCGGGCCCGTAGCGCCCAGGGCCCGGCGCAGCCCGATTTCCGTGCGGCGCTGGCTGATGTTGTACCAGAGCACGCCAAACAGGCCCAGCGCCACGTTTACTACCAGAAAAACGGCAATCAGGCCCAGGGCCGCCAGCGGGGCCAGCGTGGGCTTCAGCTTGTCAAGCCGGTCTTGTTCCAGCGCATACACCTGCGTGCTCGACTGGCGGGTGAGGCTGGCGATGGTGCGCACCATGCGCTGCTGCAAGGGGGCACCCTGCCCCGGCGCCACGCGCACCAGCATGGTGGCACTTTCCCGGCTGGTGGTATCGTGCGGTGCAAAACGCTCCCACACCGACGGCGTAGCGGCCGCAAAGTCGCCGCTCATGCGCACCTTGTCTACCACGCCCACCACCTGGTATTCTTTGGGCTCGTCGCTACCAGACCGGTGGTCGGCCCGGAAAATTTTGCCGACCGCGGGCTCGTCGGGACCAAACAGCGCTTCGCGGGTGTCCTGGCTGATTACCGCCAGCGGACGCGTGGCAGCATCGTCGCTGGCGTTAAACCACCGGCCTTCCCGCAGCTTCAGGCCATACAACGGGCCGTAGTGGTCGTCGGCATCGTAGCGGTCTACCTGGCCCAGCTTCTTGTCGCCACGGGCAAAATCGTCATTCATTGTGACAAAGCGAAAAGGCGTGTTGAAGCTGGTGAGCGACACGTCCTGCACGCCCGGCAGGGCCCGTACCTGCCGCAACACGTCGTCGAGCTGCGCGCGCGGCATCTTGTCGCCCTGCCCGGCCGCGAGGCTGAGCCGCCAGACGTTGTCGTGGTTGAAGCCAAACGGCGCCACGTAGTTGCGGCCGAAGTTGAAGAGCAAAGTGGCCACCCCGAAGAGGACTACAAACGAGAAGAAGATTTCGGAAAGCAGCAGCATGCTGGAACGCTTGCGGTTCCAGATTAAGCGAAAGAAGTGGCGTAGCATGGGTGCGGTGATATATAGTGAGGAAGGAATAAAGAGCGTGCGCAGGTAGCAAAGCAGAAACCTAGGCCCCTACTGCGGCCCGCCGCCGCTGCCGCGCAGGGCATCCACGGGGTTGAGGCGCGACATCTTCCAGGCCGGGTACACGCCGCTCATCAGCCCAAACACCAGGGCCAGCACCATGCCCCAGCCAAAGGCCCACCAGCTGAGGCTGAACTGCGAGTAGGCGATGAAGTGGCTGTCGTTGAGCAGCTGCAGTGCGCCCGCGGCCAGCCCCAGGCCTAGCAGGCCGCCCAGCACCGCCAGCACCACGTTTTCGACCAGAAACTGCGCCACCAGCGTGCCGCCCGAAGCGCCGAAGGCCTTGCGCACCCCAATTTCACTGGCTCGTTCCATGATGCGGGTCACGTTCAGGTTCACCAGGTTCAGGGCGGGCAGCAGCATGAAGAGCAGGCCCAGCACCGAGCAGCCGAGCAGGAAGATGCCCATGCCGTCGTCCTCGGTGTCCGTGTGGCCGGTAATTTGGCGCGTAATGCTGGCCAGGGCCGGGTCGGCGTGGCAATGCAGCGTCTTGACCAGCTTGGGGTCGGGTATCTCCACGCGGCGCATCACCTGGGCAAATTCGGCCCGCATGGCTGGCACCTGCTTGCTGTCGGCAGCCAGCAGGATGGCCATGAATTCACCATCCAGCTTGGCGGCCTTTGAATAGCTGGTACTCAGGGTGTAGGGCACCCACACATCGGCGCTGCTGTAGATGCGAATAACCGGCACGTCGGGTACCACGCCCGTAATCCGGTAGCGGTGCACCCCAATTTCGATGTCGCGCCCACTCACGCCCTGCGTAGTACCGAAAAAAGCCCGCGCCGTGTGCTCGTTGATAACGCACACCCGGTCGGCCTGGCCCACTTCCTGGGCCGTAAAAGCGCGTCCGTCGAGGAAATTGAAGTCCGTGACTTTCCAGTAATTGCCGTCGGTATAGCGCACGTCCAGGGTCAGGCTCTCGTTGTTGGCAAAGGAAGTGGCCGAGGAAGTCATCGACGTGAGGCCCACCATGGCCGGCGTCTTCATGGTGCGCACATAGCGGTCGATGAAGTCGGCACTCATGGGCGCATTCATGTTCCCGCCGTCGCGGTGTTGCTGGTGCAGCAAATTCACAAACAGCATCTGGTCGATGCGCTTTTCTGGGGCGTGCCCGCCACTCACGTGGTTCACGAAGGCCATCACGACCAGCATAATCATCAGCGTGAAGCTGATGCCGAACAAGGAAATGAAGGTAAAGAACTTGCGCCGCAAGAGTACCTTCCAGGCAATTTTCAGGTAAGAAAGAAGCATGGTTTTGAATTAAAAATTATGAATTAAAAATGAGGTCACTATAAGCGTGTTCGGAATCGTCCGCCAGGCTTATTTTTAATTCTTCATTTTTAATTTTTAATTGATTTACCCGACCTGGCTGCCGTCGAAGAAGCGAACCACGCGCTGGGTTTTCAGCGCCTGGTGCTCGTCGTGAGTCACCATCACGATGGTCACGCCCTCCTCCCGGTTCAGGCCCAGCAGCAGCTCCATTATCTCCTCCCCCATCACCGAATCGAGGTTGCCGGTCGGCTCATCGGCCAGAATAATTTCCGGGCTGCCCACCAGGGCCCGCGCGATGGCCACCCGCTGCCGCTGCCCGCCCGAAAGCTGGCTGGGGAAGTGCGTGGTGCGGGCGCTCAATCCCACTTTGTCCAGGGCATTGAGGGCGCGCTGGCGGCGCTCCTTGCCGCTCAGGCCGGGCCGGTAGAGCAACGGCAGCTCCACGTTGTCGAGTACGGCGAGGTCGTTTATCAGGTGGTAGCTCTGGAAAACGAAGCCGATTTTGAGGTTGCGCAGTCCGGCCAGCTCCCGGTCGGAGTAGGATGTTACGGGCCGGCCATCCACCTCAATCGTGCCGCTAGTGGGCTCATCGAGCAAACCCATCAGGCTCAGCAGCGTCGATTTGCCGCAGCCACTCGGGCCCATGATGGACACAAACTCGCCCCGGTTGATGGTCATGTTCACGCGGTTCAGGGCCACGGTTTCGATGGTTTTGGTCTGGTATATTTTCTCGATGTCGGTGAGACGCAGCACCGGCGTGGCAGTGGCGTGCCCGTTCAGCGGCGCGGCCGGCTGCATACGGGTTTCAGGAGAGTTGGCAAGCATATTTTCCATGAGCAGAAAGGTGAGAAATCGACGGTTAAAACTCCCCTCCTTACCAAGGAGGCGATGTTCGCGCTTCAGCGCGAACGGGGGTGGTTGTGGGCGTTGAACGGTTGGTTGGCGAAGCGTCTGGAAATATCGTGCGGGTGTCGTTCAACGAGTTCAACCACCCCCGTCCGAGCCTGCGGCTCGAACATCCCCTCCTCATCTGAGGAGGGGAGTTTGTCGTTCAAAGTCGTACAAAGTCAGCGCCCGGAGGCGGTAGTAGGCCACCCAGCCGGCGCGCAGGGCGAAGATGTAGCCGCGCCGCGCCCCGTCCTTGGCCATGGAGGCGAGGCTCAAATCGGTGAGGCTGATGCGGCCCAGCAGGTAGGTGGCGCGGGCAATGTCGTAGCGGCGCTGGGCCAGCGAGTCGACCCGGCTGGCCAGCTGAATCTGCTCGGCCAGGGCGGGTTGCTGGGCGGCTTGGGTCAGTACCTGTTGCTCGAAGCCGCGGGTTTCCTGGGCTACGTCGTGGCGGGTTTGGTCGCGGGCGAGCTCGGCGGTTTTCACGATGGCCTGGCGGCGGCCCCAGTCCACGAGCGGCAGCCCGAAGGCCAGGCGCACCTGCTGCTGGTTTTGCAGATTAGCATACGTATCGACGAGGTTGGGGGCCTGATTCACGTAGCCCAGATTGGCCGTGAGCGTGGCCTGAAACCCGGTGGTGCCCCGCGCCTGGGCCACGTCGCGCTCGGCCAGCAGCAGTCGGCGGCGAAAAGCCAAGGTGGTACTGCGGTGCTGGCGGGCCTCGGCCAACGCCTGGGCCGGGGCCACGGGCGGCTGCGGCGCGGGCGCGGGCACGGCCAGCGCCGCAGCCCCCTCGGTGACGGGCTGGCCGGTGTAGGCTTGCAGGGTCAGGCCGGCGCTTTCAGCGTCGAGCCGGGCCTGGTTCTGGGCCTGGCGGGCATCGAGCAGGTTCAACTCCAGTTGCAATAAGTCGCTTTGCGAGAGCCGCCCGAGGGCAAACCGCTCGCGGCCAATGCGCAGCAATTCGGCAGTGGCCTGAGCATTCTGGCCGGCCACGGCGGCGTTCACCTGTTGCAGCAATACATCAAAATACAGCTCCGTGACGCGCTGGGCCAGGGTTTCGCGCTCTTCCACGTAGGTGCGGCTGCTTTCCTGATAGCGCAGCGGCTCAATGGCCCGGGCCCATCTCAGGCCGTTGAACTGGCCCAGGGGCTGGGTAATTCCCAATGTTAAGGGCTGGTTATTATACCGTTTGAGGTTGCCGTTGAAATCATCGAACCGCTGCACTTCGGCCCCCACAAACACCTGCGCCCCGCTCCACCCGATGTTCTGGCTCAGGGTCAGGGCCGCGTTGGAATTGTTGATGCGCACGGCCCGGAAATCGGTGGTGCCGTCGGGCTGCACCACGGGCGTAATCACGCGGCTGAAGTTGGGCAGCGTCCCTTGCAGGCCCAGCTGCGGCCGGTAGTTGGCCTGGTAGCCGCGCCAGGCCCAATAGCCGGTTTCACGGTTGGTAACGGCCTGCTGCCCGGCGGCCGAGTGATTGAGCGTCTGGGTGATAACCTCAGCCAGCGTGAGAGCGGGCGCTTGAGCGGCCACCGGCTGCCGCAGCGACCCCAGCAGCGAAAGAAGCAGAAAGAAGCGAAGTTTCATGGTCCGTTTCGCTTAGTTGTTGATGGTCAGCTCCGGCGTGTCCAGGTGCGCCTTCATATCCGACACGATAATCGACTCCCCCGCCCGCAGCCCACCGGTGATTTGCACGAAATCGAAGTTGCTGTCGCCGAAGCGCACCATGCGGCGCACGGCCCGCCCCTCCGTCAGCACAAACACCGGCTGCTCCTTGCCGCCCTGGTAAAACGGGCCATTTTTCACGCGTAGCACGCCGCGGTGGGCGCGGGTTATCACAAATACGTCGGCCCGCAGGTTGGCCCGCAGGGCCGGGTGGTGGGGGTTGTCGAGCTGGGCGTAGAACGTGACCACTCCCTTGTCCACGGCCGGGCTGATGCTGGCCACCGTCCCGCGCAGGTCGGTGCCGTTGATGCGCACGTTCACCGGGTCGCCCTGGTGCAGGGCATCGGCGTAGCTGTCCGAAATCGTGGCCCGCACCCGAAAGCTGCTCAGGTCGGCCACTCGCGCCAGGGCGTCGCCGGCCTGCACCGTGGTGCCGATGTTCTCGTTCACCCACGTCAGCACGCCGGGCTGCTGGCTGCTGATATTAGCCTGCCGCAGCTTGCTGGCCAGCTCCGAAATGCTGCGCTGCTGCATCGAAACCGTGTAGCCCAGCTCCCGCACATCGGCCGCGTTGGAGCGCTGCTGGGTCTGAATCTGGCGCGTGAGCCGTGCCGTTTCCAGCCGCGCCACGGTCAGGTTCAGCTCTGCCTGCCGAACGTTCTCGGCGGTGCCGCCACCAATTGTCAGCAGCTGCTGCTCGTCGCGCAGTGCCGATTGCAGACTGCGCACTTTCACGGCCTGCACCTGGGCCTGGGCCCGCAAATCGGTCAGGCTGCGCTCCAGGTTCACTTGCAGCTGCGAGTTCTTGTTCTGGTTGCGCAGCTGCTCGTCGTCGAGCTTGGCCAGCGTCGAATTTGCCAGCTCCTTGTCCAACTCCAGAATGGTTTCGCCCGGCTTAACCCGCGCCCCCACCGCCACCGCCACCCGGCTGATGGTGCTTTGAATGGGACTGGTAATCACCGCCTCCCGACCCGGAATAATGGTACCGGCGGCCGTTAGCGACGCTTCCACATCGCCGGTTTCCACGGTGGCGGTCAGGATGTCGGCGCGGCGCAGGCTGGGCTTTAGCACCGTGCGGAAGGCCAGCACGGCTCCCAGGGCCAGCACCACGGCGGCGGCCGTCAGGAGCCAGCGACGGCGCCGTCGTTGGTTTTGCGTGGAAGTGGCAATGGCTCTGTCCATTTTTGTGCAGAAAGAAGGGAGGTTCCTACACCTATTGCCAAGGCCCGTGCCATTTACACAACCAATTGATTTTCAGCAATTATTGCAAAATAATTCCGCACTAAGCCTCCTAAAATATGTCCACTTCCGAACACCCGCTTCTTAACCGGACAGTTACTGCCCCATCTTCCATCGAAAAAACCCAAACCAACCCCAAAAACGCCCTACACCTCACTATCGCCGTACAGATTATCCTTCAGCGCCGCCTTGATAAACTGCTTGTCGTAGTGGCGGTTGCGCCGGCTTTTCTTCGCATCAGCCCGCTTGCTGTTACGCTTGTCCACCACAATTTCGCCGAGCCGGTTGAGGTCGTCGATTTCCTTGACATCGTTGGGGGAGTTGCGCTTGGCCATGGCTATTTATAGCCGAACTCAGTTACGTGGTAAAAGTTGGCCAAGGCTGCGCCTTATAGCAGTTTCAGAGTCAGTGTGCATTTTTGAAAACAGTTAAAAGTTGAGAGTTAAAAGTTAAAACCCAATACGTCTGATTTTTAACTTTTAACTCTCAACTTTTAACTCTGTACATGGACTTGGAAACCGCCTTAACCCAGCCGATGGGAGCCCCGCCCCGCCCGACACCGACAGCTTACGCCAACACCTGATACACTACAAACGCCGCCACATACGCCAGGCCCGTCATGTAAAACAGCTGGCCCAGCGGCCACTTCCAGCTCTTGGTTTCGCGGTAGGTCACGGCCAGCGTGCTCATGCACTGCATGGCAAATACGTAGAACACCAGCAGCGAAAACGCCCGCGCCGGCGTGAAGAACGGCTGCCCGTTCTCGTCTTTTTCGGCCCGCAGCTTTTGTTGCAGCGTGCCCATGTCGGCATCCTGCCCCACGCTATAGATGGTGGAAATGGTGCCCACGAACACCTCCCGCGCCGCAAACGAGGTGAGCAGCGCGATGCCGATTTTCCAGTCGTAGCCCAGCGGCCGGATGGCCGGCTCGATGAGGTGGCCGAAGGTGCCGGCATAGGAGCTTTCGAGCCGGGCCGAAGCCACCTGGCGGCTGAGCTCCGGTGCGTCCCAGCCCCGCGCGGCGGCTTGCTGCCGAACCTGCGCTTCCGCCGTTTCCTGCTTTTGGCCCGGCCCGTAGCTGGCCAGCACCCACAGCAGCACCGAAATGGCGATAATCACCTTACCGGCCTGCAACACAAAGGCCCGCACTTTCTGATAAATCGTCAGGCCCACGTTTTTCCAGCGCGGCCACTGGTACACCGGAAATTCCATGATGAAGTAGCTCCGCTCGCGGGCCTTCAGCACTTTTTTCAGCACCCAGGCCGAGCCCAGGGCCGAGAACAGCCCCAGCAGATACAAGCCCATCAGCGCCACGCCGCGCAGGTTGAAAATACCCCAGGCGGCGCGGTCGGGCACCACCAGCGCCACCAGCACCGTGTACACCGGAATGCGCGCCGAGCAGGACATGAGCGGGGTCACGAAAATCGTAATCATCCGGTCTTTCCAGCTCTCAATCGTGCGCGCGCCCATGATGGCCGGCACCGCGCAGGCCAGGCCCGAAATCATCGGCACCACGCTCTTGCCGCTCAGCCCGAATGGCCGCATCAGCTTGTCCATCAGGAAGGTGACGCGGGCCATGTAGCCGGTTTCCTCTAGGATGGCCAGGAAGCCAAACAGCAAGGCAATCTGCGGAATGAATATGAGCACGCCGCCCAGTCCGGCCAGCACGCCCTCGGTGAGCAGCCGCACCAGCGGCCCCGAAAAGTTGGCCTGAATGGCTGCGCTCAGCGCCGAAATCCCCTGGTCAATCCAGTCCATGGGATACTGGGCCCAGGCAAAAACGGCCTGGAAAAGCGTGAACAGAATTCCCAGAAAAATCAGGTAGCCGCCCACGCGGTGGGTCAGCACCTTGTCAATCCGGTTGCTGATGGGCTCGCGCTTCTCCGTGCGCGTCACCGTCACGGTCTCCAGCAGAATTTCGTTGATGCGGGCGTAGCGGCCAATGGTTTCGGCCGCCTGCGCCGCCGTGGCATCAAAGCCCGCCTGCTGCGCCAGCTCCTGAATGTGCGTTTTATCGTCCGCGCTCAGAAAGCTGATTTGACGGTACTGCTGGGCGTAGTGCAGCGCCAGGTAGTCGTTGTGCAAGTCGAACTGGTCGCCGATTTTTCGTACCAGCGGCAGCACCTGCTCATCGGGAGCCCAGAAGCGCACGGGCGGCGCGGCGAGCCGTTTCGCCATCACGATTTTCAGGGCCGCCACCCCACTGCCGTTGCGGGCATTCATCGGGATAATGGGCACGCCCAGCTCCCGCTCCAGCGCCGGCAAATCGATTTTCACCCCGTGGCGCTCGGCCACGTCCATCATGTTGAGGGCCAGCACGGCCGGCAGGCCCAGGTCGCCGAGCTGCGTAAACAGCAGCAGGCTGCGGCGCAGGTTGTTAGCATCCACCGTCACCACCACGAAATCGGGGTAGCTGGCGGCGGCCCGGTCGTAGAGCAGGTCGGTTATCACCTTCTCGTCCAGGCTTTTAGGATAGAGTGAGTAGGTACCCGGCAGGTCCACTATTTCGGCCCGTTGGGTAGCCGTTAGCTGCGCGAAGCCCGACTTGCGGTCCACGGTCACGCCCGGGAAGTTGCCCACCTTCTGGTTGAGGCCGGTAAGTTGATTAAATAAGGAGGTTTTGCCGCTGTTAGGGTTACCAATCAGGGCAATGCGCAAGGGCCGGGACTCGGCCGGAGAACCGGCCTGCGGGGCCATTGCCGCCGCACTCACTGCATTGCTTGCTGTATCCGCCATGCCTTGTCGTCTATTCTTTTAGCAAAATAGTGGCCGCCTCACTGGCCCGCACCGACAGCGTGTATTCCTGGTCGCCCAGCACCAGCATCAGCGGGTCGCCGAGGGGGGCGCGGCCGCTCAGGCGCACCTGCACGCCCGGCACACAGCCCATTTCCAGCAGCTTAAGCGCCATCTCCGGGTCTTCCAGACAACAGATGGTGCCCGTTTCGCCCAGGCGCAGGTCTTTGGCGGTGCGCCGGACGGTAGCACCAACAACAGTAACTTGCGAGGAACGGCGGAAAAAAGCCACGGCGAAGGGGATGTGCTTATTTAGAAAGAATATAAACAAAGGTACATCGTTGAAATCTTTTTACGGCGCGCTTCCTCATTAAACCCCCACTGCGCACATTCTGCCAAAGACGAGCCCCCTAATCCATCGGTATTGTTTTTTATCAAGATTGCATCTCCTAAATTTTTCCAATAACTTTCAGCGCCTCATTTGTAATTTTGTTCGCTCTACCTGACTCGCTATGTATACACGCCTACTTTTTATTGCACTATTCTTATTCGTCACTGCAACCTGTAGCTGGGCCCAGCAGTTTCAGGTGAAAGGGGTTATTGTGGATAAAGACACGAAAGAACCCCTACCCTTCACCTCCATCGGCCTGAAAAACGAGCAGATAGGAGCCCTCAGTAATGAGCACGGTGTATTTAGCGTGCCGGCTCCCTCGCAGAACACCGCCGACTCGCTCATCGTGGTGGCGCTGGGCTACGCTCGCCGGGCAGTGCTGGTGAAACGCGGCATAAACGTGACCAACCTCATCATCGAAGTGCCCAAACGGGCCGTCGAGCTCGGCAACGTGGTGGTGAAGGCCGGCAAGGTAAAAAACCTGGGCCTGGGCTCCCGCACCGACAACCCCGGCGAAGGCATGATTCAGGGCCTGCCCGGCAGCCAGTACGCCTTCTTCGTGAAGAACGACAAGAATAAGCGCCTCGGCAGTGTGCGCACGGTGTCTTTCTACATCGGCGAAAACGGCTTCCCGCGCGAGCCCTTCCGCGTGCGGCTCTATAAAGCCGATGGCAACTACAATGCCCCGAATACCGACCTGCTCACCGAAAACGTGGTCGTATCGGCCCCGCAGGGCGGCCAGTGGTACACCGTCGACCTCACGCCCTACAACATCGTGGCCCCGGAAGAAGGCTTCTTCGTGGCCATGGAATGGGTCGTGAGTGGTGATAAATTCTTCGCCACCAACTTCATGGACGACTACACGCCCTACGGCCAGATTATGCGCCCCACCTTCGAGTTCAAGGAAAGCCGCACCTGGAACTACTCCATCGGCAAGGGCTGGAGCCTTATTACCGCTGCCAACAGCCAGGGCCTGCGCTACAACGCCATGATTAAGGCCGAAGTGGATATGATTAAATAAATCACGGATTGCCGCGGACTAACCGTGGTTTCGCTGAGCAGAAAAGGCCCTGACATTGAAAAGTCAGGGCCTTTTCTGCTCAAATTTATCCGGCTACCGCCTGGCGCAGGTTGAACGGTCCGGTCTGACCGCCCTAGGCGGTCTGACCGGTTGAAGAACCACCAATTTCGGCCACTCGATAACCGGTCTGACCGCCTGGGGCGGTCAGACCGGAGCAACGACCCCAGATTTGGGTAAGGACAAGTCTCTTCAAAGTCAGGGCCTTTTCTGTGTCGCTGATTCGCCCGGCAAATATTGCTAAACGGCCCGCGGGCGCTTACTTTTTAGAGTCGGGCTTCTTAACGTCCAGACTGGCAATCCACTCCCGAATAACCTCCTGCGCGACCGGCGAAAACACGGGCTTCATTTCGCCATTCATCAGTACCCACTCGGTTTTGACGGGTTGAAACAAGTGGTTGACGCCGGGCAGGCGCTTGGCCGTGGTATTGTGATTAGCGCTTTTCAGTTCCTTCTCCAGGGCGGTGAGGTGCAGGTCGGCGGGGGCCTCCACATCGTCGGTACCATTGAGCAACAGCACCGGGCAGCGCACCTGGTCGAGGTCAGCCACCGGGTCGAAGGCCAGGAAATAGCGGCGCGAGGGTGTGAGGAGCGTAGCGGCGGCGGCCTGGGCCTGCTCCGGGGTAAGGTCGGGCTGGTCCTGGCGCAGCATGTTGCTCACAATGGCTTTCGCCTGCGACGGATTGGTCAGCCGAATGATGTCGTACATCGTGCGCTGCCGTTCGTAAGCGGCCTGCACGGTCACGGGGTCCACTTTCCTGGCGCGCTGCTGCGCTACCTGCTGCTGCAGCAGCGTTTGGGCTCCCGTGAGGCCGTAGCCAGCCAGCGAGACTACAAAAGCCGGCGGCAGGGGCTGGCCCGCGGTCAGCAGGGCCACGTTGGCCCCCTCTCCGTGCCCCACCACGCCAATCCGCCCAATGTTAATTTCCAGCCGGGAGCGCAGAAAATTCAGCCCGGCCTGCACGTCCGTCACCAGCATTTCGGTGGTGGCGGTAGTGGTACTGCCTCCCGACTGGCCCACGCCCCGGTCATCGTAGCGCAGCACGGCCACACCCCGCCGGGTGAGGTAGTCGGCCAGTGCGCCCAGCAAATGGTAGCCGCCGTCCACCGTCCCGTCGCGGTCCTGCGCGCCAAGGTCGCTCACCATCAGCACTGCCGGAAACGGCCCTTTGCCGGGGGGCACAGTCAGGGTACCGCCCAGGCTGAACCGCGAAACCGGATTACTAAACACCACATCCTCTTCCCGATAAGGCGGAGCCAGGCGCGTGCCGGCACTACCGGTGGTGGGCATAGGCGAGTGCTGCAGGCGCAAGGCCGAGCGCACGCCGGCCTGCGTCCAGGTGCCCGTCATTTCGCGCTTGGCAGCATCGAAGTGGGCCGCGTAGCGGCTTCCGGCGGCCGGCATCCACAGCAGTACCGAGTCGCCGCGCACGGTCACTTCCGTCATCATGCGGCTCACTTTCTGCGCTGGTACGTCGAGGGCCGCAAAATAGCCGCCCCCCGAAAGGGCCACCATGCTAATCGTTACATCCAATTGCCCACCCAAGACGGGTAATTTCCCCTTCCACAATCCGCCCAATGGCAGGGTTTCCGCGGCCGATGTGCAAGTTGTGGCCCGAGCAGTTTGAGCCCCCGGCACGCACAGCCACATAGCAGCCCAAATCAAATGCCTTTTCATTGTGTAATAGCTGAAATCCATCTACGGAACCCGAAAGGTAACGGTAGCAAATCGTATATAGTAGACTGATAGAGCTACCCCTTCAGGTTCAACTGTCGAGGCCAGGCAGAAGGCATGTCAAATATATGATGATTATTTTATTTATTTTCAGTTAAACAATATACTTGGCTATAAAAACACGACCTGCCGCTTAAGAACTTTACGAGATTTCCAACAAAAAACCCCACACATCTAGTTGCGCGGGGTTTTTGCCGGAAATCAGAGATTCTCCTCAATAGTCAGCTTATTACCTGGTACGAACCGCGATTTCTACGCGGCGGTTTTCCTGCCGGCCGGCAACGGTAGCATTCGTAGCCACGGGCATGGCTTCGCCCATGGGCTCCACGCTCACGCGGGCCGCCTCGATTTTGCCCGTGCTCACTAAGTAGCTTTTCACGGCCTCGGCCCGTTTTTCACTCAGCTCGCGGTTGTAGCTTTTGTCACCGCGCGAATCAGCAAAGCCCATCACCCGCACTTGGCTGGTGGCGTAGCGCTGCCCAATAGAGCCCGTGATTTGCTGTAGCGCCTCCGCGGCACCGGGCTTAACTTCGGCTTTGTCGGTATCGAACAGCACTTTCTCTTCAATGCTGTACACGTTATAGGCGCTGTCGCCGCGCACGGTGATACCGGACGACGTGATTTCTTTAAATTTAACGTCGCTTAGCTTGGCTTTGGTCATGTCCCAGCTGTCACCGGCAGCCATAGCCGCCGCCGAGCGGCTATCGCGGGCCATCACGGCCGTATCCTGGCCGGCTTCGGCAAGCTGGTCTTTGGTTTCAGAGCGCTTGGTTTCGCAGCTTGCCAGTAAGGCTACTGCTGCAAAAGCGGAAAGAATGGAGTTTTTCATAGTTAAGAGGAGTAAGAAAGGCCAGTTGAAAGGTGATGGCGCACCTCCGTTACGGATTTGTTCGAGCTATGTTAATTTTTTTGCCTTATTATTTTTTCGGACTCAGCCAGCAATTAGACCGCTACATAGGTTGAAATTGGTTGTGCTGGCAATATATTTGACTCACGCCCGTTGCGTGGCGGGCAAAAAGAAACAATTAAACCACATATAGCAGGTCATCCTTACCCGATAATGCTATGCGAGTGAATCAGAATTTGTAAATTTGCCAGTCTACCATCCATTTATAATTATTTTGGCGATGATAAAACGCATACCTTTTCTCGCGCTGGCTATTCTGTTGCTGTTCCCGGCACTCATCCAGGCGCAGGAAAACCGCATTACGGGCCGTATAGTAGACGCTAAGACCAAGGACCCCGTACCGTTTGCTTCTATTGCCTTGCGCGAAGAAGGCACGGGGGCCCTCACCAACGAATACGGTTATTTCCAGTTGGCCGGCCTGGAAAAAACCAGCCAGGATTCTCTTATCGTGATGACGCTGGGCTACGAGCGCAGCGCTATTTTCATCAAGCGCGGCAGTACCGAAGACCTCATCGTGGAGCTGAAGAAGCGCGTGATTGAGCTGGGCGGCTTCGTGGTGAAAGGTGGCAAGGTGAAGAACCTCGAGCTGGGCTCAAACTCCAACAGCCCCGGCGAAGGCATGATTCAGGGCCTGCCCGGCAGCCAGTACGCCTTCTTCGTGAAGAACGAGAAGCAGAAAAAGCTCGGCAACGTGCGCACGGTGTCCTTCTACATCGGCGAGAACGGCTTCCCCCGCGAGCCTTTCCGCGTGCGGATTTACAAAGCCGATGGCAACTACAACGCCCCCAACACCGACCTGCTCACCGAAAACGTGGTGGTATCGGCCGCCCGCGGCGGCGACTGGTACACCATCGACCTGAGCACCTACAACATTGCTGCCCCGGAGGAAGGCTTCTTCGTGGCCATGGAGTGGATTGTGGGGGGCGACAAGTTCTACACCACCAACTTCATGGACAACTACACGCCCTACGGCCAGATTATGCGTCCCACCTTCGAGTTTAAGGAAAGCCGCACCTGGAGCTACACCATCGGCAAGGGCTGGAACCTGCTCACGCTGGCCAACAGCCAGGGCCGTCGCTACAACGCCATGATTAAGGCCGAGGTAGATATGATAAAATAGGACCGCAGATTACGCGGATTTATGGATTGAGTAAGATGCGGGCGGCGCAAAGCCGGTTATAAAAAAAGGGTCCAGCCGTTAAGCTGGACCCTTTTTTATTGGCTATGCTATTGAATACTGGTCCACGGACAGGGGCGTTACCTGCACCGTTTGCATCTTACTCAATCTGTAAATCCGCGTAATCTGTGGTCCTATTTTTTGGTCTGGGCCACAATCCATTCCCGAATAATATCCTGGGCCTCGGGCGAGAAGTTGGGCTGCTGCTGGCCGTTCACGATGGGCCACTTGGTGGGGTCGGGCTGAAAGAGGTGATTCGCGCCGGCAATCTTTTTCACCGTCACGTTCTTGTTCAGTTTCAGGCCCTTGGCCAGCGTGTTGAGGTTGGCGTCGGCGTTGATGGTGAGGTCGGAGGTACCGTTGAGCAGCAGTACCGGGCAATTAACCCCCGTGAGCTTTTCGATGGGATTGAACGCCAGGAAGTACCGGTAGTGAGGCGAGGTCATTTCGGCGGCACTCGACTGGGCGGTGACGTTGTCGATGGCGGCGTTGTTCTGCTTCAGCATGTTGGCCACAATGGCCTGGGCCTGCGCGTTGTCGGTCGTCTGCCGAATGATTTCGAGCATGGCCAGCTGGCGCTTGGTGGCGGCTTCAATCTGCGCCGTTTCGGTGCCCAGCGTGCGGAGCGTGGTGGCTTGCTGCTGCACCACGATGTCGCGCCCCGGCAGGCCGTAGGCAGCCAGAGTTACCACGAAAGCCGGGGGCAGCGGCTGCGCGGCGGCCAGCAGGGCCACGTTGCCGCCCTCGCCATGCCCGATAAGGCCCAGGTGCGAGAGGTCGATTTCGGGACGGGTGCGCAGGTAGTTCAGGCCGGCCTGGGCATCACTCACCAGGTCGACGGTGGTGAGGGCGGGCGTACCGCCCGACTTGCCCACGCCGCGGTCGTCGAAGCGCAGCACGGCCACTCCGCGGCGGGTGAGGTAATCGGCCAGCAGGCCCAGTGTAGCAAAGTCGCCCACGGTGCCGTCACGGTCCTGCGGGCCGCTGTCGCTGATGAGCACCACGGCCGGGAAGGGCCCCGCACCGGCAGGCACCGTGAGCGTACCGCTGAGGCGGGCATTCACGGTGAGGTTGCTGAAGGTGGCTTCTTCCTCGCGGTATGGAGGCGTGAGGCGCACGTTCTTGGCCGTCATGGCCTGCACGGGGCTGAAGTTGAGCACCAGGGGCGCTTTGAAGCCCTGCGCTTGCCAGATGCCGCTTATCTGCTTGGCATCGGCCGATACGCGGCCCACGAAGCGGGTGGCCGCTTCCTCGGCAAACAGGCGCACGGTGTCGCCCTTCACTTCGGCTTTCACGTTCATGCGGCTCACCTTTTGCAGCGGCACATCGAGGGAGCTGAAATACTCGCCACCGGCCAGTTTTTGCAGCCGGAAAATAACTTCGAGCTGGCCCCCGGGCACTTTCAACTGGCCTTTCCAAAGGCCATCGAGGGTCGGCGCGGGCGTATCGGCGGCGGCCGAAACGACGGGCTGCTGCTGCAAACTGGCCCACGCGGCACCGGGCAGCGTGAGGCAAGCGACCATTCCACTAAGCAGAATAAAAGAACGAAACATGTTGATTTTTATACAGAATAAAGGATTCATGCGGCACCAATTTGCCCCAAAGTTATTCGGGAGATAGTGGGCCAACTGTAAAGTAGCAAAATAAATACCTTGCCAACATTAGGCGTGCCGACAATTAAATAAAAAAACACCTTCCGCAACAATCAAACCCCAGCCTCATTCAATCAAATTACAGACGCAAACGAAACTTCGCCGTTCAGCTTATCAGCAGGTCTTGCTAATTGAGGTTGAGGTTACGCTGCAACCCATCGGCAGTAGCGGGTGCTGAGATGCAGCGTCCCAGGCATACTTATTCACTCACAAATACGCGCTTCACCCGCTCGCTCACGTTGGTGAGCAGCTCGTAGGCAATGGTACCAATGCGGCTAGCTAGTTCCGGCAGCGGCAGGCCCTCGCCGAACACCAAGGCCACGTCGCCCGCCCGGGCCTGGGGAATGTTGGTAACATCGGCCATGCACATATCCATGCACACCGAGCCCACCAGCGGAGCCGCCTGCCCGTGAATGAGTACGGTGCCCGCGCCGTTGCCGAAGCGCCGGTCGTAGCCGTCGGCGTAGCCAATGGCCAGGGTGGCAATGCGGCGCTCGCCGGTGGTGGCGGTGCCGCGGCGGCCGTAGCCCACGGTGTGGCCGGCGGGCAGGGTTTTTATCTGGGAGATGGTGGTGCGCAGCTGGCTCACCGGCCGCAGGGCGGCGGGCTCGGCGGTGTTGCTGGCATCGACGCCGTAGAGGCCGATGCCGAGGCGCACCATGTCGAACTGCGCGTCCGGGAAGCGCAGGATGCCCGCCGAATTGAGAGCGTGCTTGAGCACGGAGTGCCCTAATGCCTCTTCCAACGTGGCGGCCATGCGGCGGAAGGCTGCCAGCTGCTCCTGGGTGAAATCGTCGTGGGCAGAGTCGTCGGCGGCGGCCAGGTGCGTCATAATACTGGCTACGGACAAGTGGGCGGCGTGCTCACGGAGCAGCTTGACCAAGGCGGGTAAGTCGGCTTCGTCGAAGCCGAGGCGGCGCATGCCGGTATCGAGCTTGAGGTGGATTTTGGGCGCGGGAAGGGGCTGCTGAAGAAGTGGAGCAGCCTCGGGCGAATCAAACGTCGCCAGGTACTCGTGCAGCATTTCGAAGGAATAGATTTCGGGTTCCAGCCGGTAGCGCCGCAGGGTGTCGAACGAATCCGGGGCCGCGTTCATCACCATAATGGGCAGGCTGATGCCGGCTTCGCGCAGGGCCACGCCTTCGTCGGCGTAGGCCACGGCGAGGTAGTCGGCGCGCTGAAATTCGAGCAGGCTGGCTACTTCGTAGGAGCCCGCGCCGTAGGCGAAGGCCTTCACCATCACCATGAGCCGAGTGCCGGGGCGCAGCTGGCGGCGGTAGTGCTGCAGGTTGTGGCTGAGGGCGTCGAGGTTGACTTCGAGCACGGTGCCGTGCTGCTGGGCCTGGAGCGCGGCCACGATGCGCTCGAACCCGAAGCGGCGTGCTCCTTTGATAAGGATGGTTTCGTGGGCGAAATCGGCGGGGCTGAGCTGGGCGAGAAAGGCCTCGGTAGTGGGGAAGGTTTGAATTAAAAATCGAGAATTGAAAGTTAAAAATGAGTCCGGGTCAGTGGGAGTGCCGGGGGTTCCTGGAGTCTCTTCCGTCTCAATTTTTAATTCATAATTTTTAATTTTTAATTCCCTGGAAATCTCCTCCCCGATGCCCACTACGCGGCTCACCCCGGCGGCGGGCAGCAGGGCGGCTACGCGGGCATAGAGGTCGGCTCCGCTCAGGCCCGATTCCAGCACGTCGCTCAGAATGAGGGTGCGGCGGCCGGGGCGGCTCTGGCGGGCCAGGGCGTTGAGGGCCAGGGCCAGGCCGGCGAGGTCGTTGTTATAGGTGTCGTCGAGGAGGTAGGAACCGTGGCGGCCGAGCTTCATTTCGAGGCGCATGGCCACCGGGTGCAGGCGGGCCAGCCGGCGCTGAATCTCGGCGGGCTCCACCTGCCGGTGCAGCAGCACGGCGAGGCAATGCAGGGCGTTTTCAACCGACGGCTCATCGGCAAAGGGCAGAGTGAAATCAGCGGTGAGGCCCGTGGCGGCGTAGTCGGCACGCAGGCGGGTGTAGTTGGTGGGAGCTGATTCGGTGGTAAAAAGGATATCGGCGGGCTGCTCGGGTTGGCGCGTCCAGGCAAAGGCGGGCAGCTGCCGGGTGGCTACGACGGCGCGCACCAGCGGCTGGTCGACGCAATAGAACAGGCGCTGAAACTGCGGCCCCGCGAATAGCCGAAGCTTCTCCAGCAGCTTTTCTTCGGCCGACGCAAAGCCGGCATCGTGTGCGGTGCCCAGCATAGTGAAAATCCCCTCCGTGGGCCGGATAACCGCTGCCAGGCGGGCCATCTCCCCTACTTCCGAAATGCCGGCCTCGAAAATACCCAGGGTATGGCGCTCGGGATTTAACTCCCACACGCTGAGCGGCACGCCCACCTGCGAGTTGTAGGAGCGCGGCGAGCGGCAGATATCCTCGTCGGGGCTGAGCAGCTGGGCCAGCCACTCTTTCACGATGGTTTTGCCGTTGGAACCGGTGATGGCCAGCACTGGCCCCGCGAACCCGGCGCGGTGGGCCGCCGCCAGGGTTTGCAGCGCCGCCAGCGGGCGGGCTACCACCAGCAGGCCCGCTTCGGGGTAAGCGGCCAGGCCGCCGGGCAGGGCCGCTCCTTCTTCGATAACAAACAGCCGCACGCCCTGGGCGTAGAGGTCGGGCAGGTAGCGGTGGCCGTCGTGGCTGGGGCCGCGCAGGGCGAAGAATACGGCCCCGGTGGGCAGGCCCACCCGGCGGCTGTCGAGCAGCAGGTGGCGGACTTCGGCCGTGGCCTCGGCGGGGGCTTGCAGCAGGTGGCCGGCCAACAGGGCCGGGAGCGTCAGGAACTGGGGGAGCGGCATGATGGCGCAAAGGTCCGGCAAAAAACGGGGCCGACGGGGGCCCGGCCACCGCCGGAAAAACGGCGGCACCTGAAGCGCTCAGGAGCCCGTTTTCAAATCAAACCTCGTCACTACCTGTGTTTTGGCTATTTATTCGTAAATCGAACGCACTATCTCTCACCTCACTCTTCTTGACCTATGAGACTATCAACATTTCGGCACGGCGCGCTGCCGTGGGTACCGGCCGTGGCGCTGGCCCTGAGCGCGTGCAGCCCCAAAACCACGGCGGTGATGACCGCGCCAGCCGCGCCGGTGGCCACGGCGGCGCCCTCGGCGGCCCCGGCCGGGCCGGCTTTTCAGATTCCGGTGGAATACTACACCCTGCCCAACGGGCTGCGGGTGGTGCTCTCGCCCGACCACACCACGCCCACGGCCACGGTGGCGGCGTACTACGCGGTGGGCTTCCGGACGGAGCCACGCAACCGCACGGGATTCGCGCATTTGTTTGAGCACCTGATGTTTCAGGGTTCGCAGAACCTGGGCAAGAACGAGTTTATCGGGCTGATTCAGAAGAACGGCGGGGCGCTGAACGGCTCGACGCGGTTTGATTTCACGAACTACTACGAGGTGGTGCCGGCCCACAAGCTCGAAACCATTCTGTGGGCCGAAGCCGACCGGATGCGCGGGCTGGCCATCAACCAAAGCAACCTGACCAACCAGCAGGGCGTGGTGAAAAGCGAGGTGCGCGTGAATGTGCTCAATCAGCCCTACGGCAGCTTTCCGTGGATTGACATGCCCATGAAGGCCAACAAAAACTGGAACAACGCCCACAATTTCTACGGCGACCTGAAGGACCTCGACGCGGCCAACCTGACCGATGCCAGGTCGTTTTTCAAAACCTACTACGCGCCCAATAATGCCGTGCTGGCCGTGGTGGGCGACTTCGAGCCCGCCGAGGCCAGGGCCTGGGTGCTGAAATACTACGGCACCATTCCCAGCGCCCCGCAGCCGCCTAAGCCCGACCTCACGGAGCCCCGCCAGGAGCAGGAGCAGCGTTTCAGCCAGGACGATAAGCTGGCCACCAAGCCGGCGCTGGCCTTCGCCTACCACATGCCCGACCGCAACACGCCGGAGTATTATGCCCTCATCCTGCTCGACCAGATTCTGCTGCAAGGCAACGACAGCCGCCTCTACCAAGCCCTGGTGCAGCAGCGCGGCTACTCCGATGGCGTGAGCGGCGGCATCAACGCGGACCTGGGCAACCAGTTCAACTACAACGGCCCGATGCTGTGGATGGGCAGCCTGATTTACGACCCCAGCGTGCAGGCCGATTCGGTGGTGCGCGTGCTGGACCGGGAGATTAACCGGCTGGCCCAGAACGGTATCGACCAGGCCACGCTGGATTTGGCGATGGTGAAAATCCGCTCCGCGTTCTACGACCAGGTGAGCGGGTCCGACAATTTCGGGCGGGCCGATTTGCTGGCCGCGTTTGCCCTGTTCGATAACGACCCGACCCGCATCAACCGCCTCGAAAGCGAGTTTCGCAAGGTGACGCCGGAGCTGATGCAGCGTACTATTAAGGAATACCTGCGGCCCGGCAACCGCACCATTATCACCGTCAACCCGCTGGCCAAAGGCTAGTCCTTCCCTCCTGTTTTCGCCATGAACAAGCTACTTATCGGGCTGCTCAGCGCCGCCCTGGTTGCCACGGCCGCGCCGGGAGCGGCAGCGCAAAAAGCCCCCGCAAAACCCGCTCAGAAACCTACTACCCGCGCCGCTGGAGTTGCCAAGGCCCCGGCCGCTGCCAAGGTGGCCGCGCCCGAAGGCGGCACCCCACGCGACTTCACGCTGCCCGCCAAGGAAGAATTCACCCTCGAAAATGGCCTGCGGGCCCGGCTGGTGCCCTACGGCCAGGTGCCCAAGGTGACGATGATGGTGGCCATTCAGGCCGGCAACGTGCACGAGGCCGCCAATGAAGTGGCCCTGGCCGACCTGCTGGCCCGCCTGCTGCAGGAAGGCACCGCCACGATGAGCGCCACCCAGCTGGCCGATAAAGTGGCCCGCATGGGCGGCTCGCTCAGCATCTCGGCCGGGGCCGACCAAACCACACTCCGCGCCTCCTGCCTGAGCGAGTATGCCCCGGAGCTGGCCACGCTGCTGGCCGAGGTGGTGATGAACCCGGCCCTGCCCGCGTCCGAAGTTCCGCGCCTCAAAGCCGACCTGAAACGGCAGATGAAACTGGCGCTGGCCCAACCCGGCGTACAGGCCCGCCAGCAGTTTACCGGGGCGCTCTACGGCAGCCACCCCTACGGCCGGCCGCTGCCCACTGATGCCCAGATTGATGCCCTGACCCCGGAAATGGCGCAGAGCTTCTACCAGAACCAGTACGGGGCCCAGCGCATCAGCGTGTACGCGGCGGGCCTGTTTGATGCGCCGGCGCTGCGCCGGGCCATCACCAGCGCCTGGAAGGATTTTACCAAGGGTCCGGCCCCGCTCATTGAGGTGGCCAGGCCCATTACCCGGGGCAACCTGCTGACCCAGGACCGGCCCAACGCGCCGCAGTCCACCATCGTGGTGGGCCTGCCGGTGGTGGACCCCAGCCACCCCGATTTTATCCGGCTGCGGGTGATGAACTCGCTGCTCGGCGGCTCGTTTGGCTCGCGCATCACCCGCAACATCCGGGAGGACAAGGGCTACACCTACTCGCCCTACAGCTACACCGAAACCCACTACCGCGCCGGCAACTGGAGCCAGAACGCCGACGTGACCACCGCCGACACCTACAACTCGCTGCGCGAAATCATGTACGAAGTCGAGCGGCTGCAAAAGACCCCGCCCCCGGCCGATGAATTGAAGGGTATTCAGAATTTCGAGAGCGGCATGTTTGTGCTCCGCAACTCCACGCCCAGCGGCATTATCGGCCAGCTCAACACCCTCGACCTGCACGGCCTGCCCGAAACCTACCTGACGGAGCAGGTCAAGAACATCAACGCCGTCACGCCTCAGCAGGTGAGCGAAATTGCCCGCAAGTACGTGCGCCCCGAAGCCATGACCATTGTGGTAGTGGGTGACAAAAAGCAGATTGACCCGCAGCTGAAGAAGTTTCAGGCGGAGCGCAAGAAGCCGCTGTAACCTGCCTCCGGCCCCTTCTTCAGAAAAGAGAAGAGCCTGTCTGAGAATCGTTAGGCACCCGTCTTTTTTGGAGAGGGGCCGGGGGAAAGGTTACACCGCCAGCGACGGCTGGGGCACATGTTGGGTGAACATTTCGACCCCCACACTCAAGTCTTTGGCCGAGGTCATGCCCAGGCGGATATCGGGAATAAAACGGATATATGCCTCTCCTGTTCATAATCAAAATTGATTACGTTCCCGATGTTATAACCCGTGATTATATTTGATACATGAACCTGCAACAGCTTACCTACCTCGTGGCTCTGGACACGCACCGCCAGTTTGGCCTGGCCGCCGACAAATGCCATGTGAGCCAGCCCGCCCTCAGTGTGCAGGTGCAAAAGCTGGAAGAAGAGCTGGGCGTCCTGCTTTTCGACCGCACCCAGCGCGGAGCCGAACCCACGGCAATTGGCACCAAAGTCATTGCCCAGGCCCGCCTGGTGCTGCGCGAGGCCCAACAGCTGCGCGAGGTGGTGCAGGCCGAAAAGGGCGAAGTAGTGGGCGAGCTGCGGCTGGGCGTAATTCCCACGCTGGCCCCCTACCTGGTGCCGCGCTTCCTGGTGAGCCTCACCACGGCCTACCCCAGCCTGCGGGTACGCATTGAGGAGCTGCGCTCGGAAGAAATCATGCAGCAGCTCAAAGACCACCGCCTCGATGTGGGCCTGCTGGTGACGCCCCTCGACGACCGGCAGCTGCGCGAATTGCCCCTGCTGGATGAGCCTTTTCTGGTGCTGGCCTCGGCAGGCCACCCGCTGGCGGCGCAGGCCACCGTGCAGCCCGCCGACCTGAAAGCGCCCGGCCTGTGGCTGATGCAGCAGGGCCATTGCTTTCGCAACCAAGTGCTTAACCTGTGCGGGCCGGCCTCGCCCAGCGGGTCCATCACGTACGAGAGTGGCTCGATTGAAACGCTGAAGGAGCTGGTGCGCCGCCAGAGCGGCTACACGCTGGTGCCCGAGCTGGCCGTGCTCGACGAAGTGGATACCAACCCGCTGCTCAAGCGCTTTGAGGCGCCGGCCCCGGTGCGCGAGGTGAGCCTGGTGGTGCACCACGGCTTTGTGCGAACCACCCTGCTGACAGCTTTGCGCGACTTGATTCTGGCCAGTGTACCGGCGCGGCTGCACGCGGGCAAAGCCGGAGACAAAGTACGGTGGCGCTAAAACCCGGCTACTATCGTTAGCCAGCTGGCGGGGTGAGAGTTATCAACTGCTGTTACGCACGCTCATTGTTACAGCGCCTCGGGGCATGTAGCGCGGACTTTGTAGTCCGCGAGTCTGCGCCGCTACAACCACTACACGGCGCTGACTCGCGGACTACAAAGTCCGCGCTACATACTGCTGCGTAACAGTAGTTATCAATTTCCAGCCTGGGCCTGCGCGGGGCACACCCGCTGTAATCTTCTTGAATACGAAGGCAATAAATCCGAATTTTTGATTCCTGCGTATTCGTAAATTCTTGCGCGCAGCGACAGTCTGCTAAGGCCGGAAACAATCGGCTGCCCTGCTGCATTAGCAACGCTGCGCATTGGCTTTTTCACCTGCTACCACGTCTGCTACCGCGCTCAATGTGCGCTTGCCGCAATGGCAAGGCGTACCTCTTCCTTCCTTTCTTTCCAGTATTGCTTATGCCACTCATCGCCGTGCGACTGCTGTCCCTGTGGCTGCTTTTGGCCGGCCTGGCGTACCCGGCCCAGGCCCAAACGGCCGGCACCGATAGCCTGCGCGGGATACTGGCCCATACCCCGGCCGACTCCAGCCGGGTGCTGCTGCTGCTGAAGCTGGCCCATACCTACCGGGCCTCCCGGCCCGACTCGACCCTGCACCTGGCCCAGCAGGCCTGGCAGCTGGCCCGGCAGGTGGGATTTGCTAAGGGCCGGGGCCGGGCCCAGGGCATGATAGGAGCCGCTTTGCGGGAGCGGGGCGAGCTGCCCAAAGCCTTTGCCAACCAGTTGATTGCCTTGGAAATCAGCCAGAAGACTAATGACCTGGAAGGCGAGGCCAGCAGCCAGAACGCCCTGGGCAACATCAGCTTCGACCTGCGGCAGTACCGCCAGGCCATCTACTACTACTCGCGGGCCCGGGCACTTTATGCCCGCCTCAACCTGCCCCACTGGCTGGCCGGCTCAGTCACCAACATCGGCAGCTGCTACGAAAAGCTGGGCGTGCTCGACTCGGCCCTGCTGCGGCAGCAGGAAGCCGAAAAGCTCATTGCCCGGCACCCGCGCCCGCGCCTGGCGGCGGCGCTGGCCCTGCGCAACATGGGCGTAGTGCAAGCCCGCCTGGGCCACCCCGCCGAGGCCATGCGCTACTACCGCCGCGCCCAGCGCGAGACCTATGCCAACAACGACCTGCGCAACCGGGCCATGACGCACTACCACATGGCCATGCTGTACCAGCGCCTGCACCAGCCCGATTCCAGCCTGGTACACGCGCGACTGGCCGTGCAGGCCGCCCAAAAAGTATCGTTCCGCCTCACGATAATGGAGGCCAGCAGCCTGCTGACCCGCCTCTACCAGGCGCGCCACAACGTGGATAGTGCTTTTCACTACCAGGGCTTATACATCACGGCGCACGACCAGCTATTTGGGCCCGAGAAGTTTCAGCAGCTGCAGCTATTGTCCTTCAATGAGCAGCAGCGGCAGGTGCGGCAGCGCGAGGCCGGTGAAAGGCAAACCGTGCGCTACCAGCGCTCTGGACTACTGGCCGGTCTGGTTTTTTTGTTGCTGATGGCGCTGCTGTTCTGGCGCTCCAGCCAGCAGCAGCGCCGGGTCAATGCCCAGCTCAGCGAACGCAACAGCCAGATAAAAGCCCAGCGCAACGACCTGAGCAAGGCTCTGGAGGAGCTACGCGCCGCCCAAACCCAGCTGGTAGCCGCCGAGAAGTGGGCGTTTGTGGGCGAGTTATCGGCCGGCATCGCCCACGAGCTGCAAAACCCACTGGCCTTCATGCAGAACTTTGCCAACGTGAGCGTAGCCCTGCTCGACCCTGATGCCAGGCCAACGGCCCGGGACCGCACCCCGGGCCTGGAGCAGGAAATACTGGCGGGCCTGCGGCAAAACCTGCGCGAAATCAGCCAGCACGGGCAGCGGGCCTCGGCCATCATTGCCGACATGCTGGCCCACGCCCGCACCGGCACCAGCCAGCAGGAGCTGGTCGACCTCAACGCCCTGGTGGAAGAAAACCTGCGCCTGGCCTACTACGGCTCGCCCGTGCCGGACGGCACCACGGCCGTTGAGCTGCACACCAGCTTTGGGGCCAATCTGGCGCAGATATCGGTAGTGCCCAGCGAGTTGGGCCGGGCCCTGCTCAACCTGTTTGCCAACGCGCTGTATGCGGTGCGCCACCGCCAGCAGCAGGGCGAAACCGGCTACCGGCCGCTGGTGAGCGTGAGCACCCGGCGCGTGGGAGAAGAAGTAGAAATCCGGGTGCACGACAACGGCGTTGGCATGTCGGAGGCAACAGCAGCGCAGGCTTTTCAGCCATTTTTCACCACCAAGCCGATGGGCGATGGCACCGGCCTGGGCCTCTCCCTCTCGCACGACATCGTGGTGAAGGGCCACCGTGGTACCTTGAGCGTGGAATCGCGGGAGGGCGCGTTCACCGAATTCACGGTGCGCGTGCCGGCCTGATGATTGTACCCGTCGTTTGCCCCCTTATTTCTGCATGAAATTTCCCCGCGTTTTTTTCGGCCTGAGCCTGGCCCTGCTGCTGACCACCTGCGCCCGACGCCCCACCAAGCTACCGATTTATGATGTGGTAATCAACCACGTAACGCTGGTCGATGTGCTTACGGGGCAGCTCACGCCCAACCAGGTAGTGGCTATTTCGCGGGGTAAAATCGTGGAAGTGCAGCCGGCTGATAAGGACAGCTACGCCGCCCGGCAGTACGTGAACGGCAACGGCCGCTACCTCATCCCAGGCCTGTGGGACATGCACGTACACTTCCGGGGCGGCGACAGCCTGGCGGCGGCCAATAAAAAAAGCCTGGCGCTGTTTCTGGCCCACGGCGTGACCACGGTGCGCGACGCGGGCGGCGACCTTACCCCCAGCATTTTCCAGTGGCGGCAGGCCATGGATGCCGGCCAGCTGGCCGGGCCGCGCATCTTTACCTCCGGCCCCAAGATTGACGGCCCCAAGGCCTACTGGCCCGGCTCGCTGGAAGTGGAAACCCCGGCCCAGATTCGCCGGGCGCTCGACTCGCTGCAACGGCTGAAGGTGGACTACGTGAAGATTTACGACAGCAAAATCTCGGGCGCGGCCTACCTCGAAACCATCCGGCTGGCCCAGCGGCGCGGCCTGAAAACCACCGGCCATATGCCCTACTCCGTGACCCTGGGCGAGGCCGTGAAGCGCGGCCTCGACGCCACCGAGCACCTGTACTACGTCTTCAAAGCCTGCTCCGGCAAGGAGGACAGCCTCACGGCGCTGGTGCGCAACAGCCTGAAAACGCCCAAACCGCTGGGCCTGTTCGCGGTACTGCCCGCCGTGTATGACACGTACAGCCCCGCCGCCGCCGCCCGCACGTTCGCGCTCATGGCCCGGCACCGCACGGCCGTGGTGCCCACGCTCCACATCGGCAAAACGCTGACGGAGCTGCCCGAAAACGACCACGCCCAGGACAGCCTGCTGGCCTACATCGACCCAAAAATCCAGGCCACTTACCAGCGCCGGCTAGCCAGTGCCCGCCAGCAGTCGCTGGCAACCCGCAACTTCAACCAGAAGCTGGAAGCCAAATTCCTGAGCCTGATACCGCAGATGCAGGCCGCCGGCGTTCCCATCCTGGCCGGCTCCGACAGCGGGCCGTTCAACTCGTTCATCTACCCCGGCGCGTCGTTGCAGGAGGAGCTGCTGCTACTGGTGCAGGCCGGCCTCACGCCGCTGCAGGCCCTGCAGGCAGCCACTATCAACGGGGCCCGCTTCATGGGCGTGGCCGAGCGCACGGTGGCCATCGCCCCGGGCCGGGATGCCGACCTGGTGCTGCTGACCGGCAACCCGTTGGAAAACATCGCCAATATCAAAAACATTGATGCGGTGATTTCGCGGGGCAAGGCCTACCCGGCCGCGACGCTGACCAGCCTGATGCGAAGTATCCGGAATCGGTAAGCGGAAACGGTTTAGCTATTCCACCGTTTTGGTAAACGGAAACTAGAGGTCATGCCTGCACGAGAGGTGACCCGCACGGCTGGTTTCGCTGCCCTTTGGTCAACGAGGGACGCCACGGCGGTACAACTGCCGATACCCCGCCACGCCCTGTACCTCGGAAAATTGTTTCAGTTCCTCATTCCAAAACACGTAAGCACCCTTGTTCACATAGGCATAGGTTCGCAACGTCACGTCGTAAAACAGACAGACGCCCGGGGCATAAAACGTGTCGGCCACGTGGTTTAAGGCCACGGTGCGGTGCACGCCAAAACGGGACAACCGCGCGTGCTTTTGTTGCTGCTGCGGGAAAGAAACTATCAGGGCCACCGGCACCCGGTCGCGCAGCAGGAGCGCCGCAAAGTGGCAGTAACTGGGGGGAAAGAGCGTCTCCAACCCGGCGGCGGATGCCGTGTCCACGAGGCGTTCCAGGTGCGTGACCGCCAACACGGGAATGATTTTCAGTTGGCTCGTTTTCCGAAGCGCCACTTTCGTGGGAAACACCGCTTGGTGGTAGGGGCCAGCCGTAAAATACGTGAAATGGTTCCCTTTGACCAGGTAACTGTAAACGTTTCGGGCGGCCCGCTCTTGGTTGTAGCCCTGTGCCCCGCAGGCAGGCCGTTGCGCAACGACGACCCGCGCCTGAAGCAGGGATGTCAAGAGCAGGAAAGCGAAACAAGTCCGGTTCATAGGAAGAGAGTACGCTGTGAAGAGCCAGGTGGGAACGGGGGCATCGGCTCCTTCGGGAGGATGGAACGACCGGCTTTTTTGTATAGAGTACAAAGCACCTCCTTTTCCACACGAGCCAGCCAAAATAAACCCTCCTTTCCCTGAACAGTTAGCTTTTTGCCTCTGCGCAAGCTGAGGGTTGCGCCCGTGGCTTGGTTAAAGTTCAGGAAACTGGTTTACCATTCAAAGTTTACGAAACGCCACCTGGAGACGAGTTACCTAAACTCCTTTGCGGTGCCTTCGCAACGCCTCTGGCTAGAAACCGAATCCAATTCGGAAGCCAGTGCCCAACCGCTGCCCGCTCTGCAGGGCCGAGTAGAAATCGACGCGCAGCACTTTCAGGATGTGCTCGACGCCGGCACCCAGCTCCACGTAGTGGCCGGCCCGGGCGGTGGTGAGGTAGTTGAGCGAGGCCACTTCCTGCCACTTCAGCTTGCGGAAGAGCGGGACTTTGTTGAAAAAGAAGCCGTTGAAATGGTGGTCGTAATGGGCTTCGATGTAGGTGTTGTTGGTGCTGAAGCGGTAGTAGTCGAGCAGCTGGAAGTTGCTGAAGTTGCCGGCCAGGATGGTTTGATTGCCGGAAAAGTGGCGGTAGTCGATGAAGGTCATGCCTTCCTGCCGGCCCACGAAGCCGCCCGCGCTCACCTGGAAGTTGCTGGTACCCAGCAGGCCCAGCGGCACATTATCGCGCACGCCGGCTTGCAGCAGTAGGTAGCGCACATCGGCCCCCAGCACGCGCGGAATGGCCAGGCGGCCCTGCACGTTGAAGGTGGGCCACTTCGAGCCGAGGTTGAACTTGCCATCGGGCCGGTTGATGTAGCGCTGGCCGGGCCGGTAGTCAGCCGAGAGGCCCACGGTGAGCAGCTGGCTGCGGCCGAAGCCGGTATCGGCCAGCTCGTCGCTCAGGGGCCGGTTCGGGGTGAAGGCGCGGCCGGGCACGTCGCGCAGCAGGCGGTTGGTGGTGTTGTCGAGCTGGCGGCGGTCGAAATAGGCGGCGGTGGCGCGCAGGTTCAGGCCGTTCACGGGCTCGGAGAGGTAGCTCAGCTCGGCCCCGTCGCGGCGATAGAGCTTGGCGTAGTTGCGGTTATTAAGCAGCGTGTAGACCGTGTTGATGAGCGGCGTGAGCTGCGAGTTCTTATCGAAGTTCTCGATGGTGCGGCCGGCCAACAGGCCCACTTGCTGGCGCTTGGCGGGGTGCAGCTGCCAGGCCAGGTTCAGGCTGGGGCTGAGCTGCTCGCTGCTGAAACCGTAGCGCAGCACGGGCGTGAGGCTAAAAAACCGCCGGTCGTCGGTGCGCTGGCTGAAGGTGGCCTGGGCATTGAGCACGGCCCCTTCCACGGTATTGTACTGAAAAATCTGGGGCAGGGGGAGCACGGACACCGAGCGTTTGCGGAAGGTGTTCTGGTGGGTGTAGCCGCCCAGCACCAGGTTGATGGGCTCGAACTTGTTGCGCTTGCGGTCCATCGAGTCCTGGTAGGGGCGCGAGCGGCGGAGGACTTCGGTGCTGTCCTTGGTGCGGTAGTCCTTCGTTTCCTCGTCGGTGAGCGGCACGGGGCGCACCTGGTCCCAGTAGGCCGAGTCGCGCTCGTTCACGCCTTTTTCCACCAGCTGCACTTCGTTGCGGCCCATCCGGGCGAAGGGGTCGTTGCGAAGCGAGTCGCGCCGGGCCTGCTTCACTTTCTGGCGCACCTGGCCGTTGAGGCCGCGCAGGTCGGGCTTGCGCTTCCGGATTTGGGCGGCGGTTTCCTGGCCGATGGGGGCCGCGTCCTTGCCCTCGGCCACTACCGGCGGGGCGGCCTTGGCCACGGGCGGCGTGGGGTAGGTGGGTACCACGTTCGAGTAGTTGGACAGCACGGCGTTGATGTAGCCCGAGCCCTTGAAGCCCAGGCCCGACAGGTTGGCCGTGACCTGCTGCGACTGGATGAGCCAGACGTTGGAGTTGCCGGGCGCGGGGGCGTACTGCTGGGCAATGTGCAGGTTATCAACGTAGTCAATCTGGGCATCCTGGTCCAGGTTCAAATCAACGGAGTGAATGCGCCACGAGTCGTCGACGATGTAGATGAAGCCGGCGAAAACCGGGTCGGTGCGGCGGCGCGGCAGCACCCGGATTTTGTGCACCGTGACGCCGCCCTGCGGGGTGCTGCCCACCAGCTCATACTTGTAGAAGAGCATGGCGTTGGCCGCGATGGGCGACACGAACCCGCGCTCCGAAAAAGCCGGCTTTATCAGGTTCTCGTAGAAGCCCAGGTTGCGCCCGGCGCTGGCCCGGTTGAAGCTCAGGCCGCGCGAGTCGCCGCTCACCCGGCTCGATATCATGCGCTCCTTCACGATGTTGGGCTGCGTGAAGCTGAAATCGGACAGGCTTTCGGAGAGGTAGAAAATGCCCTTTTTGATGTCGGGGCCCAGCTTGAACAGGCCCATGATTTTGGCCGGCGTGTCGTTGATGCGGCCCAGGCTTTTGATGTAGATGCGGGCCCGATAGGCGGCCACCTCGCGCTTGTGGTAGGCCCGCCACTGCTGCGCCTGCTGAATGATGGCGTAGGCCGGGTCGCGGTCCGAGGATTTCACCAGCACCTCGCCCAGGTTGTAGGCCTCGGGCTGGAGCGTGATGTTGACGGTCAGCGTGGAGTCGCCGCCCGGCACGCGCACCGGCTCAATGTGCGGCCGGTAGCCCACGTACTGAAACACCAGCTCGTACTGCCCGGCCGGCAGCCGCAGCTGAAACTGGCCCTGCTCGTTGGCCCCCGTGCTGGTGGCCGCGCCGCGCACGGCCACGTTGGCGAAGGCCAGCCCTTCCTTATTGGCCCCGCGCACCGTGCCCTTGATAACGCCGGCACGGCTGAGCAACGGGGCGCTGGTCAGCACCAATACCAGGGCAATAAAACGTAGCGTATTGAACAGCATAACCAGTAATAATTGGCAGAAAAGGTGCAGCCAAGGTACGGCCGGCTTACTACTGATGCTGCTGCCGCGCCAACGGTTGCCTGAGAAGCGGTTGGTATTGGCGGGGACGTGTACCCCGAATTTCCAATTCGGCCCGTGCAGGTTGTTGGCACGACCAATCCTGCTGGCGCGCACGGGCCGAATTGGAAATTCGGGGCACACGTTCCCACCGCTTCTCGCTGGCGCGAGCCGCTGTCCGGTTTTCAGGCCACTACTTCCTCGGCCAGGGGCGGCAGGGCAGCGGCGCGGGCATCGGCCCGGGCGGCATACCAGGCGTTGAGGCCCACGCCCAGCAGCACCAGGGCCATGCCGGCGTAGGCCAGCGGCCCAAAGGTTTCGGCAAAAAACAGGTAGCCCAGGCCCAGCGCGTAGAACATACCCAGGTAGTTGAGCGGGGCCACCCGGCTGAGGCGCTCCAGCTGGTAAGCCCGCGTCATGGTGAGCTGCGCGCCCTGCGTGAACGCCCCGCAGGCCAGCAGCCAGAGCCAGTCGGTGCCGTGCGGGGTTTGCCAGTTGAAGAGGCAGGCTACGGCGGCGATGGGCAATGAAATCAGCGGGAAATAAAACACGATGACCAGCGGGTGCTCGCGCCCGCGCAGCTTGCGGATGGCGTTGTAGCTCAGCCCCGAAACCAGTGCCCCCACCACCCCAATACCCAGGTAGAGCAGGCCCGCGCCCGGGGCCGCTTGCGCTACGTGCGCCACGGCGGGCCCGCCCTGCTGCACCAGCAGCACCCCGCCAAAGCTCAGCCCGAAAAACACCCACTGCCAGCCCCGCACCGGCTCGCGCACCAGCCAGATGCCCAGCACCGTGGTGAAAATGGGGGCCAGGTATTGAATCGTGACAGCCGTGGCGAGCGGCAGATTCTGCAAGGCCAGAAAGTAGCAAATCAGCGCCAGGGCCCCGGTGCTGCCCCGGCTGATGAGCAGGCGGTGATTATTGCCGAACGGGGCCACGCCCAGCCGCCGCAGAGCCACGTAGCTGACCACGATGGAAAAGATGGAGCGAAAGAAAATAATTTCCAGCGCCGGCAGGTGGTGCAGCTGCTTCACGCAGGCATTCATGCCCGCGAAGAGCAGGGTACTGAGCAGCATTTGCCGAACGCCGGGCGTGAGGTTATTTAGCATTTACCGATTAACATCCGACAACCCTCATCTATCGTTTGGGTATTTCCGTCTGGCAACTAGGCACGGGTAACGAACTTCAGCCGGCATTGTTAGAAATGCGCCGCTTCGGACATCCATCGCGCACCGCGTGGTACCAACCAATTGTTACCTGTTAATTGATACTTGTTACATGTTCAAATCTCCCGACAAAGCCCCCAAGCAGTACACGCCCGGCGAGGCCCTGCAAAAAATCGCCGCCTTCTGCGCCTACCAGGAGCGCAACCAGAAGGAGGTAGCGCTGAAGCTGAAATCCTACGGCCTGGACGAGGACGAGGCCGGCGAAATCATCATCCGCCTGAGCCGCGAGAAGCTCTTGGATGAAGAGCGGTTTGCCCAGTCTTTCGTGCGCGGACACTACCGCCACAAGAAATGGGGCCGCCGCCGCATCGTGCAGGACCTCAAGCAAAAAGGCCTCAGCGAATACTGCATCAAATCGGGCATGAAGGAGATTGACGGCGAGGAATATTACCAGAACCTGGTTAGTTTAATGGAGAAGAAGGACCGCCAGGAAAAGGAGAAAAACCCCAGAGTGCGCCGCATGAAAATCTCGCAGTATCTGACGGGGAAAGGGTACGAGCAGGACTTGATAAAAATGGCGCTGGACGACTTGGGAAAAGTGCCGGAGGATGAGGAGTAACCCTGTGTTGCCATAATGAACGTCATGCTGAGCTTGCCGAAGCATCTCTACCTCAATACTAATTTAATTACTTACGCGGTAGAGATGCCTCGGCTGCGCTCGGCATGACGTTCTGCATTACTGCTTCGGCCCCACTTTCGGCATCACCAGTTGCTGGCCCAGCACTACGCGGCGGCCGGTGAGGGTGCGCAGCATGGGCACGAGAATCTGTTGGGCGTTGCGCTGGGTTTGGGCCAGAATACCGGCTTGCAGCGCGGCGTTGCGCACCTGCACTTCGGCGTATTTGTAGCCCTGGTCGACGAGGTCGGCATCCTGAAAAAAGCCGTTTTCGGTGCTGAATACGCGGCTTTGGTCGTGCCGCACCTGGAAGGAGCACAGCTCGGGCGCGGGCAAGTACACGCGTACCACGGTATCACCCTCAAACACCACATCCTGCGGGCGGATTTTGCGCAGGTCGAGGCAGCCCACGGCTTCGCCGCCCACCACGAGGGCTACTTTGGCATCGGGTAGCAGTGGGTAGCGGCTGGCCTTGCGGTACTCCACAATGTCTTTGAACTTGTAGCGCACCAGCTCCAGCTTGCCCAGGGCTTCTACCTGGGTGAGCACGGTATTGTGGGTGACGGTGACTTTGGGCTCGGCATTCAACGAGTTGAGGCCATCGAGGGTGGGGCCGATTTTCTGCCACAGAAACCAGCCCAGGCCCACTAAAAACAACAACGGCAACAGGCGACGAACGAGGCGAATGAGATTCATAGGGTATAAAGTACGCAGGTTGGGGCGTGGCGTTGGGGCGGGCTAGCTTTGTGGCTTGATGCGCGTACCTGACTTCGTTCGATTGCTGGCCCGACGCCTGTGGCCCTACCACCGGGCGCTGCTGGCGGGGCTGTGGGTGCTGGTGCAGCTGCTGTTTCTGGGCAAGTTCCACGGGCCGCACTCCGCCAACGACAGCTCCCGCTACCTGGCCTACGCGGCCAACATTGCCGAGTGCGGCTACTTCGAGCCCGGCCACAACCTGCGCTACGTGCTCTACCCGCTGTTCCAAAGCCTATGGCTCTGGCTGGGGCTGGGCTGGTGGGGCATCGTGGCGGGCCAGATGGCTGTTTCGGCGCTGGCCACGCGGGCCATTTACCGGGGCACGCGCCGCCTGGCCGCCGGGCAAAGTGGCGCGGCCGCGCTGGCCACGCTGCTCTTCATTGCCTGGCCCGATATTCAGCAGTTCAACGTTTTCCTGCTCACCGAGTCGTTGTTTATCAGCCTGTTGGCGCTCTCGTTTGGGGCTTTCACCCGCCTGCAACGCGGCCGACCCCGCGATTGGGCGCTGCTCATAGTCATTCTGGTGCTTACCGTACTGGCCCGCCCCAACGGGTTTATGGTAGCGCTGGCCGCCGCTCTGGCCGGCCTCGATGCCCTGCGCCGGGCCCCCGACCGCCGGCCGTGGCGGGCGGCGCTGCTGGCCCTGGTGCTGCTTTCGCCGCTGCTGTGGCTTGCGCTCAATCACCAGCTCGCCACCTACTACCTGATGGACACCTACCAACGCGGCGAGCTGATTTTCCGCTACCAGCTCTGGGCCGTGCATCAGGCCGCGCCCTTGCAGATGCCGCCCAACGGCACCGGGCCGGTGGCGCGGGTGCTCTATTTCGCCGCGCACAATCCCATTTATTTGGGCCGGCTGATGCTGGGTAAGCTGTTCGTGTTCGTCAGCTACCTCAAGCCGCACTACTCGCTGGCGCACCGGGCCGTGGGGGTACTGGTGCTGTGGCCGGCCTATTGGCTGGCGGGGCGCGGGGCGCGGCGGGCCAGCATCTGGCAGCCGGCGCGGGTATTTCTGGCGGCCGTGTTTCTGCTCCAAACCGCTATTGTCATGCTCACGGTTGATGACTGGGACGTGCGGTTTCTGGCCCCGGTGCTGCCGGTGGTATTCGTGCTGGCAGCGCTGGAGCTGCAACGACTTTGGAAGGCTTCCATTGAGGCAGAAACGCCTCAGTCCGCGGCTCTACATTCGGTGCCCAAACCTTGCCTCCCAGCCGGCCCACGCTTGTAGCCCGCCGGTGTGAATGGCTACCACCGTGCTGCCGCGCTGGAAGTAGCCGTTCTCAATCATATCCAGCACACCAAGGAGCAGCTTGCCAGTATAAATGGGGTCGAGCAACACCCCGTGCCGCGTCCGGAACTGCTCGATAAACGCCAGCAGCTCTACCGAGTATTTCGCGTAGCCGCCGCCGTGGTAGCCGGTTTGCAGCGAGTAGTTGCTGAATATTTCACCCGTGGCCTGCCGCGTCAGCGCATCCACCTCAGCTCGCAGGAAACCACCGTTTTTTAGCGCGGCCACGCCTACCGCATGCTGCCGCCCGGCCAGGCCAGTGAGTAGGCCCGCCAGCGTGCCGCCGCTGCCTACGGCCACAGCCAGCACATCAAATTCAACGTGCTGCCGGACTTCGGCCACCAGCTCGGCGCAGCCGGGCAGGGCCAGCGCATTGGTGCCACCCTCGGGCAGCACGTAGGCCGGGCCGAACTGCGCTAGTTGCGCAGCCAGGAATCCCGGCTCGGCCCGGCGGCGGTAGGCCGTCCGGTCGAGGTAGTGCAGCGCCATGCCATCTGCCACGGCCTGGGCTAGCGTGGGGTTGAGCGGGGTTCCGACTGTCGGCACATCGCCCCGAATCAGGCCGATGGTTTTCAGGCCGAACAGCCGGCCCGCCGTGGCCACGGCCGCAATGTGGTTGGAGTAAGCCCCGCCAAACGTGAGCAGCGTATGGTGGCCCTGCTGCCGGGCGGCCACCAAGTTGTACTTCAGCTTCCGGGCCTTATTCCCGGGCAGGTCGGGGTTGGCCAGGTCGTCGCGCCACAGCAAGAGCCGCACGCCGTGGGCCGCCGCCACGGGTTCGCGCAGTTCCTGGATGAGGGAATGCTGGGACATTGAATTTTGAATTAAAACTGAAAAATTAAAAATGCAGGCTCGGTCATTTTTAATTTTTCACTTTTAATTTTGAATTAAAAATTCAATGTCCCAACGGTAGCGGTAGCAGTAGCGCCGGCTAGACCGCTACTGCCAGCTCTTCCTCGCTGCGCTCCCGGCGGCGGGCCACGTACCCGGCCACGCCCAGCAGCGCCAGCAGCAGCGCGATGCTGGCCGCCAGCGACACCCCGTTGCCCACGGCGTAGGATTTGGGCTCGAATTTGAAGTCGATGGTGTGCGCGCCGGCCGGTACTTGCAGGGCCCGCAGCACGTAGTTGGCCCGGATGTGGGGCACCGGCTTGCCATCGATAAAGGCCTGCCAGCCATCGGCGTAGTAGATTTCGGAAAAGACCACCAGGCCGGCCTGGGTAGCGTTGTAGCGGTACTTCAGCTCGTCGGGGCTGTAGCCGGTGAGGGCGATGCTAGAGCCGGCGATGTTGTAGGTAGCGGCCTTTTGCTGCGGAAACTTGCTGGCATCTACCACGGCCACGGTGGCCGGGCTAATGGTGTTGAGGGCAGCCATCTCGGCATCGGGGCTGGCCACGGGCTGTACTTCGCTCACAAACCAGGCATTGCCCAGCGCACCGGGGTTGCGCTGCACCGGCTGCTTGGCGTCGCCGGTGATGAGGTAGCGCATGTTCAGCATGTTGAGCACCTGCTGGTTGTTGGTCGAAATCTGGCGCTCGATGAGGTCCTGGTAGCGGCGCAGCTTGGCCCCGTGGTAGCCCCCGATGCTATTGTGGAAGTAGGAAGTCTGGGCTTCGTTGAAGGGGTTTTGCAGGTTGAGCACGCGGTAGCTCAGGTCCTTATCCTGCAAAATCAGCTGGTCGGCCGGGCTGGGCTGGAATTCCTCGGCAATGGTTTCGCGCTGGAATTTATTCTCGCCGAGGTAGCGCTTGTCCACGCCCCACAGGTCTACCAGCACCAGCGCCACCATAATGGCCGCCGCCGGCAGCACCGCCAATTTGCCCCGCAGGTGGAAATACAGCACGCCCAGCGCCGCCCCAATGAAGAGCAGCCCGCGCCACACGTCGTTGCGGAGCAGGTCGGCGCGGTCGGCGCGCAAGGCCCCCAGCAGTTCCGGGGTGAAGCCCTGCTTGGTCAATTCCCCATCAATCGGAGCCGAGAAATCGAAGCTGAAGCTGGCCAGGTACGCCAGCACACACAGCCCCGCCGCAATTGCGCCGGCGTACAATACCTGCTTAGTTAAGAGTTGAGAGTTAAGAGTTAAGAGTTTCTCCGAACTAGCAACTCCTAACTCTTCACTCTTCACTCTTAACTCCCTTCGGCCCAGCACGCGGCTGAGCGCCAGCGCGCCCAGGATAGGCATGGCCAGCTGCGCGATAACCAGCGCCATGCTCACCGCCCGGAACTTGTTGTAGCCCGGCAGCAGGTCGAAAACCAAGTAGTTGAAGGTTTCAAAATTCTTGCCCCAGGCCAGCAGAATGGAGAGAATGGTGCCCGCCAGCAGCCAGTAGCGCGTGCGCTTATCCACCACGAACAGCCCTAGAATAAACAGAAAACACACCACCGCACCCATGTATACCGGGCCGGCCGTGAAGCTCTGCTGACCCCAGTAGGTGGGCATAGCCGCCAGATATTCAGCGGGCAAACCGGCTTTGGCCAGGTTAGAATCGGTGCTGAGCGGCATCTGGCTAGCCCCGCCGTAGAAGTTGGGAATCAGCAGAGTAATGGTTTCGCCCACGCCGTAGCTATACTGAAAGGCGTAGTCGCGGTCGACGCCCGAGCCGGCATCTTCGGGGTTGGCGGCCGGGGCCTGGCCGGGCGCGGTTGGCGCGGCCGTCTTTAGCTCGCTGGGTCCCCGGTTGCTGTATTTGCTGTATTCGGCGGTGGTGTAAAGGCGGCCGAAGCTCACGCCCACCGCCAGCGCCGCACCCAGGCCCAGCAGGGCCGTGCGCTTGCCAAACTCCGGCAGCCGGCCAGCGCGGGCAGCCGAAACCAGCTCGATAACGCCAAAAATGGCCACCAGCAGCAGCAGGTAGTACGTAATCTGAAGGTGGTTGACGTGGATATTCAGCGTAAGGCCCACGGCAAACAGGGCCGCGCCCAGCCACTTATCGCGGCGATACGTGACCAGCAAACCACCCAATACCAGGGGAGCGTAGGCCAGGGCCAGGCTCTTGGTGTTGTGGCCAGCGGCCAGAATGGCAATGTTGTAGCTCGAAAAGCCCAGGGCCACGGCCCCGGCCACGGCCACCAGCGGCCGCACGCCCAGCGCCACCAGCAAAATGTAGCCGCAGAGCAGCGCCAGAAACAGGTTGGCCACCACGGCGGGCAGGCCCAGCGTCATGGCCTTCTGCAGGTAGGTCGACCAGTCGCCCGGAAAGTGCAGGCTGATGAGGTAGGTAGGCATGCCCGAGAACATGGAGTTCGTCCACAAGGCCTCCTTGCCCATCACCTTGGCGTATTCCTGCGCCTCGTGCGCGCCGCCCTGAAACTGGGTGATGTCGTGCTGCGCCAGCGTTTTGCCCTCGAACATGATGGGCGAAAAGTATACGCAGGCCAGCACCACGAAGAACAGCACCGCCAGCACGTGTGGCAAAGCCCGCTGCCACCACGGCGCGGATGAAACAGGGGCAACAGAAGCAACAGCAGCCATCAGGGCAATTTTGGGGAAAATGAAAACGTGCCCGAAGGTACAGTAGAACCAGCTCGCGCGAGGTTTCGCGAGGTGAAAAGAGGTGAAAAGAGGTGTCGCAAAGTTGACGCTCAATCAACCCTTGCGAAACCTCTTTTGCCCTCGCGAAACCTCGCGCGATTATTTTACCTCCTCAAAATCAACGTATTCCCCGCCTTTGAACCCGGCCGGCTTGTCGCGCTCCGGCGCCGTGGGCGGCACGTAGTCGATGTGTACTTCCCCGGGCTGCGTGGCCGGGCGGCCGCCGTCGGGCCGGGCCTGGGGCGGCACTACAAAGCCGCCGTTGCGCATCTGCTTGCGCACGAAGCCGGCCAGTACCAACCGCAATACAATGGGTGCCAGGTAGCGAACCGCGAAAAAAACCAGAATCAGAATGAGCCAGAAACGCATAAAGCTTCAAACGTAAATAATGACCGCAAGGTACGGCCCGTGCCGGCTGACGGCTTGGCAGTACGTTGGTTTGACCAGCCATTTCTTCAAGCCATAAATGCATCGGGCATTACCCAAACCCGTCTGTGCTCAACAAAAGCCGAACCCGTTTGATGAAGCAGGAAGAAACGTAGTGAATATGGCCTGACTAACACAATAAGAAGGACCGGAAAGTGGTTCCCTGCGCTAGTGGTGGGCTGTTGCCTACTTTTGACCGCTACCCTTTCATTCTCATCTTCTATTTCCTTTCGTGAAGCACTTTTCCTTTCTGGCCCTACTATTTTTCAAAACCTTAGTCGTACAGGCACAAAACGACAAACCGCTTCCAATCATCAGTTCTCCGGTGCCGGTGTCCGCTCCGGTCAGAGCGTCAAACCCGAACTCCTTTCAGCGCTATGAATGGGATGTCAGTGTTGACGCTTCTTTCGTTTTACCCTCTTTTTATCAAGTATATGCCAATGGATACTACGGCAACTCATTATATGCAGGCGGCAATGGCTATTACGGGTATGGGTATGGTAACAGTGGTGTGTTTACCAACAGCCGCTCGACCCGCCTGATGCTACGCAAAAATGAAACAGTGACCAATGCGACGAATATTCCCCTTCGGAAGGGCGCTTATCGAGCCACGCTATACTTAAGTGGCAACCAGCAGTCGGTTTCCGGTGACTCCCTTGTCTTTAACGTGGCCTCTGGTGACTACTACTTCCTGAATCGAAACAACGCTATTTCCCTGTCGACCTCCTTGGGATATGAGTGGCAGCACCAAGTCGGCAAATTCCAGTTTTTCTACGGCTATGATGTTTTTCTGGGATATCTAGCTACCACCGAAGAAGGCACCTTGCGCAATGCCACTGGCCGGCGAGAGGCAACCAGCTACGACTATCACTCCCTCCGGGCGGGCGTATCGCCCGTTGCAGGAGTAAAATTCTTTATCCATCCCAGATTTTCACTCTCGCTTGAATCTGCTTACTCCTTTTCGTATTTTAGAAGCACGGCCAAGTTTTCTGGACCAGTCTACGGTTATTTCAGTCGCAGCTACACGGAAAATGGTTTTAGCTATGGTTTGAAACCTGTTTCGGCTATCAACGCCACTTTCCACTTTGGCCAGGTCAATCCTTGAAGGAGTATTTCTACGGCCGGCACCTTCGCTTCCGTTACCGTCGCGATATAATAGCGCAGACTTTTTCTGGCCGATGAGTTGCGCGGCTTCCGGCGCGGTGCTTATCTTTGCAGTCCCTTCCAAAACCGTTGGCGGGCAATAAGCCTCTTTAGCTCAGCTGGTAGAGCAGCTCATTCGTAATGAGCAGGTCGTTGGTTCGAGTCCAATAAGAGGCTCAGTAGTACAAAAAAGCCCGAAAAACTTCTCTGCGCTTAGCAGAAGTTGTTTTTCGGGCTTTTTGCGTTTCCATTCCCGCGCCCGTTAGCTCGGGCTGGCAGGCTCCCAGTTACTCAGGTCTGAAAAAATACATAGCAAAATACCCGAAAGCAGGTATTGCGCCGCTCGATTAAAGTGACAAGATTTGCTCCTTGCCTTTCTGTTTCAATTCGTTCGGTCTCCTACCTGGACTACGCCTGCCTCACTACGGCCCTGCTTTTCCGATGCTGGCCTCGGTTCAACGGACAGCTATCTGGTGAAACCGGCCGCTGATTTTCATCCTTGCTCATGAAACAACTGGCGCGTTTATCCTGGCTTTTTATCTTGCTCAGCTTGCTTGTGGCCACCTTGGGCTGGTACCTGAAGCTGGCCGGGCTGGCCGGGGCCGATAGTTGCATCGTCCTCGGCACCGGCTTGGTAGTGGCGTTCTGCGCCCTGGCCCTACAGCAGCTGGTGCGCCGCCTGAATCTGCCCGTGCTGGCCCCACTGGCCTTGTTTGGCCTGGGCCTCGCCCTGCTAACTGTCGAAACGCTTGCCCAGCCTTTGTCCTGGACCGCAAGCCTCACCCTACGCCTACTGGGCGAACTACTGGCGGCCTCGGGCACCGGCTGGCTCCTGCTAAGGCTAAACCGGGTGTGGGACCAAAAGGTGGCCGCGTTGCGGCGGCTGCGGCGCACTCGCTAACTCCACTGGCTTTCAGGAAGCCAGTAACTACTGCACCGCTTCGCGCGCGAGTACCCGCTGATTGAACGAAGCCACCACGCCGGCTACTTCGGCCAGAAATTCCGGCTCGGCTTCGATGTGGTTGCCAACCACCACCACGTCGGCCCCGGCGGCCAGGGCGGCGTATACTTTCTCGCCCGTATTCAGGCCGCCACCCACGATGATGGGCGCGCTCACGGCTTCGCGCACGGCCGCAATCATGGCCGCCGATACGGGATTCTGGGCCCCGCTGCCGCCATCGAGGTACATCAGCTTCAGGCCCAGCTGCTCGCCGGCCAGGGCGGTGCAGGCCGCAATGCCGGGCTTGTTGTGCGGCATGGGCGTGGTGCCGCTCATGTAAGAAGCCGTGGTGGGCCGGCCCGAATCGACGAGCATGTAGCCGGTGGGCAACAGCTGCAGGCCACTGGCCTTGAGGCGCGGCGCGGCCACTACGTGCTGACCAATCAAAAAATCGGGGTTGCGGCCCGAGATGAGCGAGAGCAGCAGCAAGCCGTCGGCCGGGCCGTCGAGGTGCATGCTGTGGCTGGGGAACAGCAGCACCGGCACCTCAGAATGCGCTTTTATTAACGTGATGAGGGCAGCCTGGTGCGAACTAAGCACCAGGCTGCCCCCCACGAAAAAGTAGTCTACCGGATGCGCCTGGCTCAGGGCGAGCAGATGCAACAGGCTGGTTTCATCTAAGTTATCCGGGTCGAGCAATACGGCCAGCGCCTTGCGGCCGTGCTGTTGCCGGGCATGCAACGCGTCATATAGACTGGGGGGGATTGGACGCATCCGAGGAGACAGAAGGAGCAGGCGAGGCGACGGGAGAAGTCCCATTGGCGGCAGCGGCGCTACCGGGGGAAGCCGCAAGGTCGGAATTTTTGGTCGCCGGGAAAAACTCGCCCACCTTTTTTGTCACGATGGCCAAGGCTACGGCCCCCGCCTGTGCCACCAACACTTTGCCGGTGTCGGACTGCAGAAAGGACTGCAGCACCGAGCCAATCATGCGCGTGCGGGAGTTGCGCGCCGCTGTTGCCTGCACTTTGTCGCGGGCTTCCTGGTCGTCATCGAAAGCGTGCGAGGTCGGCAGCCGACGGCTGTCGTCGTAGGGCAGGTCCTCGAAAGGGTCGGCCTCAAAATCAGGGTCGGCGAAGGCACGGGCTTTGGAGGTTGCCGAGTGCTCAGCCGGCTCCGCGTGTGCATTTTTATAGGCCATCGAACCGAAACCCAGGTCGTCAGACTCGTGCTGATTCTCGTGGTGGTCTTCAAATATCTGCGCTGAGGCAGCGGCCGACTTGTGGGGCTCCGCGCTGTTGTAGCGCTTGCCGTTGGCAGCCGTGTAGTACTCGCCTTCGTGGTCGTCGTGGTCATTACCAGCCTGCTGGGCGCGCTTTTTCTTGCGCTTTTTGCTACCGAATGCTTTGGTGATAAGCCAGATGCCGCCGGCTATGCCGACACCCACCAACGCCACCTTGCCCACCACCACGGACTGCTCCTTGATGTGGTCGACGTCGCCGCGCAGGGCCCGCTCGTATTCGAGTTTTTTGCGTTCGAGAAATTCTTTTTCGTCGTCAAACAACGGATTTTGCAACTCACTCATAGCAGATTAGGCTTGGCGTTTGTCAGATTTATAGATGGTGTCCTTGAGAACTTTGTTAGCCACGCCCTGAAAGGTGGCTTTGTCGACCCCCACCAGCACCAGAATCAGCAGCAGCAGGTAGAAACCGGCCACGATGCCGAAGCCCCAGTAGTCACTATCGAGGGCAGAATTGAGGGCCAGGCCGGCGAAGATGCTGACAAAAATGACAAATAGCAACCCAAGCATGGCCAGCGTGACCCCGTGAATAGTGCCGACAAACGCGGAAGACACTTTTTGCTGCAGCTCCAGGCGCACCAGGTCGATGCGGGTGTCGAGGTAGCCGGTCAGGTTGCCAATCAGGCTGTCGTTGCGGGGTGTTTTAGAAGAGTCGTCGTCGGAGAACATACGGCGCGAGAAAGGAGTGGCGAAAAGTAAAAAAGCGGATTATTGGTCGGTCCGAATGCCACCATTGGCAGTAGCGGACTGAGCCGGTTCTACGGAAAATTCCGGCGCGTGGCTGACTTTTGTGGGGTCCTTCGTGTTTGCTGCCCAGCGTGAGTCAAAATCATTACCAAGTCCTTGGCGTAGCCCCCACTGCCGCGGCCGCCGACATCAAGCGGGCCTACCGGCAGCTGGTGGTGCGCTTCCACCCCGACAAGCACGGCGGCGACGTGCGCTACGAGGACCAGTTCAAAGCCGTGGCCGTGGCCTACGGCGTGCTGGGCGACGCCGGCAAGCGCGCTACGTATGACCACCAGCTGGCCCAGGCCACCCGCCGCGCTCAGGACACCCAGCGCCAGCAGCAGTACCGCCCCGCCTCGCAGCACGTGTACGGCGTGCCCATGCCGCCGCCCACGCCCCTGCGCACCCGCCCGCCCGCCGGGGCCCACGAGCGCCACTACCAGCGCATTCCGCAGCAGCGGGTCCGCTTCAACGCCCGCGACTGGCTGCTCACGCTACTCTTCATCGCGGGCATTGTGCTGGCCGCGCTGGCCGTGAAAGTGACCATGGACCGGGTATCGGCCAGCAGCAACTACGAAGAGGGCCTGCGCGCCTACGCCCGGGGTGACTTCTCGGCGGCCTATACTTTTATGGACGAAACGCTGCACTTCCGGCCCGACTACGCGTTCGCCCTGCAACGCCGCGGCGAGCTGGAGCTGCTTGTGCGGCACGACAGCCGGGCGGCCCGCGCCGATTTCCAGGCGGCCCTGCGGCAGCCCCTTCCCCGGCGCGTGGCCGCCACTATTCTCTACCGCCTCGGCCGCTGCGAAACGGCCCTGGGCCGCCCCGCCGCCGCCGAGCTGCGCTACACCAACGCCCTGCAGCTGGACACTACCCTCAGCGCCGCCTACCTGGCCCGTGGCAAAGCCCGCCTGCTCGACCTGCGCCAGCCCGCCCTGGCCCTGGCCGACCTGGACCAGGGAATTGCGCAGCGCCGGCGCTCCCAAACCCCTACGCCCTGGCACTACCTGCAGGTGCGGGGCGTGGCCCTCACCTCGCTGGGAGACTATGCGGCCGCCCGGGCCATGTATTTTCAGGTGTTGCAGGCCAACCCGCGCGATGGCCGCACGCACTTCCTGCTCGGCCGGCTGGCGGCCCAGACCCGCGACTCGGCAGCGGCCTGTGAGTTTTACCGCCGGGCCGTGGCGCTGGGCTACGAGTATGCCCGCCCGGCGCAGGAAGGCTGCCAATAGGACTGGCCCGAACGCAAACAACCGCCGCTGGCACGAGGCCGGCGGCGGTTGCCGTTGTTGAATTCAGTAGCTCAGAAAGCTCTACTGGGGCATCAGCACCGTGTTGACAACGTGAATAACGCCGTTGCTCTGCATTACGTTGGCGATAGTTACGGTCGAAACGCCGCCTTTCTCGTCTTTCAGCTCGATGGTTTTGCCTTTGGCCATGGCCGTGAGGGTGCCGCCGCTTACGGTTTTGAGGGTAGCCTTGCCTTTGCCGGCTTTGATGGCTTTCATCAGGTCAGCGGCAGTCATGCGGCCAGCCACTACGTGATAGGTCAGAATTTTGGTGAGGGTCGCCTTGTTCTCGGGCTTCACCAGGGTTTCTACCGTGCCGGCGGGCAGCTTATCGAAGGCAGCGTTGGTAGGCGCGAATACGGTGAAAGGACCGGCGCTGCTCAGCGTTTCTACCAGGCCCGCGGCTTTCACGGCGGCCACCAGCGTGGTGTGGTCTTTCGAGTTAACGGCGTTTTCCACGATGTTTTTCGTGGGGTACATGGCGGCACCGCCCACCATCACCGTTTTAACCTTCTGGGCCGAAACCGTGGTGAGGTTAGCAGCGCTGAACATGGCAACGAGGGCGAGGGAAAACAAAGTCTTTTTCATCGGGATAATTAAGTGGTTGTTTATTTCCTGACAACTTTATTGGCAGGTTTGTTTTGATTGATGGTCCACCTACGCCCCTACTTGTGTGAGTGGATTGCCTCGGTAGTAAAATTCCTCGATAGTAAAAGTCAGGGTAGTCGCCTTGCCATCCCGCGCATTCCGCGCATGCTGACAGACCGGGGCAAAACATTTTTCTTTTCAGACACTTGCTGCTTCATGCGCATCTTTACCCTGCTCCTTTTTCTGCTTCTCACCGTATCGGCCCGCGCCCAAAACCCCGGCACGGTGGCCGGCACCGTGCGCGACCGCGCCACCCAGGAGGCCCTGCCCGGCGTGAGCGTCACGCTGGATGGCACCAGTTTCGGCACCGCTACCGACGCCGAGGGGCGCTACCGCCTCACCGGCGTGCCAGCCGGGGCCTATAACCTGCGCGTCGCCTTCGTGGGCTACGACCCGCTGCTGCGCGCCGACATTGCCGTGAGCAGCGGCAACGTGAACACCCTCAACCTGGAAATCAACAGGGGAGCCCAGGCGCTGGGCGAAGTAACCGTGACGGCCAGCCGCGCCATTCGGGTGGCCACGGCCGAAACCCCGCTGAGCGTGCAGCGCCTCACCACCGAGGAAATAAAGAGCAACCCGGGCGGCAACTTCGACATTTCGCGGGTGGTGCAGAGCCTGCCCGGCGTGGGCGGCGGGGGCAGCGGCGGCACGGCCGGCTTCCGCAACGACATCATTATCCGGGGCGGCGCGCCGAACGAAAACGTGTATTACCTCGACGGCATTGAGGTGCCCGTCATCAACCACTTCGCCACGCAGGGCAGCGCGGGCGGCCCGGCCGGCATCCTCAATGTCAGCTTTATTGAGGACGTGACGCTGAGCAGCTCGGCCTTTCAGGCGCGGTACGACAATGCGCTGAGCTCGGTGCTGCAGTTCCGGCAGCGCGATGGCAATGCCGAGCGCATTCAGGGCAACCTGCGCACCTCGGGCACCGAGGTGGCGGCCACGCTGGAAGGGCCGCTGACGAAGAATACCACGTTTCTGGCCTCGGCCCGGCGCTCGTATTTGCAGGTGCTGTTTAAGCTGATTGACTTGCCTATCCGGCCCGATTTCTACGACTTTCAGTTTAAGACGACGACGAAGATTTCGTCCAAAACCACGCTCACCACGCTGGGCCTGGGCGCCATCGACCACTTCGAAGTCGTAGCCCCGAAGAACAGCTCGCCGAGCAAGGAATTCATCCTGCGCAACAACCCGACCATCGACCAGTGGAACTACACGGTGGGCCTGAACCTGCGCCACCTCGTAGACAACGGCTACCTGAATCTGGCCCTGAGCCGCACCCAGCAGTACGCCGCCGCCGACCAGTTCCAGTTCGGCTACGTGGGCCAGGAAGCCTTCCGCAAGCTGCGCGCCCGCACCACCGAAACCGAAAACAAGCTGCGCGCCGACGTGAACAAGCGCGTGGGCCGCTGGCAGTACAGCTACGGCGTGGTGGGCCAGCTGGTGCACTACGATAACAACCTGATAAACCGCATTCGGTCCGAGGTGCGCGATGCCAGCGGCGCGCTCGTGAGCCCGGCCGTAACGGTGCGTTTCGTCACCGATTTGGACTTTGTGCGCTACGGCGCGTTTGCCCAGGCCACCCGCACCTACGGGGCCGATAACCGCCTCAGCGTCTCGGCGGGCCTGCGGGCCGATGGCACCAGCGCCCTGCTCCAGGGCTACCGCCTCGACCGGACGCTCTCGCCCCGGGCCTCGCTGAGCTACGCCCTGCTGCCCACCCTGAACCTGAACGCCAGCATTGGGCGCTACTACAAAATCCCGCCCAGCACGCTGCTGGGCTACCGCGACCCGGCCGGCATCCGCCTGAACGAAGGCAACCGCTACATCCGCGCCGACCATTACGTGGCGGGGCTGGAGTGGCTGCCCGGCGCGGCCACCCGCTTCACGCTGGAGGGCTTTTATAAGAAGTACGCCAACTACCCGGTGAGCGTGCGCGACGGCATCAGCCTGGCCAACCTGGGGGGCGATTTCAACGCCATCGGCAACGAGGCCGTGACCAGCACCGGCAAGGGCCGCGCCTATGGGGCCGAGGCTTTTTTCCAGCAGAAGCTCAGCGGCAAGCTCTTCGCCATTGTGTCGCTCACGGCATTCCGGTCTGAGTTCACGGGCCGCGACGGCGTGTACAAGCCCACGGCCTGGGATACCCGCTTCTTGGGCTCGGCGCTGCTGGGCTACAAGCTGGGCCGGGGCTGGGAGCTGGGCGCCAAGTACCGCGTGGGCGGCGGCGGCCCCTACACGCCCTACGACGAAGCCGCCAGCCGCGCCAGCTACCAGGCCGTGGGCCAGGGCATCCTCGATTTCAGCCGCCTCAACACCCAGCGCCTGGGCTCTTTCCAGCAGCTCGACCTGCGCCTCGACAAGAAAATCAGCCTGCGCCGACTCAGCTTCGATTTTTACATCGACGTGCAGAACGCGCTGCTCACCAAGCCCGTGTCGGTGCCCACCTACACCTTCGAGCGCCTGGCCGACAACTCCGGCTACACCACCACCGACGGCCAGCCCCTGCGCCCCGATGGCAGCAACGCCGTGCCGGTTTTATTACCGGATAGCGACGCGCTGGTGGTGCCCACCATTGGGTTTATCGTGGAGTTTTAATCTTGTTTCTGAAGGTGCTACTGCCCGCGGTCGTCGGGTCCAGGCCGGATTCTGCTGCTGGCCGGCCGGCAGCCCGAAGCCAAGGCCATCTGCCAACTACCGGTTTTGGTGATAACCTGAAAAAGCAAAAACCCCATTTCCGTTATAGAAATGGGGTTTTTCGTGGCAACAGTTGTACTAAATTGGCACTATCTAAACTGACCCACCCCGACACCAAATCCCTCCAAACAAGCCATAAACAAACTTCTCAAAATCCCTTCATCCGTTAACGACAGACTAAATCCGTTAATAAAGGCCGGACTGTCCGATTTCCTGTCCGATGTCGGACACCAGTGAGTATCTTTAGAGTGGCAACTAATTCACTCTAAAACATGGCTAAAGTAACGTTTTTACTCTACAACCCAGCCGCTGATAAACCCACTCCAATCATCGCCTCCATCACTTTTGATGGCCAGCGCCATAAGGTTTACGTCGGCATCTCTCTCCTGCCCAAACAATGGGATAAGAGTGACCAAAAGGCCCTGACCCGCGGCTACGCCCACACCAACAACGGCAAGATAAACGACACGCTGGAGAATACCCGCAAGCGGCTGACGAAGTGCTACGATGACCACCGCGCTGTAGGTACGCTGCCCTCGCTGGCTACCCTGAAAAAAGTCGCCGAGCCAGTAGAAACCGCACCGGTAACTGAATCCGAAGCCGCCACTTCCGAACCTACCACCCCCGCCGGCCCCGACTTCTTCACCACCTTCTCCCAGTGGATAGAAAGCCGCAGCCTTACGCAAAGCCCAAACACCCTCCGCACCTACCGCACCTCGCTGCGTCACCTGCGCGACCTACAGCAGCTCGAAGGCTACGCCGTCGACTTCGCCACCGTGGGCAACGGCTTCGCCGAACGCTTCGCCCGCTACCTGCTCACCAAGCGCAACCTGGTCGACAGCGCCGTGCACAAGAACCTGTTTCGGCTCAAGCACTTCCTCAATTGGGCCCTCGACAATGGCTACCCCGTCATTGCCGACCCCAAGAAATTCAGCTGGCAGCACCGTGAGCCCGACATTCTCACCCTCACCCGCCAGGAAGTGCAGCGCCTCGCCGACCTCGACCTGAGCGCCCGCCCAGCACTGGATAACGCCCGCGCGCTTTTCATGCTCGGCGTCTACACCGGTCTGCGCTTCTCCGATGTCGCCGCCTTACGCCCCGAGCACATCCAGGCCGACCGCCTCCGCGTGACTACCCAGAAAACCCGCCTCACGGTCACAATACCCGTGCGCCCCGAGGCGCGCCCGCTGCTGGCCCGCGTCACCGAAGGCACCCTGCGCCCGCTGGCCAACCAGAAGCTAAACGGCCACCTCAAGGAGCTAGCCCGCCTCGCTGAAATTAACGCGCCCACCGAGCGGGTGCGCTACGCCGGCGGCCAGCGCCGCGCCACCACGGCGCCCAAGTACGAGTTTGTCACCACGCACACCGCCCGCCGCACCTTCGTCACCCTGGCCCTTGAAGCAGGAGTGCGCCCCGAGGTGGTCATGCGCATCACCGGCCACAAAAGCCTGTCGGCGTTCCGGCGCTACGTCAACATCACCGAGGACACCATGCTCGATGAGTTTTCCCGCGCCTTCGCTTAGCGCTTCTACCTCCTTTCTACCATCCTGAGCCGGCCCCCGTGGCAGCCATGCGCCAATATTCCCTCCCTTCCGATGCGCTGCCCGCCGAAGTCGGCGATGCCTATGAAAGCCTCCTACACGCGCTGAGCGACTGGCTCAGCGCGCCCGGCCCGTTCGCCTCCACCAACCTGGCCGACTACTTCGAAGAACACTTGGCCAGCTTCGATACGCCCGAAGGCCGCATCCGCTACCTGTGCCGGCTCACCCTGCAGGGTGGCATCAACGGCGAGCCCTACCCCGAAGCCGCCATTGAGCTGGTCGCGCTGCAGTCCGAATTCCGCGCTTTTCCGGACTACACCGATACCGACCTGGACCTGTTTTTCGACGAGTACTACTTCACCTGGCTGGTCGTTCGGCTCACCGAAGCCCTGTGCGAATACACCGGCCGCGCCCGCCTGCGTGGCGCGCGCGCCAGCCTCCGGGCCGAGTGGGAATCCCTGAACCTCCACCGCCAACACTACCGCCCCCACGACCCCAATACCTTGCAGCTGCTGCGCTTTCTATTTGCCGTGCTGGTGCCCTTTGCTCAAAACAGCCGCATCCGCAGCGTCCGGAGCGTGGCCGAAGAAGTGATGCAAAACGCCCAGCGCCTGGCTGCCGCCAAGCCCCCAGGCGCGGCCCCCGTGCCCCTTTCCTCCAACGTGGCCACGCTGTGCTCCGGCAGCTTCAAGCCCGCCGACCTCCGCGACTTGCTCACCTCCTTGGGCGTACTCGACGCTGATACCGGCCACTGGCACCTCGGTGAGCTCAAAGGCAAAGCCGCCGCGCCCCTCAGTGCCTTCCCCGCCGCCTACCGGGCCCTGTTCGAAGCCAAGCTCATGCTCTTCGCCGACGCCCCCGTCTACCGAAAGGCCTTCGAGGAAGAATTCCGCGTCAGATTCAGTGACCGCCTGGCCACCTTTAAAGACGGCAGCGGTAGCGCCCGCTTTCAGGACTACCTGGTCGAAGCCCGCCGCTGGATTACCATCTGGAAAGCCAACCACTAGCTTTTCATGCGGGCCACCCACCCTTTCATGCGGACTTCGTGCGCGTTTCATGCCGACGATTGAACCCGCATGAAAGCTGAACTCCCTTTGTGTCGTCGCTGGCTAACAACCCCAGCAACGCCTAAAATGGAGCCTTTCATCCTTAGCCCCGTCCCCTACGCCCAGCTGCTGGAGGACATGCGCGCCATCATCCGGCACGAAACCGCCCAGCGTCCCGCTACCCCAGCTCCGACCGAAGCCAGCACTTCCGACTTGCTCACCGTCCAGGAAGCCGCCGAGCTGCTCGACGTCTGCCCCCAAACCATCCACGAGTGGAAGCGCCGTGGCCTGCTCACCTACCACAAGATGGGCCGCCGCACCTACCTCAAGCAGGCCGAAGTACTGGCTGCCCTGCAAAGCGAAAAGCGCACGGTCAAGCCCGGCGCTAAAAGCCGGTAGCCATGCGCCCCATTCGCCCCATTACTGCCCGCGCAGCTGCGCCGCGTTGTGCGTGCTTTCCTCCAGAAAGCGCCTCACCTCGTGGTAGTCGTGGCCCAGCAGCTCAATCACTTCCTGGAGCCGCTCCATGGTTTGCACCGTCTTGTCCAGCGGCCGGGCCGGGATGCTGGTCGAGAGGTAGCCCCGCACCATCCACAGCTGCTGAATATCAGCCACCGGCAGCCGGTAAGGCTCGTAGCCCGGGTTGTCGGAGTGCAGCTCAAACGACTCGTCAGCATCCGTAATAATCGTGCTGATGCGCTTGAGCAGCAGGTTTTCCGACGTCACAATCACGTAGCACTCCCACGGCTTCAGCAAGTCCTTGCGGTCCACTACGCTGCACACCACAATGTCCTTGTGCCCAAACGTCGGGCTCATGCTGGTACCCGACACCTCAAAGGCCCGGTACGTGCCCCACTCAAACCCCGGCAGGTGGTAGGGGTGCATGTCCTGCAGATACACCGCCTCGTTGCACAGCGACGGGTACCCGGCCTGCGCCGTCAGCGGCACCAGCAGCGTGTTTTCCTTGCCTACCCGGTCCACCGTCACGGTCAGCACCTTGAAGTTGCCCAGGTTCTTCCAGGCGTCTGAGCTCGGCTTGCTTTCTGCCGCTTTTGCCCCAGCCACCGGCGGCACCGCGACACCGTGCACCATCGGCCCCCGGCCCATTACCAGCCAGTCCGCCGACAGTTCCGGCCATACCTCCAGCATCTGCGTCAGCGTGTCGAAACCCGGCTTGGCGTCGCCGCTCAGCAGCTTGTATATTTTTCCACTTTTCTCATCTCCCATTTTCACCGCTGCCTGCCTGGCAGTCAACTGATAATGCTCCAACACTTGTTGCAAACGCTGGCTTACGTGGGCCGTGGGTTCCATAGTCTTAGTCATTTAATACACCAGATGCGCGGCCATTCGCGTATGTTTGTACACACTTCGCTGCCTTTTACCAGACAAATGTACTAAATTACAAACAAAATGGAACAGATTACCAATAACCGGCAAACAAAAGATAATAACGAGCAAACACCGACCCTGTTTCAGGTCTACAAAAAGCTCGGCGAACGCAACCGCGCCGCCAAGAAAGTAGTCGAGCGCCTGGCCTCAACAGGCACCGTAGTAGCCATCAGCACAGTCTACAACGTCATCTACGGCCGCTCCAGCCGGGCCGACATCACCGAACAGTTCCTCAACGTGGCCACCGAGATGCTCGCCCACACCAAGGACCTGCAGGCCCGCACCGCCGCCCTGGCGTCGGCCGAATGATAGTTCTGGCCTCTCCACCCCCGCCATGAACTTCATCCGCCACATCCGCACGGCCTTCGAGCTGCTGGCGACCCGCACCGATGCCACCCCGCACCACGTCAGCCTGTACGTGGCCCTGTTCACCCAATGGAACGAGGAGCGGTTTCCCGAGTCCGTCATGCTGGTGCGGGCCGAAGTCATGCAGGCCGCCCACATCGGCAGCCCCAGCACCTACCTCAAGTGTCTGCGCGAACTGTCTGCCTACGGCCTCATCACCTACCTGCCGTCCAAGTCCGAGCACCGCCCCAGCCGGTGCCTCATGCACGAGTTGCAACCCGCCCAGCCTGCACCAGAAATGGCCCAAGCTCCGAACTCAACCCAGCCCGCAGCTAGCCCCAAAAGTGTCGCAAGCACTAACCCCAAAAGTGGGGCAAGCAGTGTAGCAAGCCGTGGTAAAGCCGTAGTCTCTTTTGATAAACAGGTAGAAACTACAGGAAACAAAAACAAACCCGTTCTATCAATCAAACTGGATGAGGCGGCAGCTGAAAAAAAAGAAGGCTTTGCTTTCTCCCCAACGAGTCAGCTTTCAGAGCCCGACGATTCCGAGCTGACCGCCCAGGAGCCACCCCCTAATGCCGCCGCGCATCAAGCGGGCCGAGTTGCGCGAAAAGGAAAGGCCCCCGCCCGCCCCCAGCGCCCCGAAATCCCTTTCACCGAATCCGACCTCGCCGACCTCCCGGCTTTCATGGCCGCCTTCGACGGCACCGACTACGCGCTGGCCGACCTGCGCTTCTACCACGAGAAAATCCTGAACTGGCGGCAAAAGGGCGAAGTGCCCCGCCGGCGCGATTGGCTCGCCACCTCCAAGCAATTCTTCCTCAACGATGTCGCCGAAAATCGCCTTAAGCTCGCCCCCGGCGTCCAGTCCTACCAGCCTGGCGCTACCTACGCCGACACCGGAATCCCAACTACTGGCTACCGTTCAAGTCGTTGGGATTAGCGCCCTGGCCCGCAGCAGCACCCCCGAGCTGCGCGAGATGCTGGCCGACATCAGCATCGGCCTCACCAAAGCCCAGGCCTTCAGCGCCCCCAAAATCTTCCAGCTCACCCACCGCCTCGGCGAGCGCGAAGTGGTCAAGCTGCTGGTGGTCGTCCTGCGCGCCTTCGTCGACTCGCTCCGCGTGAAGGAAAAGCCCGATGCCGCCGACCTCATCGAGCTGGCCAGCACCCTGGCCACCACCTACACCCACGACAGCCTCAAAGACATCATCCTGGCCCTGAAAGAAGCCCGCACCAGCGGCCACAACTTCTTCCAGGCCCTCGACGTGAGCACCCTCTACCGCCTCATCTCCGAGTACTTCGACCGCAAAGCCCAGTACCTCGAACACCGCCACCTCGACCAGAAGGCCACCGGTGCCGGCACCGAAGCCACCACGGTGCAGCTGCTCGGTCAGGCCGCCCCCCGCATGCTCGAGCACGTGGCCCAGCAGATTCCCGCCGACCACCCCAACGCCGCCGCCCTCCGCCACAAGCTCACCATCACCAAGGGCCGCGAGGCCCGTGGCCTCATCACCCCCGAGCAGGCCGCCCAGCAGCGCGCCGAAGCCCGCCAGGCCATCCAGCGCAACCCCCGCCCCGACTGGCAGCCCACCCCCGAAGCCCAGGAGCACATGACCCAGCGCCACCGCCGCGAAGAAAAAGCCCTGCTCGAACGCTACCGCACTCCCAACCCCTAGCCCCGCCATGGCCCTCGCCCGCAAGCACGACCAGCTGCCCCTCGACCTCGGCCAGCTCTACGCCGCCGACATCACCGGCGCCATCCTGGCCTTCCTCACCCACCACGGCTACACCGTCTGGCGCCAGAACACCACCGGCCTCTACGACGCCGCCAAAGCCCGCTGGCGCGTCAACCCCCAATCCCGCCGCGGCGTCCCCGACATCATCGGCTTTCGCAACCGCGACGGCGTCTTCATCGGCGTCGAAGTCAAAGCCGGCCGCGACCAGCTCCGCGACGACCAGCGCACCTTCCTCACCGAGCTCAAAGCCGCCTACGGCCTGGCCTTCGTCGCCCACGACTTTGCCCAGTTCCAGCAGTCCTTCGAAAGCCGCGGCCTGCATCATTCTCAGAATTGACGTGCCAGGCAGGCCCATTGCGTACTTTTGGGCTGCCGTTCCGTTGCCCATGTCCGCCCATCGCCTGCTTCGTCTGCTTCTTCTGTTGCTTGGTAGCTTCTACCTCAACACGGTTTGCCAGACCGATGCCGAAGATGCCCGCGCCTACCACGCCCGCGGAATTGCCGAGTACGTTGCCGCCCCCACCGAAATAACGGTAACGGCCCCGGTGGCCCGGCCCAAGGCTCCCCGCTTCCGGCCGGCAGCCGTTCGCCGCGGCACTCCCGCCCAGCAGCGACTAGCGGCCCAACCTTGGCCCGGCCCGTCCCCAATCCCTCCCCGCGCCAAACGCTGGCTGTGGTGCTCGGTGCTGCAGGTCTGACAACAACTTTTTGCTTCCGCACCGGCCACGGGTTGCCCCCGTAGCCGGCCCCGCAATGGTTGTTCGTTTTCCGGACGCTGGCCGTCCCTTCCTGTTATGAAATTTCTGTTTTCCCTGGCGCTGCTGTCAAGCAGCGCCTTCGCCGCCGTGGCCCAAAGCCCGCTGCGCGTGCTCGTGCGCGACGAGCGCACCCACCAGCCCCTGCCCGGCGTCACCGTTGCCGTTCCGGCCCTCAATACCGGCGCGGCCACCGACGCCACCGGCCAGGTCACCCTGCCCAACTTGCCCGCTGGCGTGGTCACCGTGCAGTTTTCCAGCCTCGGCTACGATTCAGCCAGCCGCACCTTCACCCTGCCCCAAACCGGCGAAGCCCCCGCCCTCATCGAACTCGAACCCAACAGCCTCGAACTGCAGGGCGTGGTGGTCGAGGCCACCCGCACCAACTCCCGCATCGAGGACGTGCCCGTGCGCATCGACGTCATCGACGAGGAAGAAGTGCACGAAGAAGCCAGCATGCGCCCCGCCAACGTGGCCATGCTCCTGGTCGAGGCCAGCGGCGTTCAGCCCCAGTTTACCTCCGCCAACGCCGGCAGCATGGCCTTCCGCATCCAGGGCCTGGACGGCCGCTACACCCAGATTCTCAAGGACGGCTTCCCGCTCTTCGGCGGTTTCTCCCAAGGATTGAGCCTGGTCCAGATTCCGCCCCTGGATTTGCGCCAGGTCGAAATCATCAAGGGGGCCTCGTCGGCCCTCTACGGCGGCGACGCCATCGCCGGCCTCGTCAACCTCGTCAGCAAAACGCCTACCGAAAAGCCGGAGCTCAACGTGCTACTCAACCAAACCAACAAGGGCGGGCGCGACCTCACCGGCTTCTACACCGGTCGCTCGGCCAAGCTCGGCCTCACGCTGCTGGCCACCCAAAACACCCAGGACGCCCGCGACGTGAGCGGCGACCAGTTTTCCGACCTGCCCCAGGTGCAGGCCACCACCGTCACCCCGCGCCTCTACTATTACGCCACCGACTCCACCACGCTATCGGCCGGCCTCACGGCCACCGTCGAAACCCGCGCCGGCGGTTACCTGCCCGCCCTCGACAACCCCGCCACGGCAGGCTACACCGAGCGCAACCGCTCCGAGCGCTACAACACCCAGCTGCGCCTCGACTCCCACGTGGGCCGCAGCCGCCTGCTCACCCTCAAAAACAGCGTTAGCTCCTTTGCCCGCCGCCTGCAGGCCGGCGACACCTACTTCGCCGGCCGCCAGCTGTCTACCTATTCTGAGGCTTCCTTTCTCGTGCCCGCCGGCCGCCACCGGACCGTGGCCGGCGCCAACCTGCTCACCGACGACTTCCGCGAAACCAGCGCCCCGGCCCTCGGGGCCCGCGACTACCAGTACCAGACCGTGGGCCTGTTCCTGCAGGACGACTGGAAGCTGCGCAACGACCTCACCCTGCAGGCCGGGCTGCGCACCGACTACCAGCGCCCCTACGGCCTGTTTGTGTTGCCCCGCGTTTCCGCTCTCTACAAGCCCGCGCCCTGGCTGAGCGTGCGCGCCGGCGGCGGCTTCGGCTACAAGCCCCCCACGGTGTTCAGCAGCACCACCGAACAGCGCGCCTACGTCAACGTGCGCCCCCTCGACCCGGCCCGGCTGCAGGCCGAAACCTCCCGCGGCCTCAACGCCGACTTCACCCTGCGCGGCCGCTTCGACGAGCTCAACGTCTCCTTCAACCAAGCGGTGTTCCTCACCGAGCTGTCCCACCCCCTCATCGCCGACCCGGCGCAATTCGCCCAAGGCATCACCGCTTTCGTCAACGCGCCCACCCCCGTCCGGGCCCGCGGCCTCGAAACCAACCTGCGGCTGAGCGTCGACGAGTTCCAATTCCTGGCCGCCTACACCCTCACCGACACCCGCCAGACCTACGACCCCACCCAGCCCGCCGAGCTGCCCTTTGTGTCGCGCCACCGCCTGGTGCTCACCACCACCTTCGAAGAAGAGCAAAACTTCCGCGTGGCCCTCGAAGCCTTCTACAATGGCCCGCAGTACCTCGGCGAAGGCACCCGCCAGGGCCGCGGCTTCTGGATATGCGGAGCCCTGGCCGAAAAGATATTTGCCCCCCACTTTTCCGTGGTGCTCAACGTGGAGAACCTGTTTGACGTGCGCCAGACCCGCTTTGAGCAAGTAGTGTCGGGCCCCATCACCCAGCCCACCTTTCGCCCGCTCTACGCCCCCCTCGATGGCTTTGTGGGCAACTTCGCCCTGAAAATCAGCCTCTGAACCCCAGCCGCTTTTCTCCGTTCCTGTCCTTCCACCAATCCTCCTTTTCCATGTCCGACAACCTCCAAGACCGCGGCCCCGCCGACCGTGCCCGCGTCAACGTCCACGAAGCCCACGAAGTCCGCTACTGGACCCAGAAGTTCAACTGCTCCGCCGAGCTGCTCCGCGCCGCCGTCGCCAAAGCCGGCGTCCTGGCCGATGCCGTGGACCGGGAGCTACGCAACCGTGCCGCTTAGCTTGCCGTCAACCCAGCATCTTCCTGTCTACACCTCGAAGAAAGCCCTTTCCTTACCGAAAGGGCTTTCTGTTACCCATGGCCCCGGCAAAGCCGCGAAAGCGTAAAACGGCCATACATTTGGCAACCCACCACGCCCCCCCCGGCGCAGCCCCCCGTTCCCTTCCCCTCGTTAATGACCCCTGCTTCTCCCAGGCTGTACTTCGAAAACGCCGTTGGCCGCCTCTACGCGCACCCCGACGGCTACGCCCTTTTGCGGTTCAGCCCTGGCAAGCGCAAATTGTCCGAGTTGCAGGGCCTGCTCAGTAATATGCGCAGTTTGTTAGAATTCAACCGCTGGCACCGCTTCCTGACCGACCAACGCCTGCTGGCTCCCTTGACGCCTGAGGAAGTAGCCTGGATAGTGGACCATTGGCACGACACCGCCGCCCAGCACCCGGCCGGGCTATACGGTGCCGTCGTCATGGCCCAGGATGTTTTCACCCGCCTCGCCATGGGCCAGATTGTGCAGCAGGCCAACACCGCTTCCATGCATTTCCGCCGCTTCGAAACCGAAGCCGAAGCGACGGCTTGGCTCGGGCAGGTCGGGTAGCGTCTTCGCGCTACATCGCATACGCATCCATTTCCGGCACGTGGCGCACCAGCGCCAGCTCCGCCAGCGACTCCAGCAGCGGCTGCACCTGCCCGGCCCGCACCTTGCCCGCAAAGCAGCCCGCCACGCCCGCGGCCGTCAGCGCCCCGCCCGAGCCGCCTTCCACCACCTCGCGCACGGCCCGCATCTGCTGTGCCAGTCCCGCCGGCCACTCGCGCCGCACTACCAGTACCTCACTGCCCGCCGATTCCGTGGTCAGGCCCTGGCTCATCGACAGCTGCTCGCTGCCCGAACCTGCCGGGGCCTGGTAGGCCGGCCGCAGGTAGCGCACCGTGCCGGCGGCTTCTTCGGCGGCGCGCTGCTGGTTTAGCTGCACCAGCCGCGTGAGCAGCTCGGCATCGGGCAGGGCGGGGGGCCAGCCGTAGGCCGCCGCCACGGCCGCATCGAGCTGCTTGTGCAGCTCCAGCACCACGGCGGCCAGCCCGTTTTCGTGGGTCACTTGCTCCTTGGCCGTCAGGGGCAGCCCGGCCCGCAGCTTCTCCACCACGTTGTAAAGGTCGGTGAGGGTGAGCGTGGGGTGTTGCGCCTGCTGACGCTTACGGTGGCCGTCGAGCTGTTCGGCCAGCTTGCGGATTTCCGCCTGTTGAGCTTCGGTGGCGGCAGGGAAGGGGAAGGGGTCAAAACAGCGGGATTTATTGTAGCGCGGTGTTCCGCCTACACCAAGAATTGCTCCTGTTGCTAATGCCCAAGTTTGATGTATTCCGCTAGATAAAACCCCAAGAAAATACGCATCGTCTAGAGCAACAGCCACCAGCATATTATCTGGAATAATATCCGCATCTAGAAACTGAAACACCCTATGCTTTGCCGTTTCAACAGTCGCTATGTACCGTTGGAGTGGCTTAATAGCAGCACGCAAGTCGTCGCGAGTGCGACCATGAAGCCACCATTTAGCTTTTACTCTAGGTTCCTTGCTTTGGTCTCTTTCCGGCTTTACCCGCTCTAGGATATGCTGGTAAGCAATAGGATGATTGGTTAGTGCTTCGCTGTCGGCTTGTCCAAAAAAGTCAATGACTTTTACGCCTCGGCTGTTGCCTGCGAAGTCTTTGCCATTAAGGTACTTCTTGATAATTGCAGAGCTGAGGGGTTCAGATTTGATAATTCTGTTCGCCTCGTCTTCGCTCAAAAGAAAACCAGCACCGTAGAGTTGCATGCCTCGGTTTGCCAGTCCATCATTAGCTGTGAGCGCAAGGGCGCTATCCAACGCAGCACCTACTGATAAATCAGAAAGAATCTGGCCCTGCTGTTCCTCAAACGTCACTTCAGCCGCTTCTTCTCCTTCGGCCACGGCTTCCGTTTTCAGCACCAGCAGCTGGCCGGCGGAACTGGCGGCGGTGCGTTCGGCCACCGTCATGGCGATGCGCACGGCGGCGCCTTGGGCGGCATCTACCCAGGGGTGGTCGGGAATGGCGAAGGTGAGGGTGAGCGGGGCCGAGTCGCCTTCCAGGAAGGGCTGCATCACGCGGCGGTTGAAGGTTTGCTTGAGGCTGTTGGTGGTGATGAAGCCGAACCGCTCGGCGGGGCCGCGCTGCACGGCGGCGGCGGCATTGTACCACCAGTACATCACGAGGTCGGCCGAGTCGGGCACTTTGCCTTTGTAGGCGCGGCGCAGGGCTTCGGTGTAGCCGTCGCCGAGGGCGTCGCGCATGCGGGCGGGCCCCACAAACGGCGGGTTGCCCACGATGAAATCGGCTTCGGGCCACTCGGCGGGGCGGGGGTTGGGGTAGTCGAGCACGGGCGTGCGGGCGGTTTCGTCGGGCACGGGCTGGCCGGTCGTCGGGTGCGGGCGGGTGGTGCCGTCCCAGCGGGTTACGGGCTGGCCGTGGGCATCGAGGCGGGGCGTGGGCGCGTCGTGGCGCAGGGCGGCGTCCTGCTGGCGAATGTTGCGGTACTCGTCCAGCAGCGGCTCGGCCAGCTGCGTGATGCCGTTGGTGCGCAGGTGCCATTGCAGGTAGCCGATTTTCAGCACCACGTCGGCAATGGCCGCCGCCCGCGGGTTCAACTCCAGGCCCAGCAGCTGGCGCGGGCTCACCGTCGTGCCCCCGGCCAGGTCCAGCAGGCCCGTTTGGCCGTAGCTGTTGATAGCAGTCAGCACTTCGCCTTCCAGCCGCTTGAGGTGCTCCAGCGTCACGTACAGGAAATTGCCCGAGCCACAGGCCGGGTCCAGCACCCGCACCGACGTCAGCCGCCGCAGAAACGTCACCAGCTCGGCGCGCGCTTCCTTGGGCTTGTTCTCCTCCAGGCGGCGGGCGCTGGCCGCCTGCGCCGCCGCCCACTCCCGGCGCAGCGGGGCCACCACAGCCGGCACCACCAGGCGCTCCACGTAGCGGCGCGGGGTGTAGTGCGCCCCCAGGCTGTGCCGCTCTTTGGGGTCCAGCGCCCGTTCCAGCAGCGTGCCGAAAATGGCCGGCTCCACTTCTGCCCAGTCGGCCTTCGCCGCCTCGCGCAGCAGCGTCAGCTGGTCGGCATTCAGCGGCAGCGCCGAGGCATCATGAAACAGCTGCCCATTGAAACGCCGCAGCCTGGCCCGCAGGTCGGGCGCAAAGCCGCCTTTGTCCATGGTGTGCCACAGGCTTTGCAGGGCATCGGGCAGCAGGCCCCGCAGCTCCGCCGTGGCCGCGTACGCCGCCAGCAGCCCCGAAAACGAGTCTTTCGGAATCAGCGCCACGTCCTCGGCAAACATCGTGAACAGGCAGCGCATCAGAAACTGCGCCACCACGTCGGAGGCGTGCCCCGCCCGCTCCAGCTGCGCCGAGAGGGCCGCCAGCTGCCCGGCCAGCTGCCGCGTCACCTGCGCCGCCCGCCGGCTCGGGTCCAGCTGCTGCGGGTCGGTGAAGAGCTGCGTCAGCCGGGCCCGCACCGCCTCGTCGTTCAGGTCGGCCAGCCGCAGCCGGTAGGTCTGCGAGTCGGGAAAGGGCACGTAGTTGTCGCCCACGCCGGCGAAGTTGCTGTACAGGTCGATGCAGAAGCCCACGTCGACCACCACCACAAACGGCGGCCGTGGTTCCGAGCCGGGCAGCGCCCGCACGTAGCCCAGCGCCTGCTGGCGGGCGGCTTCCATCATCTGGCCCCACTTGGCGGTGCCGCGCACGGCGTGGCCCTTGCGGCGCTTGTCGGCGGGCAGTCCCAGCTCGGCTTTGGCGGCCCGGGCCTGCTGGTCGGGCGTGTCGGTGCCCTGCTTGGTTTCCAGCACGAAGCACCCGCGCTTGTAGAGGTCGATGCGCCCGGTGCTGGCCTTGCCGCCGGGGCCGCCGTTGCTGAACGTCACGGCCCGCTCCAGCACGTAGGCATCCTGCGCGGGGTCGTCGGAAGTGGCATCGGGCCGGGCCACGCCCAGCAGGTCGCAGAGGTCGGTCAGAAACAGGCCGTAGTTGGCCCGTTCCGCGCCCCCTGATTTCAGCCAGCGGGTTTCAAAGTCGGTGTACAGCACGTAGTGGAAGTAGTCCTTGCGGAGTGGTCCGGCTTCCCGAAAAAAGCCAGCGGGTTGGTAGAAGGACGAAGGTAGCTTTAGTTATCAGCGGTTGGGAAACAGTTGGCCTGATTTGCCAAAAATCTGTCCTCCTTCACTAGCTTTGCTTGCTGTCAGCCAAGCAGAAAAGACCTTTCTCTTCCTGATGGACCGCAAAAGCTCGAAACCTGGCGGGAACCGTGGCACCATCTTCGCCTTGGGCAATTTGCATCGCCTCCCGCACCCCGCCGGGGGCACCCGTACCCCATTCCCCAACCCCATGAAAGTCCTTACCTCCTTCGCGCCCCTGCTCTTCGCCGGCGTGCTCACCTTCGCGGCCAGCGGCTGCGGCAAGAAGTGCAGCAACGAAGACCCCCGCGCCCGCATCACCAACAACGGCACCCAAAACGCCAGCGTGCAGATAAAGACTTCCGGCGGCAGCACCGTCAACATCAACAACGTGGCCGCCGGTGCCTCGTCCGACTACGCCAACTACGCGGCCGGCTCCACCACGTTCACGCTCAAGGTCAACAACATCGACTACGTTAAAACCACCGACGTGAGCAAGTGCCACGAATACACCATTGCCATCGACCGCAACAACGTCATCACCGTCACCGACACCGACCGCAATAACTAAATCCGGTGCTTCCCTGTCTGCGCCGGATTCAACCGCCGCATTTCCCTCCAAAACAGAACGAGCGGGCCACCAGGTCCGCTCGTTCTGTTTCACCCGCGCACCTTAAAGTGCGGCCAGTCCCCGCGCTTCGATGCCCCGGCGCATCGGCTGCATTCATCCGCTGCATCGCCCAAATTTCGCTACCCCCCTCAAAACCCAAAGCTCACCGACGCCGTGCCGTTGCCGTAGGTGCGCGTGGGCAGCGCCGCCGCATCCGCGAACAGCGGCTGCCCGGCCCGCAGCACCCGGCCTTCCAGCCGCACCAGTACCTGCCGCGCCGGGGCGTAGTCCAGGTTCAGCGAGGCCCCGCGCACCAGTACGTTGGGAGTGGCCGCCGCCGGGGCCAGCGCGGCGATGATGACCCCGTGGTCGGCCGAGTAGTATTCGGCGCGGGCCGCGGCCGTCCAGCGCTCGGCAAAGGCGTAGCGCACAAAGGCCGCGCCCGTATGCCAGGTGTCGGCCGCCCGGCCGGGCGCCTGCTGCTGGCCGATGTCGAACACCACCGCCAGGCTCAGGCGGGAAGTGGCAGCGTAGCTGGCGTAAAAGTCGTGGAAGTAGCGCCGCCGACGCGCCGAGTCCTGCGGCTGCTCGTTGCCGACGAAGGTGCTCGAATTCAGCACCCACTTCGCCGCAGGCTTCCACTGCACCTGCGTGCCCACGGCCTTGCCCCGGTTGTTCTCCCGGATGTTCTGCCAGCCGTTGAGCACCAGCCCGGTCAGCGTCAGCTTGGGCGAGGCCTCGTAGGTGAAGCGGGCCCCCGACTCGAAGTAGGGCGAGTTCTCGGCCATCAGCGAGCGGGTCAGCGTCCAGTTGTCTTTGCTGATAGCCGACTCAAACCCCAGGTGCGAGGTGAAAATACCCAGGTCCAGCCAGCTGCGCCGGGTGGGCCGAAAGCCCGCGTAGGCCTCGTACACGGGCCGCATCACCGGCGTTTCGGCCGCATAGTTGGCCTCCACGTAGGTGCCCGCTTGCAGCGCCAGCGACGCCCGCACCCGCTCGTCCTGGTAGCGCGCCCCCACCAGGCCGTGGTTCACGGTAAACTCGTTTTGGCGGTTGTGGGAATACAGAAAGGCCGGCCGCTGCGGCGAGTTGGCGCGGTTGAAGTCGTAGCCGTAGTAGGCGTCCACGTACCCGTAAAACGTCCAAGGACTGGCAGCCGGGGCCGCCGTCACGGTATCGGCCGGAGCGGTCTGGCCCAGGGCCAACGTGGGTAGAACAAAGCTGCTGGCCAGGGCCAGGCGAAAAAAAGAGTGCATGTGTAGCGTGGTTGGGTTCTTGGTGTAGGCGCAGGGCGCGAAGGAGGAAACCGCCAGGTAACGGCTTCACTTGCGCTAGCCAATTCCTGTCCACATCACCTCACCACGTCAGCTGTCGCGCTAGCCAATTCCTGTCCACATCACCTCACCACGTCAGCTGTCGCGTAAGTAGTTGAAAGGCACTAATGAATTTTTGCCAATCCAACCAGCGGGTGGCCCAGGCACAACCCTTCTCTATCATTTTGACAAACCGTTTTTACCAAAGTGGTAGCGTGCAGGTGCCCAGCTGGCCCACCCGCTTCGTCGCATAAGCCTCAGCGTGATATGCCAGGGGCCGGTGGCAGGACTGCCAGCGCGGCATTCAGCGCGGCCACGTCCACCCGGTCCGGTCCCAGCAGGCCCCACCACAGGGGGGCGCGGTGCGCCGCTACCAACGCCCGCACCTGCCCGGCCGGCAGCCCCCGCCGCCGCGCCACCACGGCCGCCTCGGCCTCGGCGTCGGCGGGCGTCAGGTACGGCGCCCCGGCCAGCACGGCCCCGGTCAGGCCTGCCCCCACCGCCCCCGGCACTGCCGGTTGCACGACGTAGGCATCGGCCGCCCCCGGGGCGTGGAAGTAGCCGTCGCGGGCCTGCGCCAGCGCCCGCTCCCGGGTCACTCGGGCTGCTGGCGCCGTCGCTTCCGCCACGTCCCAGGCCAGGACGAGTACGGCCCCAAAGCACAGCGGCCCCATTACCCAGATAAAGCGGAACAGCGAGGGAAACCTACTTTTCATAACAGAAAACAGCTACGAGCGGGTTACGTAATGCGCGTCAGCGTGACGTTTTGCGCCGGCGCGATGATGAGCGGCACCTTCTCTACTTTCACCGACGACGTGTCCAGGCCGAAGTACTGGTCCTCGGACGGAATGAACTGGCGGATGTAGAAGTAGGCCTGCATCACCATCTTTTCCATCGTCGGCAGGTCGTTTTCCACGCTCAGGTACTTCTCCAGCACCACAAAGCGGAAGTCGCCCGTCACTTGCTGCTTATTCAGCGACTCGTAGCGCGAGGTGATGTCCACTTCCTTGTTGCGCACCAGGTCCTCAATTACCTTGCGGAAGTACAGGTTGATGCGCTGCGGCACCCGGAAGCCCAGGCGGAAGGTGATGCGCAGGACGTCGTTGGCGGCCTGCTCCGTCACCTTATACTCCATGGTGTAGGGCTGGTCGGTGTTCTCCACGTGCACAAACCAGTAGATGTCGGCCCGCTTTGGCCGCTTCTGGAAGATGGAATACATGATTTTCTGCTCAATCTCGGAGTTGCGCTCGGCCGACGACATGAACACCAGGTGCGTGGCGTACTTGGGCACCGTCTCGTCGTCGCTGAGCTCCTGCAGTTTGTCGACGTAGGGGGCAATTTTGACGAAATCCGTGAGCCGGCGCTTGATGAAGTGCGCCCGCAGCCACACGTACATCACGCCCATCAGCACCCCGCCAATGGCCAGCGACACCCATCCCCCATGCGGAAACTTGATGAGGTTGGCCACTAGAAACGAGCCCTCGATGGCCCCGTACACCAGCACAAACAGCCCAATCAACACCGGGTTCACCCGCTTCACCCGCAGCCACATGGTCAGCAGCACCGTCGTCATGAGCATGGTCAGCGTAATGGCCAGGCCATACGCCGCTTCCATATTGGCCGATTCGCGGAAGTACAGCACCACCCCGATGCAGCCCAGCAGCAGCAGCCGGTTCATGCTCGGCACGTAGAGCTGCCCCTTCACGTCGGTGGGGTAGTTGAGCTTCACCTTGGGCCACATGTTCAGGCGAATGGCCTCGGCCACCAGCGTAAACGAGCCCGTGATGAGGGCCTGCGAGGCAATGATGGCCGCCACGGTGGCCACGCCGATACCAATGAGCAGAAACCACGGCGGCATGAGCTCATAAAACGGGTTGCGGGTGCCCAACTGCTGGCCCTGGTGCGCCAGCAGCCACGCCCCCTGCCCGAAGTAGTTCAGCAGCAGCGCGCTTTTCACAAATACCCAGCTGATGCGGATGTTGCCCTTGCCGCAGTGGCCCAGGTCCGAATACAAGGCCTCGGCCCCGGTGGTGCATAGAAACACCGAGCCCAGCAGCCAGAACCCGCCCGGGTACTTCACCAGCAGGTCGTAGGCGTACACCGGGTTCAGCGCCTTCAGAATCACCGGGTTCTGCACCACCCAGCTGCCCCCCAGCACCGCCAGCATCCCAAACCACAACAGCATAATCGGTCCGAAGGCCTTGCCCACAATCTGAGTGCCAAAGCTTTGCAGCAGAAACAAGCCCGCGATGATGCCAATCACAATCGGCACCGTGGGAATGTCCGGGTACACCGCCCGCAGCCCCTCCACCGCCGACGACACCGAAATCGGCGGCGTAATCACGCCGTCGGCCAGCAGCGCCGCCCCGCCCACAATGGCCACGGCCGCCAGCCACGCGCCCCGGCGCCGCACCAGCGAGTACAGGGAAAAGATGCCGCCCTCCCCGTTGTTGTCCGCGTTCAGGGTGATGATGACGTATTTAACGGTGGTTTGCAGCGTCAGCGTCCACACCACGCACGAAATGGCCCCTAGAATCAGGCTCGGCTCAATCAGGCCCGGCACCCGGGCGCTTTTCAGGATGGCCGTCATCACGTACAGCGGCGAGGTGCCGATGTCCCCGTAAATAATGCCCAAGGCAATGAGCAGCCCGCCGGCAGAAATGGCGGTGTGCGGGTGTTTTTCTGCGGTCGCAGCAGGGTGCTTTTCTGCTATCATGAGAAGGACAGGGGGTAACGATAATTCAGGTAAGTCGCGCTAAAAGTAGCCAAATAGGGGGGATGGAGCTGCCAGGCAATTGCCCGCACCGCTATCCAGCCCCTTCGTATGCTTACGGCGCTGGCTCAACAATGACCATTCCCGCACGCTGCTCAGGCGCCACCCACGCGGCTTCCCTCAACGACGAGGACCGATACCTTTCTATCGCCGCCGCCGCCAACGCATTACAGGCCCTGCCGCTCCCGATACCTCAAACTACCTCAAAATGCGGCCGGTCCTTAAACCCCGGCCAGTCCCCTCCCCAGTGCACCCGCGCATCGGCCGCCTTCATCAGCCGCGCAAACCTGCTCAGCAGCAACCCCGACCACGACACCTCCCCATCCGGCAGCAGAAAGGCCACGTCCAGCGCCGGCGCCGGCAGCCTGTTATGGTTCGACTCTCCGCCCCGCTTGTATGTCACGATAGGCCCCGGCTTGCTTCGCCCTTGCTTATAAAGCTCATCCTGACGCTCGGGCGACCGGTAGCATTCCGTTATAATGGGCAGCGCCAGCAGCCGCAACCCCGGGTCCCCGACCCAGCGGGCCAGCGCCTGGCTGTAAGCCGCCCGCAGAGCCGGCACCGCCTGAGCCAGCCGAGCCGCCTGCACCTTCAGCCCCGCAGCCATCAGTACCGGCACAACCCGCACCTCCTTGGTCACGACCCCAGCGGCAGCAGGCTTACTCGGAGTCATGAGCAGATTCGGCAGCACCAGTTTCGGTAGGAGCAGCAGGAGCAGGGGCAACCACGGCACCCATCGCCGGCAGCTTCACCACCGTTTCCGGCTTCTGGAACATCTTGCGCACCGTAGCCACCACCGTCACAATACCCACCACCACCTGAATAACGACGTGCACGAACGTCTCAATCTCATTCGCCGTGGGTGGCGTAAAAGCCGACGTTCCAATCTCCCAGACCGCGCCGGTACTGAGGATTTGGCCAATATGACCAAGTTTTGAGCTGCTGAATAACATAGGGCAGGGGGCTTTGTAGAATGCAAATGTTGTTTGTACAAATATACGTACACGCAACACCTTTCGATATAGCACCAGAGCCACCTATTATATTGCACTATTCAGGGCGTGCCCCCTGCACTCCCGCTGGTCGTTCCGGGGTCGGGCTGTGCGCCACTCCGCTGCGCTGCGGCCCTGCGGTCAGCTCCCTTCGCTCGCTTGGCTACCATCCCTCACGCAACCCTCCCGCGACTTCCCGAGCCTCCCGAAACACCGCCCCACGCGCCGCCTCGCCGCCCTCCATTCCTTCCGCCCACGCTGCGCACCGTTCCCTCGTCGCTCCGTACCTGCGCTCCTCGCTCACTATGCTTCGCAGGGCTCCACTCACTTCCGTCGGCCAGCCACCGCTACCGCAACCCCACCGCCCGGCCCGCCCGTCGTCACTCCTCCTTCCAGACCAGCTGCATTACGCTCCGGCTCCACGTTGTTGCGCCTGCGCTCCATTTCGCCGGCTTCCCGTCGTCGCCACGCCGTGCCAGCCTCTTCCTCCCCACCTCCCGCAGCAACTCAGGACAACCCCGTAACTACCGCCCCACGCGCCGCCCAGCTTCCCTGCAGTCAGCCAGCTGCCGCTACCGCAACCCAACACCCCGGCCCGCTTCCAAAAGTCAGCCAGCCTCTCCCCACCCGCTCAAAAACGGCAGCCCGCGGCTAAAAGCGGCACCAGCGGCCACAGGAGCATTAGCAGTTGCTGCCTCAATGCGGTGCCCTCCGGGCGCGTTTTATTGGGGCGGCCCCCAAACCCCTGCGATATGCTCCGCTTCGCTCTGCATGGCCTCGGGCTCCACCCTCATAAGGCCCGCTACGCGCCCCATGGCGGGCTCCGCGCCGCCGAGAAAAGCATCTAACTGTTCGGTAGGGTCGGGGCCGGCAGGGCGCCGCCGGGCGGGCTACATTCCCAGGCCGCCGGCCACTGGCCCCGCGCCGGGTGCCGGGGCCAGCAGCCACTCGCAGGGCCGCCCCAGCCGGGCCGCCGCCCGCGCCGCGCTCAGCGTGCCCTTGCTCTGGCCGTCCCACACCACCAGCACCAGGTCGGCCAGGCGCACTATCTCGGCGTTGCGCACGTGGGTGGCGGCCGTGGCCCCGTGGGCGGCATAGTCGGGCCGCAGCTCGCGTACCGGCACGCCATTGGTCCGTGCCCACTTGGCCGCCAGGCTATCTACGCCGGTAGCCCCGCCGCTCACCAGTTCCGCCGGGGCCAGTTCCGCCAGTCGGGCCAGTAGCGCGGGACAGCTGGCCACGCCCCGGCTACCCACCACCGCCACTGTTTTTTTGTCTTTTTCCATGTTGTAAAGATACTCAATGGCCGTGTATTTTTCTACATTTTATCGTGTTTTTCTTTCTAATTTGTGTCTTTTTTTACTCATTATTGCGTATATTTGTACAAGCACAAGGGAAAGGCCCTGCCTGCTGTCTCACGCCTCACACCTACAGGCCATGTTCACCCACTTTCAGTTCACAGAGTTAGCCACTACCGCCTGGTGCGGCCCCGCCCTCCATTCCGCCGGCGTCCACGTCAGCATCACCGGCAGCGTCACCCACACCCAGTACGGGGTTCACTATTTCGTCGCGCAGGCCGGCACGGAGTACGGGTGGGCTTCCTATTTCGCGTGCGGCCTTGCGTGCCCGTTTGCTGCCATCACCGCCGCCGTGGCCCACTACGCGCAGGCCGCCAAAGAGCAGGCCGCCGGGGTGGTCATGCTGGCCGAGGCTGCCGAGGGTCACGCCGCCCGCGTGCTGTCGTCCGCCGAGCAGGCATTCAGCGGGGCGCAGGAGCAGGCCGCCGAAATCGTGTGCGTGGTGTGCCAGGAGGGGCGCGACGCGCTAGGCCAGTGCGGGTGCTGCTACGTTTCGGCTCCTCAGCTGGTCGCTCATGCAGCTTAGCCCGTGCGCCCTGGCCGCTCCCGCAGTGGGGGCGGCCACCATGCCGGCCCCGGCCCCGCTCACGCCTTACGAGGTGCTGGCCCGTGCGCAGTCGGTCAAATACTACGCCGACCGGGCTTTGTGGGAGGTGCGGGATAATGACTTTGGCCCCGGCCGCTTCCGCAAGCTCTTAGCCGCTGCCCGCCACCGTCAGGCCGCCCGCGCCGCTTATGCCGCCGCCGCTGCTGCCTACCACGCCACCCCCAGGGCCGCCGCCGAAAGGGCCGTCCGCGCCGCCTACGCTGCCAAATACGGCACCCCCATTCAGTAACCACCGGCCCCGCCATGCCCGCCACCATCGCCCCCAGCCTCGCCCAGGTTGCCGCCGCCTGCTTTCCCGTGCCCGGTGCCCACTTCACCGGCTACGCCTTCGCTCAGGGCCGCCGCTACAACTGCCAGTACGACGTGCCCAGCCCACATACCGGGGCCGTGGTGGCCCACTTCCGCGGCACCGGCGCCACGCCCTTCGATGCCATAGCCGCCGCCATTCAACTCTTCCACGCCAGCGCCCACGCCTTCCCAATCTTCTAACCCACCAGGGGCCGGCCAAGCCGGGCGGCCCCACCAAACCAGCCCCACCATGCCTCAAACCGCTACTACTTACCAGCCGCACTTGCTCGACCCGCACAGCGCCACCCCCCAACCCGTCAGCCCGGCCAACGGCCGCAATTTCAAGCTGGCCGAATTGTACCAGCTGCTCGATTGCCAGACCGTCGACGTGGTGCGCCTCAGCCCCGAGCTGATTCTGATAATCGACGACGAGGGCAAGTTCCGCCACCCCGCCTACCTCAATCTGCTGGCCACCTACCTCTGGTACCAGCACCAACCCGAAGCGCGGGGCCAGGACTCCATCGTGGGCCGCGCCATCGTCTGCCACGACAAGCAATTCCGCTAGCAACAACCCCAAAACGGCGCAGGGGCCGGCCGCCAACTGGCCCCGCTTTTTTACTTCCCAACCCCTTCCCAATTATGGCAACCGCCACCACCACTCCCAAAACCGCCGCCGCGAAGGCCGCACCCGCCGCTCAGGTTTCTGACCTGGCCATCATTCCTAGCACGCGCCCGGCATACCTCGTCGCCGGCGTCGACGAAAGCACCGGCGAAGAAACCTGGAGCAACCCGTTCCGCTACCTGCCCGGTCACCCGCGCCAAATCCGCTTCGACGCCAAGGCCGGCCAGTTCAATAGCAACGGCACCACGCCCCTCGGCCAGTCGCTGCGCTTCATCCCGCTGGCCTGGCGCATTTTCAGCGACGACATCCTGAACATGGGCCGCAAGACGTGGGCCGAGCTCTATTTCACCGACGAAAAGGGCGCCATCTGCGCCGTGCTCTTCCATGGCTACAGCGTCGAAAACCTCTACCGCCTCATTGAGCCGCTTTTCTACGACGACCTCACCCTGGCCGACGTGGTGGTGAAGGTGCAGGCCGAGAAGAAGGAGACGACCAAAGACGGCAAGAAGGCCACCTACTACATCGCCCAGTTCAGCTACGAAGCCGCCGACCCCGCCGAAGTAGCTGCCCGCCGCGACTTCGCCCGCGACTTCCCCATCTGGCGTGCCGAAACCTTCACCGGCCTCGCCGACATCCGCCAGCAGCACGGCTACACCGTGCCCCAGGCCGACGAGCAGCTGCCCCGCTTGAGCCAGGAGCCCGAACCCAAGGAAGGCGTAAGCCAAGCCGCTTAATCATCCACCGGCAGCCCGCCCGCCGCGCTTTGCGGTGGGCGGGCCAGCCAAAAATTCCCTACTCATGCTCCAACTCCCCGAACTCCGCCAGGAACTGCCCGCCAGCACGCCCGAAGAAGCCGCCCGCCTGACTGAGCTGGCCCAGCTCCTCGCCACCACTGCTCCGCTGCCCGACGTGCGCGACCTCGCGCCCGCCGTGCGCCAGCTCTTCCCCGAGCCGGCCTACGAAGTCGGCTGCGGCGGCTCCCATATCTGGCTGCACCGCGCCGACGAAGCCGGCCGCCTGGCCTGCATCATCGACCGCCACCAGTAAATCATTCAACCGCCTTTCAACACCGCAGCCCCATGTTTACCAACGTCCAGCAATTCCCCGAGCTGACCCAGGCCCAACACCGCGCCCTGCCTCACGCTTCCAACACCGACCTGTCCAACCTCAAAGCCAAGTTATTGGGCAAGCCCAACACGCCCAACCCCGTGGCCCTCACCTTCGGCAGCCACTTCCACACCGCCACCCTCGAGCCCCAGCACTACGCCCGCACCGCCGAGCGCTGCGACTGGCCCCTGGTCGAAACCCTGGCCGCCGCCGTGCGCCGCCAGCGCTACTGCCGCGACTTGCTTTTTCGGGGCCGGCCCGAGCTCACGCACACCGCCACCCACGCGGCCACCGGCATACCCGTCAAAATCCGCCCCGACCTGCTCCACGTCAGCCCCCGCATCGGCAAGGTGGGCCTGGTCGACTTCAAAACCACCAGCGCCCGCGACTACGCCGGCTTCTGCGCTACCATCGAGCAGTACGACTACGACCGCCAGGCCGCCTTCTACGCCGACGTCCTCGGGGCCACGCGCTTCACCATCATCGGCATCCAGAAAAAAACCCCCTTCGCTGTCTGGCAGGTCGAGCTGTTCGATATTCCCGGCCTCTTCGAGCAGGGCCGCAAGAAGTACGAGCGCCTGCTAAGGGCTCATGTCCAACAGCAGGCTCGCCCCTGATGCCGACTGCGCACGGCAGCTACCCCATTTCCCACTCCCAAGAACTGGCTTTCTTCCCTTAACCCAAACGAAGTTCTCGGAATAAGGGGGGTTCTGGTTTGCGCAGGCATTATGGCCTGCTTGGCATTATTGCGGGATAAGGCATAGTGTCAAGCCACTGGCAATAAGCGCTACTTTGCAGCAGGTTCTGGCCGTAGTCTTTTTCCTGTAATGATTAGTTGTGGGGATGCGATAAAAAGGGTCAGCTCGACCTTTTTAGCTAGCTATGGCCAGGAAACCATTGCCCCTGCCTAGTACTCTGCTCACTATCAAATAAATGGAAAAACGAATTATCGGGTTCGACCTGGCTAGGGCTTATGCCATTTTTGGAATGTTCATTGTGAACTTCAATTTTAGCTTTGGCTCCCTGATGGCTCCTACGGATTCAGTGGGGCATTTTCTGAACATCTTCACGGGCAACTCGACCGCTATTTTCATCATCTGCGCCGGCATGGGCGTATCGTTGATGACGAATCGCGCTAGCTACAGCCGCGAAGAGCAGGCCGCGTTGAAAGCGAAGATTCTACGACGTTCCTGGTTTCTCTTCGCCCTCGGGTTACTGCTCTATAACTGGTGGTCCGGCGATATCCTGCACTTTTATGGCGGCTACCTGCATGTGGCCGCATTTCTCTTATTTGTGCCCAAGCGCTTTTACTTATGGGGGGGCTTAGTGGCTATTGCCGTTTTCCACCTCCTGCTGCTGCTCATCCCCATCAACACGAGTTGGGACTTTATAACTTTTAAGTATCTGGACTTCTGGACTCCGCTAGGCTTTTTGCGCAATACTCTTTATAACGGGTGGAACTCGCTATTTCCCTGGCTTTCTTACTTTTTGGTGGGGATGTGGCTAGGGCGGCTGGATTGGCAGCAAAAATTCGCCAAACAAAAAGTGTTTCTGGTCGGGCTCCTGGTATTTATCCTAATTCAGGGTTTGCGGCTGTTGGTGCGGCAGCATGTATTCACGCCGTTTTGGAGCAACTACATCATGGCCGAATATTTTCCACCGTATCTGCCCTTCGTGCTCGTGACGATGGCCTTTGCCTTGCTCGTGATTCCCGTTTGCCTGTATATCGGGGAGAGGTACCCGACCAATCGGCTAGTTTTAGCCCTACAGAGAACCGGACAATTAACCTTGTCTAATTATGTGATTCACCTCACATTAGGCGTGCTATTACTGGCCAAGTTGACGGGTAAGCATTATACCGGGTTGCTCGAAGATGAAAAACCGACCCCACCCGCTTACATATTAGCTTACTCTGTCGCCTTTTATATCATTAGCATAATTTTCAGCGACTTATGGCGCAGAAGATTTAAAAATGGGCCATTGGAAATGTTGATGCGCAAAATCTCGGGTTAGGGACTAGCAAGTACTGGTGCGTATTTGCTTTGGGTGGGCAACGCCTGGTCATGTGCCCCGAAAGCGCCCTCTGGAGGGCTGTCGCCGTTGCCCCACAGCTCCGGCCGTCAAATAAAGTGGCCCAACGAACCTGCCCCAACAAACGCAAAAGGCCGGCCCCCAATGAAGGAAACCGGCCAGTCGGCAAGGTTTCAGCCGCTGCAGTTGTCCCAGTGGCTACTATTCGCTTTAGTCTTTAGCTTGTTCGGGTGGTATAAATGTCCACTATCTCGACAACGGCTATTGGGCTGCTACCGCCAAGAAGAACTGCAGGCCGCCTGACGAGTAGACCATACTTGTTCAGGCATTAGGGAAAAGATGAAACTTTCCACCGTATTTTAGCATTAGCTTAAATACGATAGTAGTTCATTTGCTCCTTTTCTTAATGAATCTAACCTCCTGCGTCCGGGTCTCTGCCGACACCGACCACATCCAACAGTGCCAGGAGCGCCTGGCCCAAGCGGCCCCCGCGCTTAGCTCGCTGGCCAGTGTCCTGGCCCTGACCGGTAATGAAGTGCGTCTGCAGATGCTCTTCCTGCTCGCCGACGAGCAGCTCTGCGTCTGCGACTTGGCCGATGTGCTAAAAATGACTATTTCGGCCGTGTCGCAGCACCTGCGCAAGCTCAAAAACGGCGGCGTAGTGACGGGCCGCAAAGCGGGCCAAACCGTGTTTTACACCCTCAACGCCGAGCATCTGCCGGTGCTCCAGCCCTTGCTGGCCCACCTCACCACCCAACCCGAACCGGCTCAATGAGCAACGCCCCCGCCCAGCCTTCCAAGTCCTTGTTCGGTGCCGGCCTGCTGGCCGCGCTGGCCGCTTCGCTCTGCTGCATCACGCCGCTGCTGGCCGTGGTCGGCGGCCTCGGCGGGGCCGCCAGCGCCTTCGCCTGGCTCGAACCCTACCGCCTCTATTTAGTAGCTCTGACCGTGGCCGTGCTCGGCTTCGCCTGGTACCGCCAGCTGCGCCCCACTGCCGCAGCTGCCGACTGCTGCGCCGTGCCCGAAAAGAAGCCCCTGATGCAAACCACTGCTTTTCTCGGTGCCGTCACTGTACTCGCCGCGCTGCTGCTGGCCTTTCCCTACTACGGGGCCGCGCTCTATCCCACGGCCAAGTCCAGTGCCTCGGCCGTTGCCGCCACCGGAACTGCCCCGATGTGGCAAACCCGCACCTACCGCATCGGCGGCATGACCTGCGAAGCCTGCGCTCACCACGTCGAGCAGGCCGTGCAGCAAGTACCCGGCGTCCAAACCGTGGCCGTTTCCTACAACCAAGCCACCGCCCAAGTACGCTTCGATGCCGTCCAGGCGCAGCCTGCCCAGGTGGAAAGCGCCATCAACAGCACCGGTTACCACGTTCTGAGCCCCACCCGCTAACCAACGACCATGACCCCGACCCAACCCGTCACCCTCACCTCCTTGCTCACGTGCCCCGTGTGCCAGCACGCGCAGGCCGAGCAGATGCCCACCGACGCCTGCCAGTGGTTCTACGAATGCATTAGCTGCCACACCATCCTGAAGCCCCTGGCCGGCGACTGCTGCGTATACTGTTCCTACGGCTCGGTACCGTGTCCGCCCATCCAAGAGCAAGGCAAGGGCGGCTGCGGCTGCGGCTAATTCATTTTTCACTTTCGCTATCGGCCCCATGACTCCTCCTAACGTTACCCGCCGCGACGCCCTGCGCGCGGCCGCCGTCTTCGGCACCACCGCGCTGCTCAGCGGCCCCGATGCCCTGGCGATGCCGGTTCCCCTCCCTCCTCCTACCGGCAAAACCCCGGCGCTGACGGCGGCAGAAATCGCCGCCATTGAAGGTGCGATGGGAAAAAAGGGCACCTACGTGGAAGCACAGGCCACGCACACCACGCCTTTGCCGCGCAACGATTTAAAAGTGAGCATCAAAGGCGAGCCGGTGCCCATTGCCTTCGGCTTCGGCGGGTGGGTGGCCATTAAGCACACGCTGGACGGCAAATCAGCCATGCTCATGAGCGATACCGTGCTGCTACAGGAAGAAGTCAACCCGCTCGTGTCGGCCGCGCTAGCGCAGGGGCTCGAAATCGGGGCCGTGCACAACCACTTCTTCTACGAAGAGCCGCGCATCTTCTACATGCACATCCACGGCATGGGCACCCCCGCCGAGCTGTCCCGTAAGTTTGCCGCCGCCCTCAAAGACTCGAAGCTGCTGCCCGCCAACCAGTCCAAGCCGGCCGGTGCGCCCGCGGCTGCGGCGGGCAACAACGCCACGCCCGCCGCCGGCCCGCCCACCGGCAAAGAGCTGTTCGATGTTCCGGCGCTGGATAAAGTGGTGGGCTACCAGGGCGTCGTCAACGGCTCAACCTACAAGTACACCGTGGGCCGGGCCGATGTGCAATCCCTCATGATGGGCACGGAGATGACGGCCGCTATCGGCCTCAACTCATGGGCCGCGTTTGCCGGCAAACAAACCGACAGCCACATTGCCGGCGACATTGCCATGTTGGAAAGCGAAGTAACCCCGGTTATTAAGGCGTTGCGGGCGCACAACCTGGAAGTGGTGGCCGTGCACAACCACATGCTGTTCGACGAGCCCCGGATGATGTTTCTGCACTACTACGGCCGGGGCCCGGCCGCGCAACTCGCCACGGGCTTCCGTGCGGCCCTCGACCAACTAGGCAAGGGCAAAGCCCCCCGTATGGGCGGCATGAAGCATTAAACGCAGACACCACGCAAAAAGGCCGGCCCCCACAGGAAGGAGGTCGGCCTTTTCATTTATGACTAGCATACTGGCCGCTATTCTGCCGCCGTTTTGAACGGCTCCGGCACCACGTCCGGTAGCGGTGCTGCCAGGGGAACAAGAGCCAAAGCATCCGGCACAGGCGGAATACTCGGCGTCCCCGCCACCAGCTCCCCAAATAGCGGATTGGCCGGCAGCTCCTGCCCGCCGTTGCCATCCGGCACTTGGTTAAAGAGTACCACCTCCTCACCGGGCGTGCTTTGTGCCAGATGGTCCACTAGCACTTCCTGCCCGCTGTTGGCGTGCAGCGCCTGCGTGAGCAGGGTGTAGGTGCTCACGTCCACGTTGTAGAGCTGGTTCAGCTCGTTCATCTGCATAGCCGCGTCTTCCGCTGCGCCAATGGCATCGGCCAGCAGTTGGGTGTAGCGCCGCGCCTTCTGGTCAGCCTTGGCACGCAGCTTAATAGCGCGCTTCATGCGCCGCTTGAATTGGGTTTGATAGGCCGTAAGTGGCATAATGAGTAGGATTAGAAGTTGAAGAGAAAAAAGAAACGGCCAGCCGTTCGTGGCCGGCCGCTTCGTACTTCGTTACCGCGGCCTAGGCCACGTACTCAATGGCCAGCGGGTTCGTGCTGTTGTTGTTCAGCGGGTAGAACTTGCCATTAATCTGCTGGTAGAAGTTGATACCCACCACGCCCACCACCAGGTTGGCATCGGCCGGAGCCGCGGGGAAGGTGGCCACCACCGACTGGTTCACCAGCGGCGCACCGCTCAGTGGCAGGATGCCCAGCGGAGCTGCCACCACGCCGTTGGTGTAGGTCAGCATCTCCATGTCCAGGTCCGAAGCCGCAAACACCACTTCGAAGTGCGTAGCACCCTGCGGGGCGGCGATGTCGCTGGCCGGGTTCAGGGCCGGAATGCTCATCGTCACGTCCGCGCCGGCGCCCGTCACCTCATACGGGAAGTACATCGTCTGCCCGATGCCGGCCCCGATGTTGAAGTTAAAGCCGAGCAGCGGGGCCGAGTTCGAAGAATCGAACACCCGCTGGCCGCGGTCATTCGTGTCGTCGAGCCCGATGATGGCGCGCATCGCCTTGGTTAGGCGTGAAGCCAGCCGGCTGTCGCTGGCCGAGGCAATGGCTACGCGCAGCGAGTCGCGGAGCAGCTTGCTGTATTTGGCCGACAAGCCGAATTCAGCTGCGTTTTCACGGGTACGGGCCAGGCTCGCCGAGTTAGCGAAGGCCGCTTTATTGGAGGCGGGTTTTTGACGGACCGAGCCGTCTTTAGCGAACACAAGGCCGCCCACGGTGCCTTGCAGTCCCAGAATGCCAGTTTGAGAGGCCATGAGAAAAGGGGGTAAAAAGTGAGATAAAAAACCCGGCTGCTTTCACTTGCGCGGCTTTGTTACCAGGTGCAGCCAACCCGGTAGCGCCGCTTGATTTCAGAATTAAAGGACCGCCACAGCTTCGGCGGCACGGCTTGGCTCACGCCGCATTTCCAGAGCCCGCGCCCGGCCCGCTGTGCCACTATTTGCTGTGCGGCCCGCTCCGCCACCATCCGGTTGGGGTCAAAGGCCCAGGCCCACCCGCGCACCACCAGCAGCGAATCCAGCGGCACAGAGCGGCCCGCCGCGGCCACCGTAGCCGTCGGCAGTAGCACCGCGCCCAACGTCCGGCCGTACAGGTCAAGCCCGGCCCGCGCCACCAGCACCACCCGCCCCGGCGTGAGTAGCCGCGCCACCGAGTCCGTAGCCTGCGGCCCAAACGCCTGGTCCTGCTCCGGCGCGTCCACGCCCAGCAGCCGCAGCCGGTAAGTCGTGGAGCCTGACAGCATGATGTAGGTATCGGCGTCGATAACGCGCACCACCCGGGCCGCCTCAGCGGCAGCAGCGGCGCGGGCGGTAAACGAGGCAGCCGGCAGCTCATCTCCCCGCAGCCCAACGCAGCCCGCCAGCAGCGCCAAACCAGCGGCAGCAAGTACCCAACGAAAAGCCAGCGGAGAAGCCATAGACCGAACCTACGGCCCGGTTTTAGCCGTTGTATCTTCGCTTACCACTTTTACCCCATTGTACCCCACTATGCCCCAGGTTTGCATCCACCCCAAGGAAGTGGCCCAGCTCACCGGCACCAAATACGGCACGGCTAAGGTCCTGCTGCAGCGCATCCGCGCCGAGCTCAACAAGCCCGCCCGGGCCTATGTCTCGGTCGCCGAGTTCTGCCACTACACTCACCTCCCCGAGGAAGAAGTTTCCCGCGCCCTCAACGGAAACCAGCGCAGCTAGGCGGCCCCGAAGCGTAGCTCGAGTATAGCTGGAGCCACCCTCGCCCCACCCTGCCTCTCAATTGACAGTCCTCAACAGCTACAAAGAAGGGCCGCCCTCGAAACGAGAACGACCCTAGATGCCGAAAAGAGGCGTTTGGCAACTAATTCCCTCCGACATCACGAAAGTAAAGTCAACACAGCAAAAATGCGTTGCAGGGACCGCCTTTAAGGATTCAATCGACCCCAACTGTCCGATATCCTGTCCGACCCAAAAGCAAAAACCCCATTTCCGTTATAGAAATGGGGTTTTTCGTGGCAACAGTTGGAATCGAACCAACGACACCAGCATTTTCAGTGCTGTGCTCTACCAACTGAGCTATGTTGCCGTTTCCCCACCGTGCTTTAGGGCGCTTAGGGGACCGCAAAGGTACGAATCCAACGCAATAGTGCAACAACTGGGCAAAAAAAAGTGTTAAACTGACGAGGATTTTTTAAAAAGTGTTCGGCATGCCGAGTATATTGCACCCCCAAACGTTCCCGCCTCCTTATCTTTACGCCATGTTGCAATCCATCCTCTTTCTACTGCTGCTGGTAGCGGCTTTTGGCTTTTTCGCGTGGCAGGTCCGTAAAATCCGGGCCAACATCCTCGTCGGGCGCGAGCGCGACATGAGCGGCCACGCCGCCGCGCGGTTCCAGAAAACCCTGCTCGTGGCCTTCGGGCAGCAGAAAATGTTCAAGCGCATGACGCCCGCTCTGTTGCACCTGGTGGTGTACGTGGGCTTCCTGGTCATCAACATCGAGGTTCTGGAAATCGTGGTCGATGGCCTTTTTGGCACCCACCGCTTCCTCAAGTTCCTCGGGCCGGTGTATGACGTGCTGATGGCGACCAACGAAATACTGGCGGCGCTGGTACTTGTGGCCGTGGCGGCCTTCTGGTGGCGCCGCAATAGCAACCCGCCGCTCAAGCGCTTCACCGGCCCCGAGCTGCGGCTGTGGCCGAAAATGGATGCCAACATCATTCTCTACGTCGAAGTAGTCCTGATGGCGGCCCTGTTCTTCATGAATACCGCCGACCTCAAGCTGCACCAGATGGAAGGCCAGGACCTGCCGGGCACTTTCCCTATCAGCAACCTGCTGGTGGGCCTGCTGCCCACGAACGTAGCCACGCTGGAAGTATTGGAACGCCTGGGCTGGTGGATTCACATCATCGGCATCTTCCTGTTCCTCAACTACCTGCCCAGCTCGAAGCACTTCCACATTATTATGGCATTTCCGGGCGTGTGGTACTCACGCCTGGCGCCGCAGGGGCAGTTTTCGAACGTGGAAAGCATCACCAACGAGGTGAAGGCCATGATGGACCCCAGCTTCGTGGTGCCGCCCGCGCCCACCGCACCCGATGGCTCGGCCCTGGCCCCCACGCCCTTCGGCGCGAAGGACGTGGACGACTTGCCCTGGACCAACCTGCTCGCCGCCTACTCCTGCACCGAGTGCGGCCGCTGCACGTCGGTGTGCCCCGCCAACCTCACGGGCAAGCTGCTCTCGCCGCGCAAAATCATCATGGACACCCGCGACCGGGTGGAAGAGAAGTATAACTCGCCCCTCATTTTCCGTCCCAACGTGTACGGCGAGGAAGCCAAACACGAACCCATCACGGACCTAGCCAACGCTACGCTGCTGCGCGGTAAAGTGACGCCCGAGGAGCTCTGGGCCTGCACCACCTGCAACGCCTGCGTGGAAAGCTGCCCCGTGAACATCAACCCGCTCGAAACCATCATTGAGATGCGCCGCTTTTTGGTGCTGGAAGAGTCGGCCGCGCCCAACTCACTGAACGTGATGTTCTCCAACATTGAGAACAACGGCGCGCCGTGGGCCTTTTCGCCGTCGGACCGGTTCAACTGGGCCGATGACTTGTTTGCGGTGGAGAAATCGGCGGTGGCGGTAGTAGCCTAAGTCGTGTGTCATGCTGACGAAGGAAGCATCTTATCACCGCTGCTTTCGTCAGATTTACTAATTAATGTGGCTCGGACGTGATAAGGTCCTTCGCTGCGCTCAGGATGACAGTCGCGTTGTCCATTCCTCCTATGTCCCCAACTACTCCCGAAGCCACCAAAAAGCAAATTACTGTTCCCGTCATGGCCGATTTGGCGGCCCGCAACGAGTCGCCCGAAATCCTGTTCTGGGTGGGCTGCGCCGGCGCTTTCGATGAACGATACAAGCGCGTGACCCGTGCCTTCGTGCGCATCCTCGACCACGTGGGCACCAACTACGCCGTGCTGGGCTTGGAGGAAAGCTGTACCGGGGACCCCGCCAAGCGCGCCGGCAATGAGTTTCTGTTTCAGATGCAGGCCATGCAGAACATCACAACGATGAACGGCTACGGCATCAAGAAAATCGTGACAGCCTGCCCGCACTGCTTCAACACGATTAAGAACGAATACCCCGCGCTGGGCGGCGACTACGAGGTAATTCACCACAGCACCTACCTCCAGCAGCTCATCAACGAGGGGAAGGTGGGCGTGACCGGCGGCGAAAGCTTCAAAGGCCGCCGCATCACCTTCCACGATTCGTGCTACCTGGGCCGGGCCAACAACATTTACGAAGCCCCGCGCGACGTGCTGGCCGCCCTCGACGCCGACCTGGTGGAGATGAAGCGCAGCCGCGCTAACGGCCTCTGCTGCGGTGCGGGCGGGGCCCAGATGTGGAAAGACGCCGAGCCCGGCAAGAAGGAAATCAACATTGAGCGCACCGAGGAAGCCCTGGCTACTCTCAGCGGCAAGGCCGAAGCGCTGGCCAACCTGGGCGGCGTCGAAACCGAAACCGGCACCCCCGGCCCGCACGACTTGCAGGGCAGCATCATCGCCGTATCGTGCCCCTTCTGCATGACGATGATGAGCGACGGCGTGAAAAACAAGGAGCAGGAAGGCAAGGTGCAGGTCTTCGACCTGGCCGAGCTAATAGCCAGCGCCGAAGGCATCAACGCCCAATAATCACGGATTACGCGGATTTTAGCGGATTACGCGGATTTTGTAGACGATTTTTGTATTCCCCATCGTGATTTGCGATGGGGAATACTGTTTTCACCACCAGCACGTTGTAGGCGAAACGCGGCAATTCAGGCCGGCTTGAATCGACTACAAAATCCGTGAAATCCGTTTAAATCTGCTAAATCCGTGATTTATGAATGTTGCTTTTGACCAGCTCCCAACCCATGCCCGCGTGTGGATTTACCAGGCCAGCCGCCCGCTCACGGAGGCCGAAATAAAGGCGACCTTGCCCACCCTGGCCCGCTTCGCCGAGGAATGGACCAGCCACGGCCGCAGCCTGCTGGCCTCGGCCGAGTTCCGGCACCAGCAATTTTTAGTGGTGGGGTTGGATGAAGGCGTGGCCGGCGCGAGTGGCTGCTCTATTGATGCGTCGGTCCGCTTTGTGGCGCAGCTGGAGCAGCAGCTGGGCGTGGATTTGCTGGAGAAATCGCGCCTGGCATTTTTGCAGGCGGGCACGGTTCAGGTTTTGACGCGGCCGGAATTGAAGATGGCCATTGCCGCCGCTACGCTCACGCCGGATACATCGTATTTCGACAATACAATAGCGACTAAGGGTGAATTGGATACCACTTGGCCCCGACCCGCCGGCCAAACCTGGCTGGCCCGCTACTTCGGACAGCAAGAAAAAAACCAACAGCCGGCGTGAATGCTACTCAAACGTAGTATTATTGCTAACCCAAAAATGCCAAATCGGGAATATTTTCCGGTGCCTCGTTCCCTTTCCCTCCCCACCCCCACCACCATTCCACCTATGAGGAAACTATTATTCATCTGCGCCGCGGCCGGCTCCGCCGCGCTGCTGAACGGCTGCGCTACTACGGGCAGCCTTAGTAAAGGCGATAAGCAATTCGCCCGCGGACAGTACGAATTGGCAATTCCTTTGTACCAGGCGGACATTGCCAAGGGGAAAAACGCCGCCATCTCCAACTTTCGGCTGGGCGAAGCTTATCGCCTCTCGAACCGGGTGGAAATGGCGGAGCCTTTCTACAAAGCCGCCCTGGATGGTGGGGTGAAGAATGCCGATGCCGGCTTCCGCTACGCGGAGGCCCTGAAGGCCAACGGTAAATACGACGAAGCGGCGGCCCAGTTTGCCACCTACGCCAGCGGCGGCGGCAACCGCAACTTGGCGGCCCGCGCCGAAGTGGAAAGCAAGAACGCCGCCGCCAGCAAGGAAATAGCGGCTACCAAGAATAAGTACGAAGTGATGCCGGTGGACGTCCTGAACTCGGCGGCTTCGGACTTTGGCGGCACGATGATGGCCGGCACCGGCGAGCTGGTGTTTGCCTCGGGCCGCGACGGCAAGAAATTCCTCGGCAACGGCGAGAATTTCAACGACCTCTACGCCATTAAGTTTGACAACGCGGCCACCATGACCGGCGGCACTGCCCGCAAGCTGGAAGGCCCGTTTAACTCCGAAACCAAGCACGAAGCCAGCGCCACCTACACGCCCGACGGCAAGACGGTGGTATTTGCCCGCTCGAACGACGGCAGCAAGAAAGGCTACCTGAGTGTCGACCTCTGGATTTCCTACAACAAAGCCGGGGCCTGGAGCGAGCCCGTGCTGGCCAATATCAACGACCGCTCGGCCGACGACTTCGCGCCGGCTTTCGGGCCCGATGGCACCACGCTGTACTTCGCTTCGAGCCGCAAGGGCGGGCAGGGCGGCAACGACCTATATAAGGCAATGCTGGGGCCGAACGGCCGCTTCTCGCCCGCCGAAAACCTGGGCGAGGGCATCAACTCGGCCGGTAACGACAACTTCCCCGGCGTGGCTCCCGATGGCACGCTCTACTTCGCGTCGGACGGACGGCCCGGCGTGGGCAAGCTCGACATCTTCATGGTGAAAAGCGGCAAGCCGATGAACCTGGGGGCCGATGTGAACAGCACGGCCGACGACTTTGCGCCCGTGCCAATGGCCAACGACATGGGCCTGTTCAGCTCGAACCGGGCCGGCGGCAAAGGCTCCGACGACGAGTACATGTTCAAAAAGAAGGCCCTCAAGCTGGTCACCTTCTACGCCGACGGCACCGTGCTGGAGCGCGACGACAAAGCCAAAACCACCCTGCCCGTAGCCGGGGCCCTGGTCACCATCACCAGTGCTAATGGCCAACGCCAGACCGCGACCAGCGGCCCGGACGGCAAATTCAGCGTGAAGCTGGACTCGGTGACGAACTATAACCTGGTGGCTGACCGCGCCGGCGACTTCGCCGCCCGTGGTAACGTGAGCACCGTGGGCCGCAAGCCCAGCCAGGACCAGCTCCCCAACCTGACCAACGATATTCGGGTGCCCGTAACCCTGACGCTCAATAAAATCATCCTCGCCAAGGCCATCGAAGTCAAAGACATTCTCTACGACTACAACAAGTACGACATCCGCCCGGATGCCGCTATTCACCTCGATACGTTGGTGCAGACGCTGACGGACAACCCCAAAATCTCCATCGAGCTGAGCTCGCACACCGACCAGCGCGGCAAGGACGCCTACAACCTCAATCTTTCGCAGCAGCGCGCCCAGGCCGCCGTCGACTACATTGTGAGCAAAGGCGTGGATAAGGCCCGCATCACGGCCAAAGGCTACGGCGAAACCCGCCCCATCGTGCTAAAGCCAACCACGGAAGAAGAATACCAGCAGAACCGCCGCACCGAGTTTAAGGTGACGCGAGTAGCGAAGTAAACGGCCTTCGCTGTTCCAGCAAAAAGCCCCCGCAACTTCGGTTGCGAGGGCTTTTTCGTGTTTATCAGTTTTGCGGAACGGGCGCGAACAGGGCTTTTGGCGCGTTGGTTCCAAACGTGGCATACCTTTTGAAAATGCCGGATTACCGACCCGATTCCCGGGTTGACTACTTCTTCCTTTTCGTCATGAAAAAGGCCTTACTCTTCGCCCTGGCCGGTTTGTTCTCGGCAGCGGCTCCCGCGCTGGCTCATGGGCCCGCGCCGGCTAATGTCAACTTTGCATCGGAGCGGGGCGTGCCGTTCGGCCTCGTGCTCGACGGGCGTTTGCTCACCCGGGGCGTGGCCCGGCAGGTGCATGTGGACCAGCTGGTGCCCGGCGCGCACTGGGCCGATTTTAGCGTGCCCACGGCTTACGGCGGCAGCGTGCGCTTCCGCAGCCGCGTGTGGCTGGAGCCCGGCCTCGAAACCACTTTCGTGCTCATTGCCCGCCCCGGCCGGCCCCTTAGCCTACGGCAAGTAAACGCGGTGGCCCTCTACGGGCCGGGCCGGGGCTACGGCAACGGCGGTGGCCCCCGCTACAACAGTCCGGCTCCCTACGGCCAGGGTGGGTATGGCCAGGGCAATTATTCGCCCAGTGGACCCGGCCCAGACTACCCACAAAACGGCGGTGGCTATGATAATGACGATGATGGCGATGACGATGGAAACAACGGCTATGGCAACGGCGGCTACGGCACCAACGGCGGCAACGGCAACGCCCCCGGCGGCGCGGGCTACTACCCCGGCTCCTCCACGAGCAGCTACCGCACCATTCCGGCGCCGGAAGTGAATAGCCTGGTGCAGGCCATCCAGCAGCAGCGCTTCGAGTCCGGCAAGCTGAGCACCGCCAAAGCCGCGCTCAACCAAGCCGCCCTGCCAACCGACGACCTGAAACGCCTGCTGCTGAGCCTCGACTTCGAAGCCTCGCGGGTGGAGCTGGCCAAATTTGCCTACCTGCACGTAACCGACCCGCAGAACTTCAACCGCGTGTTCCAGACGCTCAACTTCGAATCCAGCAAGCGTGATGTTGAGCAGGCAGTAGATGCCATGGACCGGAAGCAACGCTAGTTGACTGATTGAAAATTGACAACAGAAAGGCCGCTGTCGTGACGACAGCGGCCTTTCTGGCTTTGGCACGAACCTGATGCTTAGCGCAGGCGGTCGGCGCTGCGCACCAGCTGCTCGTCGCGGCGGATGAAGCGGTTGGCCAGCAGGTTGAGCAGCAGGGCCAGCGTGGGCAGGTAGAACGCCGTGAGGAACTGGCCTTCCAGCTTGAGGTTGAGCAGCTGCTCGCCCTTGTTGGAGAAGTAAAACGCGGCCCCGAGCGTAGCCGTGATGAGCAGCAGGTTGATGGAGCCCAGCAGCAGCTGCTGGGTGCGGTTGCGGAACTGGAAAATCTCGAACACCGCCACGGCGGCCGAGGCGGCGGCCAGCAAACCAATAATCCAGACCGGGCCCGGGGCGGGTACCGTCAGGCCTTTGGCATCGAAACCGAAGGCGGTGAGGGTAAGCTCCTGGCTGGTGAGGCCGTCGACTTTGTGCCACAGCGGCAGGGCCAGCAGGCTCAGCATGGCCAAGGCCAGCAACAGCAAAAACACGCTTTGGATTCTTTGTATCATCTTTGTGGTATTATTAAAATAGGCCCGGGCTTGTGCCGGGGCCACAAATTTAGTCCCATCCGGCGCTTGCGCCGCTATTGTTACTCCGAATGCCAATTGCTTATATCGTGGACGCGGTGCGTACCCCGATTGGAAAATTTGGCGGCGCGCTCAGCAGCGTCCGCCCCGATGATTTGGCCGCTCACGTCCTCCGTGAGCTCATGCGCCGCAATCCTTCCGTTGATAAAAGTGCCATTGAGGACGTGATTATGGGGGCCGCCAACCAGGCCGGCGAAGACAACCGCAACGTGGCCCGCATGGCCGCGCTGCTGGCCGGCCTGCCCACCACCGTGCCCGGCAATACCGTGAACCGCCTCTGCGCCTCGGGCCTGCAAAGCATCATGGATGCGGCCCGCGCCATCAAGGCCGGCGAGGGCGACGTGTACCTGGCCGGCGGGGCCGAGAGCATGACCCGCGCCCCCTTCGTGATGGCCAAGTCGGAGTCGGCCTTCGGGCGCGAGCTCACGGCCCACGACACCACCCTGGGCTGGCGCTTCGTGAACCCCCGCCTGAGCAAGCTGCACCACCCCTTCTCGATGGGCCAGACCGCCGAGAATGTGGCCCGGCAGTACGGCATCACCCGCGAGGAGCAGGACTTCTTCGCCTTCGAAAGCCAGCGCAAATATGCCCGGGCGCTGGAGAAAGGCCGTTTCCGCAAGGAAATCGTGCCGGTGTTCATCCCGAGCCCCAAGGGCGACACGGCCCTGTTCGATGCCGATGAGCAGCCCCGCTTCTCGTCGCTCGAAAAGCTGGCCACCCTCAAGCCCGCCTTCCAGCCCGAGGGCGGCACCGTGACGGCCGGCAACTCGGCGGGCATCAACGACGGGGCCTCGGCCGTGCTGCTGGTGAACGAGGAGGCCCTGGCCCGCTACCACCTCAAGCCCCTGGGCCGGGTGGTGGCCTCGGCCGTGGCGGGCGTCGACCCGTCGGTGATGGGCCTGGGCCCGATTCCGGCCACCAGGAAAGTGCTGGAGCGCGCCGGCCTCACCCTGGCCGATATCGACCTGATTGAGCTCAACGAAGCCTTCGCGGCTCAGAGCATCGCCTGCATCCGCGAGCTGGGCCTGGACCCGGCCAAGGTGAACGTGAATGGCGGGGCCATTGCCATGGGCCACCCGCTGGGCAGCTCGGGCGCGCGCATCACGGCCACGCTGCTGCACGAGATGCACCGCCGCGGCGAGGGCATGCGCTACGGCCTGGTGACGATGTGCGTGGGCGTGGGCCAGGGCGCAGCCGTGATTTACGAGAAGCTGTAAGAACGACAACTCCCCTCCTTAAAAAAGGAGGGGAGTTGTCGTTCGGCTACCCTTTCGCACTGGCCTTAGCGGCCGCCGCCGGCGCTTGCAGCAGGCCGACAGGGAAGTAAGCAGCGACGCGGGGTTCGTCGCGCAGAAACTGGGCGGCCACCAGCTTGGTGGCATCGGTGAGACGGGCGGTGAGGTCGGAGCGGTGGGTTTCGGCGGCGGCGCGGGCTTTGGCACTCTGCTCGTCGCCGGCCCCGGTGTCGGTGCGGGCGGCTTTGAAGGCGGCGTAAAAGCCCGCGTAGCGGGTCGCGTCGAAGTCGGTGCCCAGGGTTTTGGCGTAGGTAGTGGCGGCGGTGCTGGCGCGGTCAAGCAGCTTGTCGGCGGTGAGCAGGGTGGCGTTGGTGTACTCCTTGCGGCCGTTGGGGAAGAAGGCCGGGCGAATGGCGGGCGTCTTCTTGCTTTTGTATTTGATGAGGTCCTCGTCGGCTTCGAGCTGGTGCTGCAAGTCGGCCAGGCCCCCCCACATGAGCTGGGCGCTGCCGCGCCGCTGGCTGATGCCGGCATCGGTGGCCGTAATGTCGCCAAACAGGGCCTGGTAGTAGGTGGTGAGGTCGGCGGTGAGGGCCGTGAACACGCCCCCGGGGTTGTCGAGGGTGAGGCGCTGGATGGCGGCGAGGGCGAATTTTTGCAGGCGCGGCAGGGTCACGTCCTTCGTAGCAAAAAAGTCGGGGGCGAAGAAAGGGGTAGGGTTCAACATAAACGGGGCACGCCAGCGAAAAGGAGGATTGGTGAGGGTAGTGGGGGCTGACGATGGACAAGAATACCAGTATTCCGCGACATTTCCCGCGCCCTGCCCCTCGCCGCCGTCAGCCGGCCTTTCGCCGCTGCGGTGTCGGTGCCTGACGCCGTCAGGGCACCCTTCGTCTCTTTGGTATCAGTGCCCGACGGCGTCAGGGTACCCTTCGCCGGTTTGGAGTAGGTGCCTGAGGCCGTCAGGGGGCCTTTCGGGTCTGTGGTAGCCGTGCCTGACGTTGTCAGGGTACGCTTCGCCGGTTTGGGATAGGTGCCTGACGCAGTTGGGCAGGCTTGCGCCGCTCTGGCGGGGCTACCTGACGATGTTGGGCCGGTTTGCGTTGTTTCGGGGCCAGGGCCCGACCGCATCAGGGAAGCCGCCAGGGGGCCGGAAAGGGTTTTTTACGGCGAAATAGTAGTTCTTTTAGGACGGATGTTGTGGGTAGAAATATATATTATACCATTATAAAAATACATGACTCTGCTATCCTTACTTTGTAGCACTGCGCGGGCAGCAGTCTTTTGCAGATTTTGGGGCATTTGTTCTTTTGTTTGAATTTCACTTTACTTATTGTTTATGAAACACTTTTCCTTTTTTAATTCCTGGCAAACGGCGCTAGGGCGCGGCTGCCGCTGGGCCGCCCTGCTGCTGGCCGCGCCGCTGGCCACCTTGGCCGCCAACCCCACGCTGCGCATTCAGGCCCTGGGCAGCCTCAGCGGCAACCCGGACGTTACGGCCTTCGTCGACCAGGTCGAAATCGTGCGGGTGTCCGATGGCATGGTGATGGCCGGTGCCGTAGCCAACCCCGGCTTTGAAACCAACGGCCTGGCCGCGGGCCAGTTCTCCTACACCACCGGGGGGGCGGCCTGGACGTTCAATAACCGGTCGGGCATTTCCCGGTCGGGCGGCGGCTTCGGTCCCACCGCGCCTCAGGGCGATGCCGTGGCCTTCCTGCAAAGCGGGTCGGGCATCGACGGCCTGGCAGAACAAATCCTGACCCTGGCCGACGGCGTGTACCAGGTACGGTTCCTGACAGCGCAGCGCACCAATTGCTGCGGCGGCACCTATGACCAGCGCCTAAGCGTGCTGATAAACGGGACGTCGGTGGGAATGGTGCAGCCCCCGTCTGCCACCTCCTTTGTCACCTTCACCTCCAACACCTTTGTGGTGGGCTCGCCCAACAACGCGCTGGCCTTTGATGGGGTAAACGACATCGTGCGCAGCACCAGCAACCTGCCGGCCACGAGCGAGTTTACGCTGGAAGGCTGGGTAAATCCGGCGGCGTTCAGCGGCAGTTTGGACGGGTTTGTGCTCACGGATGGTTTCCCCACCGGAGCGATGCACTGTCAGTTCTATGGCAACAACCTGGGTTTTTCCATCGCCGGCAACAATCCAACGGATGTCATCTCCGCATCGGCGTTGCCTACTGGACGGTGGTCACACGTAGCCGTCGTCTACTCGGCCACGGCCAAAACCCTTAGAATTTATGTGAACGGGGTGTTAAACACATCGGCGAGTTACACCACGGCTATTCCAATCGCTGCCCTGCCATACAGCCTGGGCGGCTGGTTTGATGGAGCCGGCAGCCAGCGCTTTTTTAATGGCCGGTACGACGACGTGCGCATGTACTCCACCGCCCTCACGCAGGCCCAGGTGCAAGCCGACATGTTCAGCAGCACGCCTACCGGGGCAGGCCTGATAACGGCCGCCAACTGTGACCAAGGCATAGCCGGTGGCAACAACACGAGCATCACCACACTCAATGGCATTGGTACACTGACCAACTTTGCCCGCACCGGCACCACGAGCAACTTCGTGCGCAGCTTCCCCACCATCACCAGCCTCACGCCCACCAGCGGCCCGCGCGGCAGCAGCGTGCTCATTGCCGGCACCAACCTGATGGATGCCACCGAGTTTAAATTCAACGGCACGGCCGTGGCGCCCTTCACCGCGCCCACCGACGACTTTGCGGCCACGGTGACGGTGCCCGCCACCGCCACCACCGGCCCGGTGAGCACGGCTTCGGCCACGCTCACCACCTTCACCGGCCCCGCCTTCGCCGTCGTCACCGACCTGGTGGTGAGCACCGGCACGCAGCTCAGCCCGACACCAATTCCGGCCGGCACCTACTTTTCCATCACCGTGACGGGCACCGGTAATGCCGTGCTGGCCGGCAACGTGAGCGTCACTTCTTCGTTCACGGTGCAGCCCGGCGGCGGGCTCAGCGACGGCTGCAGCATTATCAGTGGCGCGGGCAGCTTCACGCTGGGCGCGGGCAGCATCCTGGGCATCTGCAACGCGGCGGGCATTACCAGCAGCGGGGCCACGGGCTCGGTGCAGGTAACGGGCACCCGCTCGTTCTCGACTGCCGCCAATTACGGCTACAACACGGCGGCGCTGGTAACCGGCAACGGCTTGCCCGCCACCGTATCCAGCTTGGCCATCAACACGGCCGGCAACGTGACGCTCTCCAACCCGGTGGCCGTGACGGCCGCCGTGGGCGTGGGCGGCGCCGGCAACCTGCTGCTCAACGGCAACGGCCTGACGCTGCTCTCCTCGGCGGCCGGCACGGCCCTGGCCCGCAACAGCAGCACGGGCGTCGTGGTGGGCACCGCCACGGTGCAGCGCTTCATCAGCTCGGCCAACACCGGCCTGGGCTACCGCCACTACAGCGCCCCGGTGAGCGGCTCGACAGTGAGTGACCTGACCACGGCCGGCTTCACGCCCGAAATCAGCCAGGGTGATGCCTACAACGCCTCGGCCACGCCGGGCACCGTCTCGCCCTTCCCCACCGTGTTTGCTTACGACCAGAGCCGCGTGACACTGGCCAACACCTACACCCCGTTTGACCGCGGCTTCGTGGTGCCTAGCGCCAGCAACCCCCAGATTGACCTGACCCTGACCGTGGGCCGCGGCTATGCCGTGAATATCGCCGGCACCCGGCTCGTGGACTTTGTGGGCACGCTCAACACCGGCCCCGTTACGCGCACACTGGCCCGCAACGCGGCCGGCAGCGTCAACGAATCAGAAGCCGGCTGGCAGCTGGTAGGCAACCCCTACCCCGCCCCGTTAGACTACTCCCTGGTGGCCCCCGCCGACCGCGCGGGCCTCGACGGGGCCATGTACGTGTTCGAAAGCGCCAGCCAGTTCAACGGCACCTACCGCAGCTACGTCAACGGCCTGCCCGCCGCCAACCGCTTCGTGGGCACCGCTCAGGGCTTCTTCGTGCGGGTGAGCAGCGGCCAGAACGCCGGCACGCTTACTTTCCGCAACGGCCAGCGCGTGACCGACGCCACCCTCCAGGTGCCCTTCCGCCGCGACGCCGCGGACGCCCGCCCCCTGGTGCAGCTCGACCTGCGCGGCGCCACCGGCGCGGCCGATGCGTTCTACGCCTACGCCGAAACCGGGGCCACCCCCGCCTTCGACGCCGCCTTCGACGCCCGCAAGCTGCCTAACACTACCGGCCTGAATCTGGCCAGCTTGGCCAGCACCGGCGAGGCGCTCTCAATTGACGGCCGCCCGGCCTTTACCGCCGCCACCGTGCTGCCCCTGACGGTGGGCGTGCCCGCCGCCGGCACCTACACCCTTACGGCCGCCGCGCTGACCAACCTGCCCGCCGGCCTCGACGCCTTCCTCACGGATGCCGCTACCGGCCAGACCATCAACCTGAGCCAGCAGCCTACCTACGCCTTCAGCGTGAGCCCGACCCAGGCCGCCCTGCTGACCAGCCGCTTCACCCTGGCCTTCGCCGCCCGCTCGGTACTGGCCACCGCCCAGGCCCTGACGGCAGCCAACGTGACGCTGTATCCCAACCCGGCCCACGAGCAGTTTACGGTGCTGGTGCCGGCCGTGGCCGGGGCCACCGCCGTACAGGCCGAATTGCTGAACGCTCTCGGGCAAGTGGTGCGCCGGCAGTCGGCCCCGCTGGCTGCCACCGGTGCCCGCTTTGCCGTGCAAACGGCCGGCCTGGCCGCGGGCGTATACACCCTGCGCCTGCACGCCGGCGGTGCCACCCTGGCCAAGCGCGTCATTGTTCAATAACTAATTGCAACGGCCGGTTTCAAGCCGGAGCCGGCCGTTATGCTTATTCCGCAATCCATGAAAAAGATTCTTAAATCCGTACTGCTCTTGACGACTGTGTGGGCGTTTGCCGGACTATCGGCCACGGCCCAGCCGGGCTCGGGCGGCCCCGGCCCGGGCACCCCGGCCGGCCCCACCGACGTGCCCATCGACGGCGGTGTCTCGCTGCTGCTGGCCGGCGGCGTCGGCTACGCCCTGCGCCGACTGCGCCAGCGCCGCCAGCAATAATCCGGTAATCCAGCTGGTTGCTTTGCTGAAAACGCCCCCGTAGCACTTGGCTACGGGGGCGTTTTGCGTGCTGGCTGGCCCGGGGTTCCGCTTCCGACAAGCGGCGGCCGTACTTTTGTGCCTCATGCGTTATTTTCTTCACCTCGCCTACGACGGCACCCAATACCATGGCTGGCAGGTGCAGCCCAACACCCTCACCGTGCAGGCCGAAGTGGACCGCTGCCTGAGCCAGGTGCTGCGCCAGCCCATTCACTGCCTGGGCAGCGGCCGTACTGACACCGGCGTGCACGCCAGCCATCAGGTAGCCCATTTCGAGGCCGAGCTGCCCGAAGGCCTCACCCTGGAGGTGCTGCTCTACCGCCTGCGCCGCGCCCTGCCTACCGACATCGCCGCCCTGCGCCTGCACCCCGTGGCTGCCAATGCCCACGCCCGGTTCTCGGCCGAGGAGCGCAACTACGAGTACTTCGTGGTGACGCGGCCCGACCCCTTTCGCCGCGACCACGCCCTGTACATCGACCGCCCGCTCGATGTGGCGGCCATGAACGAGGCGGCCGGCTATATGGTGGGCCAGTTCGACTTCACCTCGTTTTCGAAGATAAAGGGCAACGAGAACCACTACGTGTGCTACTGCACCGCCGCCGGCTGGCACGCCGCGCCGGGCGGCTGGGTGTTCCGCATCCGGGCCAACCGCTTCGTGCGGGGCATGGTGCGGCTGGTGGTGGGCACCCTGCTCGACGTGGGCCGGGGCAAGATGACGCCGCGCCAGTTTCAGCAGCTGCTCTGGGCCCAGCGGCGCGTGGACGCGGGCAGCGCGGCCCCGGCGCAGGGCCTGTTTCTCAGCCGGGTAGAATACGCGGACGGCGTGGTGCCGGAGGGGCAGGAATAGCGGATTTTGACAAAAAGAACGAACTGCTACGGCTGCACCCGGCACGACGGTCAATGAAACGGACTATCATCGCCGCCCATACTTTTTAGCGCCGGCGCGGTTTACTCCCGACCTTTGCCCTACTTATGGACCCCACCACTTCCGCCACCAAAACCGGCCAGGTCTTCGACTGGGCCGTGCTGCGCCGCCTGCTCGGCTACGTGCGCCCCTACCGGCGCGTGTTCATCGGCCTGATTGTGCTCACCGTGGCCACCGCCGTGCTGGGCACGCTGCGGCCGTTTCTCATTCAGCGCATGGTCGATGTCAGCATCGAGCAGGGCGACATGACGAGCCTGAACACCATGTTTCTGCTGCTGCTGGTGCTGCTGGTGGGCCACGCCGGCGTGAGCTACCTGCAGACCTATTACGGCGGCTGGCTGGGCCAGTACATCGTGCGCGATATCCGCACCGACCTCTACCAGCACCTGCTCAACCTCAAGCTCAGCTTCTTCGACCGCACGCCCATCGGCGTGCTCGTCACGCGCAATATCTCGGACGTGGAAACGCTGTCCGACGTGTTCAGCGAGGGCTTGGCGGCCATGGTGGGCGATATTTTGCAGCTGCTCTTCATCATGGGCTTCATGTTTTATATCGACTGGCGGCTGACCCTGATTAGCCTGTCGGTGATTCCGCCGCTGCTGTTTTCGACTTATGTGTTCAAGGAGAAAATCAAGTCCTCGTTTCAGGATGTGCGCAACGCCGTGGCCCGGCTCAACTCCTTCGTGCAGGAGCACCTCACGGGCATGAACGTAGTCCAGATTTTCAACAACGAAGAGCGGGAGTACCGCAAGTTCGCGGCCATCAACAAGGAGCACACCGAGGCCAACATCCGCTCGGTGCTCTACTACAGCATCTACTTCCCGGTGGCCGAGGTGCTGGGCGCTGTCGGCGTGGGCCTGCTGGTCTGGTACGCCGCCCAGGGCCAGATTGAGGGCTCGATTTCGAAGGGCGCGCTCATCGCCTTCATCATGTACAACGCCCTGTTCTTTCGGCCCATCCGCCAGATTGCCGACCGGTTCAACACCCTGCAATTGGGCCTGGTGAGCACCGAGCGCCTGCTCAAGCTTCTCGACAACCAGGACTTAGTGGCCACCACCGGCACCTTTGCCCCGGCCGAGCTTAAGGGCGACGTGGAATTCAAGCACGTCAGGTTCGCCTACAACGAGCCCGACTGGGTGCTCAAGGACATCAGCTTTCATGTGAAGCCCGGCCAGACCATTGCCTTCGTGGGCGCTACCGGGGCGGGCAAAACCAGCATCATCAACCTGCTGAGCCGTTTCTACGACATTCAGGAAGGCAGCATCTGCATCGATGGCCGCGACCTGCGCGAGTACGACCTGAGCCTGCTGCGCCGGCAAATCGGCGTGGTGCTCCAGGACGTATTCCTGTTCGCCGGCAGCATTCGCGACAACATCACGCTGGGCAACAAAACCATCACCGACGCCCAAATCTGGGAAGCCGCCGACCTCGTGGGGGCGCGCCGCTTCATCGAGCGTCTGCCCGGCTCCCTCGCCTACCCGGTGATGGAGCGCGGGGCCACGCTCTCGGTGGGCCAGCGCCAGCTCATCAGCTTCGTGCGGGCCATGGTGTACCAGCCCCACATCATCGTGCTCGACGAAGCCACGTCGTCGGTCGATTCCGAAACCGAGGAGCTCATCCAGGCCGCCATCGAAAAGCTGATGCAGGGCCGCACCTCGCTCGTCATCGCCCACCGCCTGAGCACCATCCAGAAAGCCGATAAAATCATTGTCCTCGACAAAGGCGAAATCAAGGAAACCGGCACCCACGAAGAACTCCTGCGCATCGAGGGCGGCTACTACGCCCAGCTCTACCGCATGCAGTACGTGGTCAGTAGTGAATGAGCGAATGGGTGAATGAGTGAATGGGTAGGTCTTATTTCCCCATTTCATCCATTTCATTCACTCATTCGCTCATTCACCCATTCACTCATTGACAAAATGCGTTACCTCTTCCTCGCCATCATTCTGCTCACCCTCATCGCCGCCGGCACCTACGTGTATCTGGGCGGCAACCGCGAGCCTATCGTCACCCTCGAAACCACGGCTGCGCCGCTGTACCTGGCCGGGCAGCCTTTCCACGGGGCCGTGCGCGACGAGGGGTTCGGCAACTTATTTCGGCAGGCCAAGGAGGCCCAGGCCCGTCTGCGCGGCGACCTGGCCAACCTCTACCTCAACGACCCCGAAACGGCCCACGACACCATCCGCGCCTTCATCGGCCTGGCCCTAGCCGACACCACGCAGCCCCTGCCCGCTGGCTTCCGCTACCGCGTGGTGCCGGCCGGGCAGCGCGTCATCGCTGCCCGCCTCACCGGCGTGAGCTACCTACTATCCCCCAACAAGCTCTACCCCGCCGCCCTGGAAGCCGTGAAAGCCCGCAAACTCACCCAGCGCGGCGATTTCTACCTGGAGCGCTTCGGGGCCGATGAAGCCTCGGAGGTGTGGGTGGGCGTGAAATGAATAGTGATGCGGAAGTAAGCGTGCGGTTGGCGCAAGCCCCGGTCCGACCGCTCCAGGCGGTCCGACCGGTTGTCGTTGTTAAGCAGAACGTACCGGAACGTGCTCCCGACGACCGGCCGGACCGCCTAGAGCGGTCGGACCGGAGCATCCGCTTACGGATGAACGACTACTTAAAAAACCCGACCAATCATAAATCAACAACGCCCCCGACCAGCTGGCCGGGGGCGTTGTTTTGCCACTGAATTAAAACTAGCGCCCGAAGTAGTAGGTGCCGCCAAACACCAGCTGGTTGAGCCCAAAATTGGCCCCGAAGTCGCTAATATTGCTTTCGTAATCCTTAAAAAGCTGAGTATTGCCTCCCGAGGGATGTTCGTATTTGAGGCGGCCGTAGCCCAGCGAGCCCATCGAAGCGCTCAGCCCCAGCTTGGGAATGGGAAAGAATACGATGCCCGGCGTCAGGCCGGCATAAAAGCCCGAGGCCTTTGTATCGTAGATACCCGAGTTGGGGCCGTTGTTATTATTGTAATTCTGGGACCGCTGATTCTGGTAGCCCAGCCCCAGCGTGCCGATGAGACCAAACTGCTCGGTCAGCATTTTGTAGTAGCGCACAAAGGGGCCCACCCGCAGGGTGGTTGTGGGGTCAAGCTCGGCGACGACTACTACGGGGGATGACTTAGTGGTCGTATAAAACTGGTGGTAAGACGTATAGCCCAGGTTCAGCCCCACCTCCAAATTGTCGGCCACGAAATAGCCTACCGTTGGCGTGAAGGAGAACTGGCTGGTGATGCCTTCATTTGAATACGCAGTATTGTTTGAGGTGCCACTGACCTTGTTACTGCTCCGGCTGTAGCCAATGCCGCCGCCCAGCGAAATAGTGCCCGCCGCAATGCTCTGAGCCTGTATTGATTGGGTACTTGCTACCACTAAAGCCAGTAGAATGAGTTTCTTCATCTGATAAAGGTTGGAAGGAAAATGAAAAAGGTGAGTGCCAAAGGTAGCCCCCCTAACGCGGCGGCATCGCCCAGCGTATAGGCTGCAAGGCACAAAAAAAGTCCTTCCCACTGCTGGAAAGGACTTTTTTGGATTCTGAAAGTCGGGGTGGCAGGATTCGAACCTACGGCCTCGTCGTCCCGAACGACGCGCGCTACCGGGCTGCGCTACACCCCGAAAGCAAGCCGATGGGGCGGCCTGTTTTCATTTTCCAATAGTTGCGGCCGAAAAAAGCCTCCGAACCCGAAAGTTCGAAGGCTTTATAAAGAGCGGCTGCTCTTCCGTCGGAGTGGCAGGATTCGAACCTACGACCTCCAGCACCCCATGCTGGCGCGATACCAGGCTACGCTACACCCCGTTGGTATTGGAGCGACAAAGGTAAGCCAATTTCTGGCTTTGGTGCAAGCCAGGGGCAAATAAAGTTTTGCGCGCTGGCTTTTCCAATGCGTTGGGAGGAGCCAGCGCCGCCGGCCGCCGCAACAACCGGCCCCAGATTTGCTTAGCTTTACGCTAGCAATTTTACCTCCATCCCGTTCGTATTACCGTTATGAAAAAGCTATTACTACTTGCCCTGGCCGGCGGCTTATTATCGGCACCCGCTCACGCCCAGACTCCTGCTGCTGCCACACCCGTTGCGCCCGTGGCGGCTCCGGCCAAAGAAGAAGCCATTTTGCCCAATGGGGTGGTGGCTGGTGCGGCCCCCGTGGTCGTAGCAGCTCCCGCAACGGCAACTACCGTTCTTATTGCTCCGGCCCCCGAAACCCCGGCGGCCAACCCCAATGCCATTAAGGTGCGGGCCGAGTCGAACAACGCCACCGGCCGCCTCACCGTGAAAACCGACAACCCCGGCCCCACCCGCGTAGAGCTCACCGACGTGGGCGGCCGCCCCGTGCTCACCTACACCATGATGAACGGCCAGACGCCCGCCGTGCTCAACGTGAGCCGACTACCCGCCGGGGCCTACATCGTGCGCTGCACGGCCTATGAGAAAACCGGCATGCGCCGGGTGATGATAGGACAATAAATTCCGACTGCTATTGATGGGGATAATCTGTTGCTGACAGCGCGATACAAACGCGTAGCTCGCAACTGGTTATGACTAATAGTATATATTTATTTTATTCATTATATATTACATCCAAAATCACTGCTTTGCGCACGTTCGCTACCTGATAAGTGCCATTTCGTATGTTTCCATAAGATTACCAAATTACTATGCAAGCCGCGCTTAATAATTAGCTAATCTGGCTTTGCAGTGGAATTTCGGGGAAATGCTTCGGATAAACAAAAAAGCTGGATTGTGAAAAACAGAATTTTACTGTTAATACTGCTCGGCTTTGTGCTTTTCACGAGTAGGAACAGTTTGCGGGCTCAGGGAGTAACTACCTCCGCCATGAAAGGCCTCGTGCTGGAAGCCAAAGGCGAACCACTACCGGGGGCATCGGTGATTGCGACGCACCCCTGCCTTCGGGCACGCAATACGGCGCGGCAACCCGTGAGAACGGACAATACGACCTGCTGAACATGCGCATCGGGGGCCTTACGAAGTAAAGGTTTCTTTTGTGGGCGCGCAGACCTACACGGCCACGGGCATTCAGCTGGTGCTGGGCAAAACCTACGAGAGCCGCGTGACGCTCACCGACAACGCGCAGGCGCTGGACGAAGTGGTGGTGCGGGGCAACCGCGACGGCCAGATTAACAAGGACCGCACGGGGGCCGCCACCAACATCAGCTCGACGGCGATTCGGACGCTGCCCACGGTGAGTCGCTCGCAGAAGGACTTCACGCGCCTCACGCCCCAGAGCAGCGGGCTGAGCTTTGGCGGCCGCAACACGCTGTATAACAACTTCTCGCTCGACGGCTCCATCTTCAACAACTCGTTTGGCCTGGACTCGCCCACGCCCGGCGGCCAGACAAACTCGCAGCCGGTGTCGCCCGATGCCATCGAGCAGATTCAGGTGAGCCTGGCGCCTTACGATGTGCGCCAGGGCGGTTTCACGGGGGCCGGCATCAATGCCGTGACCAAGAGCGGCACCAACGAAATCAAGGGCACGGCCTACACGTACTTCCGCAACGAGAACCTGATTGGCAAGAAGGTGGAGGGCGCGACCATTGAGAACCCCAGCCTGCAGTTCAACCAGACGGGTTTTGCCCTGGGCGGGCCGCTGGTGAAAAACAAGCTGTTCTTCTTCACCAATGCCGAGTTGACGCGCCAGACCGACCCCGGCCAGACCTTCCGGCCCGCTACCAGCGCTGCCGAGGCCACGGCGGCCGTGAACGGCCAGCTCAACGGGGTGAGCCGGGTGCTGCAGTCGGACCTGGACCTGATTAGCAGCCGCTTGAAGTCGGTGTACGGCTACGACCCCGGCGCGTACCAGGGCTTCAACTACCGCACGTACTCGGATAAGTTTCTGGCGAAGCTCGACTGGAACATCAATCCGCAGAACACCTTCTCCATCCGCTACAGCTACCTCAAAAGCTTCCGCGAGCTGGGGCCTAACGCCAATGCCATCGAACGCCCGGGTCGCCAGCGGGGCCGCATCCCCCATCAAGCAGGTGGAGGTGACCGTGTCGCAGCTGGGCCTGTACGTGCAGGATGAGTACCAACTCAACCCGGCCGTTAAACTAACGGTAGGCCTGCGGGCCGACATGCCCATCTACGGCACCGACATTGCGCCCAACGCCCAGCTGGCAGCTGCTACTTTTCAGGATGGCGACGGCAAAGCCGTGAAAGTCGACGTGTCGCAGCTGCCCAAAGCCACGCCCCTGTTTTCGCCCCGCGTGGGCTTCAACTACACCTCGCAAGGTGACGGACCCAAAACCCAGGTGCGCGGCGGTAGCGGCATCTTCACCGGACGCATTCCGCTGGTGTGGATTGGCAACCAGGCCTCCAACGCGCAATTCGATAACTTTTTCACGTTCCAAATCAACGGCACGGCCCGCGACTTTACGTTTCCGCAGGTGTGGCGCACCAATCTGGCCGTGGACCGCGAACTACCCGGCGGCATCGTGGCCACGGTGGAGGCCATCTACTCAAAGGACATCAACGCGGCCATTCACCGCAACTACAACTTTATCACCCCCACCCAGCGGCTGACGGGAGCTGATAGCCGGCTTATCTTCCCAGGTCCGAATTCGCCCTTCGATACCGGCAACCCGCAACTGAATACCACCTTTGTTGGCCCCAACGGCACCGCGCCCGCCAACCTGAACGCCGGCGTTATCGTGCTCGAAAATACCAAGCAGGGCTACCAATACTCGCTCACAGGGCAGTTACGCAAGGAATTTGCCAACGGCTTCTATGCCACCGCGGCCTACACCTTCGCCCAGGCCAAGGACATCACCTCCAACCCCGGCGAAATCGCCGCCGATGCCTTCCAGCGCCTGCCCATCGTGACCTCGAACCAGCCGCAGCTCGCCTTCAGCGACTTCGGCCTGCAGCACCGCATCATTGCCGCCGCCGGTCGCCGCTTCGCCTACGCCGACCAGAAGCTGGCCACCACGGTGAGCTTCTTCTTTGAGGCCGCCCAAGGCAACCGCTTCAGCTACACCTACGCCGGCGACCTGAACCGCGACAACATCAGCGGCAACGACCTGATTTTTGTGCCCGCCAACCGCAGCCAGATTAACCTGGTGCCCTACACCAACGCCGCCGGCCAGACCGTATCGGCTGACGAGCAGTACCGCCAGCTTGATTCCTACATCAGCCAGGATAAGTACCTGAACGACCGCCGCGGCGACTACGCCGAGCGCAACGGCTCGCTCAGTCCCTGGTACACCCAGCTCGACGCGAAAATCCTGCAGGATTTCACGCTGACCACCAACAGCGGCAAGAAAAATACCCTGCAGCTGAGCCTCGACATCCTCAACCTGGGCAACCTGCTGAACGCCAGCTGGGGCAACCGCCAGCTGGTGGGCAACAACCGCCTCATCGAGGCCGGCTACTCCAGCGCCACGTCCAGCACGCCCGCCTACACCTTCCGGGGCGGCAACCAGACGTTCTTCACCGACACCAGCCTGAACAGCCGCTGGCGGGTCCAGGTGGGCGTGCGCTACATTTTCGACTAGCCCAACCCGCTCAACGCAACCCAAAGCGCCCCGGCAGTATCTGCCGGGGCGCTTTGGGTTGTGACCGGCAACGGAGAATGGCCACGGCCCCGCGCCGCGCACTACCCCAGCGGCTCCAGCAGGTCCCACTTGTTGCCGTACAGGTCTTCGAATACCGCAACGTGGCCGTAGACTTCCCTGCGGGGCGTTTCGAGAAAGCGCAGGCCGCGGGCTCGCAGCACGGGGTAGTCGCGCCAGAAGTCGTCGGTGTGCAGGAACAGCCAGACGCGGCCGGCCCCCTGCTGGCCCACGCCGTGCTTTTCCTCGTCGGTTTGGGCTTCGGCCAGCAGCAGGCCGCAGCCGGCGGGGCCGGGCGGCGCTACCACCACCCAGCGCTTGCCCTCGCCCAAGTCCAGGTCGGAGGCCAGGCTGAAGCCTAGCACCTTGATGTAGAAGGCAATGGCTTCGTCGTAGTCGCGAACGAGCAGGGTGACGTGGGCCAGGCGTTGGTTCATGAGCAAGTAGTTTGGACTCTGCGCGTCTAGGCATGAATGGGCAAGGGTCGTTCTACTCGCGGACTCTCAAAGTCCGCGCTACATCTACGCTTCTTCGGTTTGCAGCTGCCGGTCGTAAAGGGCGCGGTAGAGGCCGTCGGTGTCGGCCATCAGGGCCTCGTGGGTGCCATGCTGCACGATTTCGCCATCTTCAAGCACCAGGATTTCATCGGCCAGCTTCACCGAGCTCACCCGGTGCGAGATAATAAGGCTGGTGCGCTGGGCCATGATGCGCTGCAGGCTGCCGAGAATGGCATTCTCCGTTTTGGTATCCACGGCCGAAAGCGAGTCGTCCAGAATCAGGATTTTGGGCTCCTTCACCAGGGCGCGGGCCATGCTCACGCGCTGCTTCTGGCCGCCCGAGAGCGTGATGCCGCGCTCGCCCACTTTCGTATCGAAGCCCTCGGGGAAGGCGAGGATGTTCTCGTACACGTCGGCATCCTTGGCGGCTTGCAGCATCCGGGCCTCATCGGGCTCGTCGAGGCCGAAGTTGATATTGTTGCGGATGGTGTCGGAGAACAGGAACACATCCTGCGGCACGTAGCCAATCTGCCCGCGCAGGGCCCGCAGGGAGTAATCGCGCACATCAGTTTCGTCAACCTTGATAGCGCCGGCCGTCACGTCGTACAGGCGGCAAAGCAGGGCCGCCACGGTGCTTTTGCCCGAGCCCGTGTTGCCGATAACGGCCAGCGTCTGGCCGTGGCGCACGCGGAAGCTCACGTTTTTCAGGGCCTGAATCCCGGTATCGGGATAGGTGAAGGACACGTTATCGAACACGATGTCGCCCACCAGCTCGCGCTGCACGTGCTGGCGCGAAACGATGTCGGTTTTTTGGTCCAGAAATTCGTTGATGCGGGCCTGCGAAGCTTCCGCTCGCTGCACCAGCGAGGACGTCCAGCCCAGGGCCGTGACCGGCCAGGTGAGCAGGTTCACGTAAATCAGGAATTCGGCAATGGTGCCCGTGGTGATGGTGCCCCGGATAACCTCCTGCCCGCCCACCCACACGGTGATGAGCGAGCTGAGCCCCACCAGGAACAGAATCAGGGGAAAGAACAGCGAATTCACAAAGTTCAGGCTCAGCGACTTGTCCTTGTACTCGTTGCTGGCCGCCGCGAACTGCGCGTGGGAATCAGCCTCGCGCACGAAGGATTTCAATACCCGAATTCCGGAAAAAGCTTCCTGCACAAAGGTCGTCATGCCCGACAGCGCCCGTTGGATTTCGTCGGACTTCCGCTCAATCAAGTTGTTGACATAGAAGATGCTGACCGACAGCACCGGCAGCGGCAGCAGCGTGTAGAGCGTCAGCTTCACGTTCACCATGAGCATGAGCGGCACGATGAGCAGGAACAGCAGCACGAGCTGCAGGAAATACATGATGGCCGGCCCGAGGTACATCCGCACCCGGCTCACGTCCTCGCTGATGCGCGACATGAGGTCGCCGGTGCTGTGGCGGCGGTAGAAGCTGAGCGGTAGTGACTGGTAGTGCTGGTAAATCTGGTTCTTCTGGTCGTTCTCGATGTGGCGCGACATCACGATGAGCGTCTGGCGCATGAAGAACAGGAAGATGCCCCGCAGCAAGGCCAGCCCAATGATGAGCAGGCCGTAGAACAGCACGTTGCGCCCGAATAATTGGTACACGCCGCTCTGGGCCTGGGTACCGGCGTAGAGGTGGTAGAGGTCGATGCCCTCATTCACCAAATCGAAGGCGTAGCGCACCAGCTGGGCCGGAAAAATAGCCAGCAACGTGCTCAGCGCCACAAACAGCACCCCGGCGAGGAAATGCCACTTATAGCGGAAAATGAAGGGGTTAACGGCGTTGAGAGCGCGCACGGGCAAGGATTGAAAGAGGCCGGTTTGGGAAAATAGCGGTACTTTTGCGGCCTGAAAGGTTTAGTCAATGGTCCACCAGAACGTCATGCTGAGCTTGTCGAAGCATCTCTACCGCGCAAGTAATTGATTTACTACTGCGGTAGAGATGCTTCGACAAGCTCAGCATGACGTTCTGGTGTTTCCGTATACGACCCAACAAAGTTACGCCGCACTCTTCCCAACCATTCCCAAATTCCCACCACGCTCAATCCCCTCCCAATGATTGAAACCCAAATCATGGCTCCCGAAGCCATTTTCGGCCAGATTGCCGAGCACCAGCACGAGCAAGTCGTGTTTTGCCATGACCACGAGACGGGCCTCAGAGCCATTATCGGCATCCACAATACGGTACTTGGCCCGGCGCTAGGCGGCACCCGCATGTGGCACTACGCTTCGGACATGGAAGCGCTGAACGATGTGCTGCGCCTCTCGCGCGGCATGACCTACAAGGCCGCCATCTCGGGCCTGAACCTGGGCGGTGGCAAGGCCGTCATCATTGGTGATGCCAAAACGCTGAAGACCGAAGCCCTGCTGCGCAAGTTCGGCCGCTTCGTGAAGAACCTGAACGGCAAGTACATCACGGCCGAGGATGTGAACATGACCACCAAGGACATGGAGTATATCCGCATGGAAACCACCCACGTAGCCGGCCTGCCCGAGAGCATGGGCGGCTCGGGCGACCCTTCGCCCGTGACGGCCTATGGCACCTACATGGGCATGAAAGCCGCCGCTAAAAAGGCATATGGCTCGGAGAGTCTGGCCGGCAAGCGCATTGGCGTGCAGGGTGTGGGCCACGTGGGTACCTATCTGCTGGAGCACCTCCAGAAAGAGGGAGCCAAGCTCATCGTGACCGATTATTACGAGGACCGCGCCTTGGAAGCCGCCGCCCGCTTCGGCGCCACCGCCGTGGGCCTGGATGAGATTTACGACCAGGACATGGACATTTACTCGCCCTGCGCGCTGGGTGCCACGCTGAACGACGACACCATTCCGCGCCTGAAGGCCCGCGTGGTGGCCGGCTGCGCCAACAACCAGCTGAAAGTCGAAAATCAGCACGGCCCCGAGCTGGTGCGCCGCGGCATCGTGTACGCCCCCGACTTCCTCATCAACGCCGGCGGCCTCATCAACGTGTACTCCGAAGTAACGGGCGGCAGCCGCCAGGGCGCGCTCACCCAAACCGAAAAAATCTACGATTTCACCCTCCAGGTTTTGGCCAAGGCCGAAGAAGAAGGCACGCACCCCCAGGCCGCCGCCATCAAGCAGGCCAAGGAGCGCATCGCCAGCGTGGGCCGGGTGAAGTCAACCTTTTAAAAGGAACGTCATGCTGAGCTTGCCGAAGCATCTCTACCGCTTCGTTGTGCTAAGTACGTCGGGCAAATTACTTTGCACTAAAAAAGAACGTCATGCTGAGCGTAGTCGAAGCATCTCTACCGCTTCATCAGGGCCGTTCAGCGAAGCAGTAAAGATGCTTCGACAGGCTCAGCATGACGTGCTAATAAGTCAAACTAATCCCCACGACCTACTTAGCAACTGATTAGTTGTGCGGTAGAGATGCTTCGGCAAGCTCAGCATGACGTTCTTTTTCCGACTACTGAATACCCAATACTGATTACCAGATAAATATGCTCAATCGCCGCCTCCTCCGTATCAAAGTCATGCAGTCGCTCTACTCCTACCACCAGGCGGTGGGGGCTGATTTGCTGCTGGCGCAGGACCGCATCGCGGCTGCTTTCGAGCCCGACCTCGCGGCCAAAGAGGCTCCCGACCGCCGCCAGCTGGAAGGCCAGCGCAAGATGGGCGAAGCCCAGCTGCGCGACTGGTACAAAACCGGCACCACGCCCGAAAAAACCGACGATAAAGCGGTGGACAATGCCGTGACCGATGCCATCGGCTATTTTGAGGCCCAGGTGAAAAAGGACGGCAACTTTTATGGCGGGCAGCTGCTGGTGGGGGCCGAAAGCATTCACGACCAGTATCTGCACCTGCTGAACCTGCCCGCCGCCCTGCTCGGCGTGATTGAGGAAGAGCAGAGCCGCGAAGAGCGCCGCCGCCTCGGGCCCAGCGAAAATGCGCTGGATGCCACCCGCCTGCACCAGAGTAAAGCCATTGCCAAGCTAATGGCCAACGAGCAGCTCCAAAGCACGACCATCCGGCGCAAGCTGGCCTGGGAAGGCACCGAGGAGCTGGAGGCGCTGCGCGCGGCCTGGCAGGAGATGAAAGCCGATGGGCCGTTGCGCGAGTACCTGGCCGCTCAGCTCACCGACGAACCGGCGATGGATTACGACGCCGACCTGGAAATTCTGCGCCTCATCTACAAAGACTACGTTTTCAAGGGCGAAGCTTTGCCGCGCCAGCTGGAGTCCGATGATTTGAACTGGGAGGAAAACCGGCCCATCGTACGCAACCTGGTGCTGAAGACGCTGAAAATGCTGCCCTTCGCCGCCACCGAAACGCAGGAGCTGATGAACCTGAGCGCCAACTGGGCCGACGACCGTGAGTTTGCCGAAACCCTCTACAAGCAGACGCTCATCGAGGACGACAAGATGGAGAAGCTCATCGCCGGCTCGGTGCAGAACTGGGACGTGGACCGCGTGGCCCTGCTCGATAAAATTATCCTGAAAATGGCCCTTACCGAAATGCAGCTTTTCCGCGGCATCCCGGTGAAAGTCACTATCAACGAGTACATTGAAATCAGCAAGCTCTACAGCACGCCCAAGAGCAAGCAGTTTGTAAACGGTATTCTGGACAAGTTGGCCACGGATTTGGCAGCCAGCGGCGACATTCGTAAATCGGGTCGCGGCTTGCTCGACAACCAGTAGCCGCCGACTCGTGCGGGTACATTGGACCGGCTTGCCCACCTTTGTACCCGTTGGCTGGTTTCTTCGTATTCACGCCAGAACCTGTTCTCACCTTTCTCCTTTTTCATCCCGACGACCATGGCCAGCAAAACCACCACCGGCATCCTATGCTTCGCGGGCGGCGCCCTCACGGGCGCAGCCCTTGGCTTGCTCTATGCCCCCGAAACCGGCACCGAAACCCGCTCCTGGCTCAGCTACCAGCTCGAAAAGTATCGCTCGGTGCTAGCCGACCTCACCGATAGCCTCGTGACCAGCCGTGAGGCAGCCGCCGGCCCCTCCTCCGCCAAAAGCGAAGGCCAGCGCGTGATTTCCGACGCCAAATCCAAAGCCGAGCAGCTGCTGGGCGATGTCGACCAGCTTATTAATCAAATCAACTCCCGCAAGGGGCATTAATTCAATGGGTGAATGAGTGAGTAGGTGAATGGGTGAATGATTCAATCTGAGTCAGCCAACCCCCATTCACCCATTCGCTCATTCACCCATTCACTCATTATCAACAAGATGCACTTAGTAACCCTTATTCCCGGCGACGGCATTGGCCCCGAAATCACCAAAGCCGTAACTGATATTTTCACCGCCGCCCAAGTACCCGTGCAGTGGGAAGAGCAGAACGCCGGTCAGACTACCTTTGACCAGTCGGGCGAGTTGATTCCGACCTCGCTGCTCAAGTCGCTGGAAAAGAATAAGGTGGCCCTCAAAGGCCCGATTACCACGCCGGTGGGCAAAGGCTTCCGCAGCATCAACGTGACGCTGCGCCAGAAGTACGACCTCTACCAGAACGTGCGCCCCAGCAAAACCACGGCCGGCATTCACACTCGTTACGAAGGCATCGACCTGGTGCTGTTTCGCGAGAACACCGAGGGCCTGTACTCGGGCCTCGAAGTATTCGACGAGCGCCTCGGCATCGCCGACTCCTTCAACCGCATCACGGTGGAGGGCTCGCGCAAAATCTGCCGCGCCGCCTTCACCTACGCCGCCAAGCATGGCCGCAAAAAGGTGACCCTGGCCCACAAAGCCAACATCCTGAAAATGGCAGGCACCCTGATGCTCAACGCCTGCAAGGAAGCCAGCAACGAGTTTCCGCAGATTGTGTTCGAGGATAAAATCATCGACAACATGTGCATGCAGCTCGTGAACAAGCCCGAGCAGTTCGACGTGGTGGTGACCACCAACTTATTTGGCGACATCCTCTCCGACCTGTGCGCCGGCCTCGTGGGCGGCCTGGGCGTGGTGGCCGGCGCCAACATCGGCGACGACATGGCCGTGTTTGAAGCCGTGCACGGCTCGGCTCCCGACATCGCCGGCCAGGGCAAAGCCAACCCCACCGCCCTGCTCCGCTCGGCCCTGATGATGCTGCACTACCTCGGCGAGCACGCCAAGGCCGACCAGATTGAGAAGGCCCTCGAAGCTACCCTGCTCCATCAGGAAGAGTGCACCGGCGACCTCGGCGGCAAAGCCAGCACCAGCCAGTTTACCCAGAACATCATCAACAAGCTGTAAGAATACGCTTTGGCAAACAGCGGCCGGGCACGTTGTGCGGGCGGCGGCTGTTTGCCAGGCTACTTGTTTCTTACTTTGTTCAATGACAGAGCGTACCAAGGTGCGCTCCCAGAATTTTCATGAAATACCAGATTCTCCTGGCTGCGGCCCTGCTGCTCAGCGCCTGCAACCGCGACAAAACCACCGAAGCGGGCACCGAAGGCCTGAATGCCGCCGCTTCGGCCGATGCCGACGCCACTGCCAGCCCCGTAGTGGACAACCCCAACGTGGTGAGCGAAAATGAAACGCCCAACCCCAACGCCCCGGTGATGAAATTCACGGAGGCGGAGTTTGACTTCGGCGACATTCAGCCCAATTCCAAGGTGCGCCACACGTTCACGTTCGTGAACGCGGGCAAATCGCCGCTACTGATTGAGGATGCCACCGCTTCCTGCGGCTGCACCACCCCCAGCTGGACCAAGGAGCCGGTGGCCCCCGGAGCCCAGGGCAAAATGGAAGTGCAGTTCGATAGCCGTGGCAAGCAGGGCATCATCAGCAAACAGGTGGCGGTGCGGGCCAATACCCAGCCCAGCATCACCACCATTCTTATCAAAGGCAACGTGCTCGACGCCGCCGCCAAAACCGCCAATCCCCTCTAATTCTTTTAATCCAACGCCATGTTTCTGACCTTACTATTGCAGGCTTCCGGCGGCATGGATTTCATGCAGCTCATATTCCCGGCGGCCATTGGCCTGGTGGTGTATTTCTTCATGATTCGCCCCCAGCAAAAACGCTCTTCTGATGCCAAAGCCTTCCGCCAGTCGCTGGCCAAGGGCTCGCGCATCGTCACCATCGGCGGCCTGCACGGCCTCGTGGTCGACCTCACCGATGACACCGTGGTGGTGGAAGTAGACCGCGGCACCAAGCTGCGCTTCGACCGCTCGGCCATTGCCCGCGAAGTGGGCAGCAAGGCTACGGGCACGGCCATCGAAGCCCCCACGGCCGCCTAAGTCATGAACGGGCCGCTGACCCGGGCGGGCGGGCTCCTGCGCTGGTTTGTGCGCCCCTTCGCGGGCCAGGAACCCAGCTTTTATCGCGCCATTACGGCCTGCCTGCTCGCGGCCAGCCTGTTCTGGCAGATGAATGCCCTGAACAAGACCTACACTACCCGGCTCAACTACCCGCTGGCCTGGCACTACGACTCGGTGCATTACGTGCCCCTGCGCACGCTCCCGGCCAGGCTACCCGTCTCGGTCACGGGGCAGGGCTGGCGCTTGTTGCGGGCCAATATGGGCTGGGGCACCCGCCCCGCTGATTTGCGGCCCGTGCCGCTGCCCGGCACCCGCTATCTGCCCGCCGGTGCGTGGCGGCGCGGCCTGCAAAACGCTCTGGAAGGCGTGCAGGTGAATGAATGGGCCGGCGACACCCTGCGCCTGACCTTCGACCGCTACGCCAGCCGCCGCATCGAGCTGGGGCTACCCGCCGATTCGGTGCGTCACTACAAAGCGTCTTTCAACCCCGCCGCAATCTCGTTTCGGGGCCCGGCCAGCCTGATAAACGCGCTGCCCAGCCCCTACCCCATTGGGCTGCCGCCTACTCTGGCCCGCGGCAGTTCGGAAGAAGTCGAAGTACCCGTGAAGGCCCCGGCGCGGGTGCGGCCTTCGGTTGCTACCGTACGGCTCACCTTCAGCGCCATTGAGCGCGTTGGGGCCTCGAAGCGCCGCAGTCGTACTCGCTAGTTATCCTTCTTTTTTCGCTTTGCATGTTGCGTATCGGTATCACAGGCGGCATTGGGTCGGGCAAGAGCATTGCCAGCCGGCTATTTCACGCGCTGGGCGTGCCGATTTATGACGCCGACTCCCGGGCCCGGTGGCTCATGGAGAATGATGCCGACTTGCGCCAGCAGCTCACCGCCGCTTTCGGCCCCGATACCTATGATGCTGCCGGCCGGCTGAACCGGCCCATGCTGGCGGGCACCGTATTCCGCGACCCCGCTCTACTCGCCCGTCTCAATGCCCTGGTGCACCCGCACGTAGGCACCGACTTTGAGCAGTGGGCCACCACGCGGCAGCGCGCCGGCTACACCTACGTGCTGAAGGAGGCCGCGCTGCTATTCGAGGCCGGCTCCTACAAGCAGCTCGACCGCGTTATCACCGTATTTGCGCCGCTGGAGGTGCGGCAGGCCCGCGTGCAACGGCGCGACCCGCACCGCTCGGCCGCTGATATTCTGGCCATTATGGGCAAGCAGCTCAGCGAAGAGGAGAAAATGCAGCGGGCCGACTACGTCCTCATCAACGACGACGTACAGCCGCTACTGCCCCAGGTGCTGGCCCTGCATACGACCTTCAGCGGACTGCAAGGGGCATAAAAAAGGCCGCTTCTTCCGAAACAGCCTCTTCAATTGGAGTAACCTGGGTAAATCTATATCCGACCCGAGTAGTCCTCCAGCGTGTCAATTACTTTTAGCAGCTGCGGCACGGCCAGCGAGTAGTAAATCTTGGTGCCAACCTTGCTCGATTTCAGCACGCCCCGGTCCTTGAGGGTAATGAGGTGCTGCGAGGCAATCGCCTGCGGCAAATCGAGGGCCTGGTAGATATCGGTTACTGACATCTGGCTGTCCTTGCCCTTGGTTTTGCCGAGCAAGTCAACAATGGCCAGGCGCTTGGGATGGGAGAGAACCTTCAGCATAGCCGCAGCGCGGTCCAACTGATGCGCTTCTACACGCGAATGCAATGGTTTCATGAATTAAATAAAAAGTAAATGGGAGAAGGAAGAGTAGAATAAGTGCAATACATTGGTGTTGCGGTGGTAGTTCCTAAGCAGGGTGCAAAATAGGGTCAAATACTTCGTTTATTTCTTAGATACTTAAGTATTTGTTCATTTTGCTTCTCACTGAAATACAATTCGGTAGTTCGGCCGCCTCAGTTCGCCCCCTTACCTTTGCGAACCTGCTTTTATTGGCAGCCATTCTTTTCCTTATTCTTCGATGCTCGACCTGCTCACCAAATTTGAAAATAAACGTCCTGAAATTGTATTTGAATGGAAGGACTCTGAGACTGAAGCAGAAGGATGGGTGGTAATCAACTCGTTACGCGGCGGTGCCGCGGGTGGCGGCACACGCATGCGTAAGGGCCTGGACAAGCGCGAAGTAGAAAGCCTGGCCAAAACCATGGAGGTTAAATTCACGGTTTCGGGCCCGGCCATCGGCGGGGCCAAGTCGGGCATCAACTTCGACCCGCAGGACCCGCGCAAGCGCGGTGTGCTGGAGCGGTGGTACCGGGCCGTATTTCCTTTATTGAAAAACTACTATGGCACCGGTGGGGACCTTAACGTAGACGAGATACATGAGGTTATCCCTATTACTGAAGAATATGGCCTGTGGCACCCGCAGGAAGGGGTAGTGAACGGGCACTACCGCGCCACCGAACCCGAAAAAATCCAGAAACTGGGACAGCTCCGCCAAGGCGTGGTGAAGGTGATTGAGGACGCGACCTTCTCCCCCAACCTTGCCCGTAAGTACACTGTGGCGGACCTTATTACGGGCTACGGCGTGGCCGAAGCCGTGCGGCACTACTACCGCTTGTGGCCCGGCACCGATGTGCGCGGCCAGCGCGCCATCATTCAGGGCTGGGGCAACGTGGGCGCGGCGGCGGCCTACTACCTGGCGGGCCAGGGCGTGCGCATCGTGGGCATCATCGACCGGGCCGGCGGGCTACTCAGCAGCGAAGGCTTTGGGCTGGAAGAAATCCGTAGCCTGCTGCTGGCGCGCCAGGGCAATGCCCTGACGGCCGACAACCTGCTGCCGTTTGAAGAAATCAACGCGAAAATCTGGTCCGTGGGGGCCGACATCTTTGTGCCGGCCGCTTCGTCGCGGCTGGTAGCCCGTGGGCAGGTCGAGCAATTGTTGGCCGGCGGCTTAAAAGTGATAAGCTGCGGGGCCAACGTGCCCTTCGCCGACCCGGAAATCTTCTTCGGCCCTACCGGCGAGTTTGCCGACCAGCACACGGCCGTCGTACCCGATTTTATTGCCAATTGCGGCATGGCCCGCGTGTTTGCCTACCTCATGGAGACCGGTGCGGAAATCACCGACCAGGCCATTTTCGCCGATACGTCCCGCATTATCGGGGCTGCTCTGGAGCGCACCCACGCCGAGAATGCCCAGCCCACCGGCATCGCGCAGCGCTCATTTGAGATGGCACTGCGGCAGCTGGTGTAAGGGTTGATGTAGAAATGTGCTGATGTGGGCGATGTGAGAATTAGTTGAGTCCGTTTCGGAACTGGCACATCGCCCACACCAGCACACCTCCACATCTTCCATATTTGCACATCGATTTTTATTTGGTAACAATTCGATAACTTTGACGCCCTACTTTTGGTCGCCCCATATCCGGGGCGATTTTGTTTTTAGAAAGAATTCCCCCGAACCATATGTCCACTCTTAAAAAAGCAAAGACCAGCAAAACCAAGCTCTCTGATGACTTGCTGAATGCTGGCAGCGGCAAAACCATCAAGCAGCCGAACGTGAACGACGACAAGCTCACGACCATCACCGAGATGCGGCAGCAAACCAACGGCCAGACGGCCCTGGCCATCGAGGACGAGCAGCGCCTGCGCAAAGCCTTCGTCGACAAGGACTGGAACGAAATCAAAATCGCCGACTCCTGGCAGATTTTCAAGGTGATGGCCGAGTTCGTGGAAGGCTTCGAGAAGATGTCCAAAATCGGACCTTGCGTCAGCATCTTCGGCTCGGCCCGCACCAAGCCCGATAACCCGTACTACCAGATGGCCGAAGAAATCGCGGCCAAGCTGGTGCGCCACGGCTACGGCGTTATCACGGGCGGCGGCCCCGGCATCATGGAAGCCGGCAACAAGGGCGCCCGCGCCGAGGGCGGCAAGTCGGTGGGCCTCAACATTGAGCTGCCCTTCGAGCAAACCCACAACATCTACATCGACCAGGATAAGTGCATCGACTTCGATTACTTTTTCGTGCGGAAGGTGATGTTTGTAAAATACGCCCAGGCGTTTGTGGGCATGCCCGGCGGCTTCGGCACGCTCGACGAGCTGTTTGAGGCCATGACCCTGATTCAGACCAAGAAAATCAGCCGCTTTCCCATCGTGTTGGTGGGCACGGCCTACTGGAACGGCCTGTTCCAGTGGATTACGGACGTGATGCTGCACGAAGAGCACAACATCTCGGCCGAAGACCTGAACCTGGTGCACATCGTGGACGATGCCAGCGAAGCCGTAAAAATTATCGACGACTTCTACCACAAGTACCTGCTGTCGCCAAACTTCTAGACCACGGATTTTTCGGATTGTAGCGGATTTCACGGATTTTGTGGACGCCGCATTCGGCCGTCAAAACCATTGCTTGGGAAAGCCGCTTCTTCGGGAGCGGCTTTTTTTGTAGGTAATTTTGTCGTCGTACTCCGCGCTTTGTTAGGTTTTTATGCTACCAACTACCGTTGCTCCTGTTTTAGAATACGACTACCTCATCGTGGGCGGCGGGGCCTCTGGGCTGAGTCTGGCTTACCACATCGCGAAGGAGCCACGCCTGGCCGGGCAGCGGGTGCTGCTCGTGGAGCCCGACGCGGCCAAGGCCGACGACCGTACCTGGCGCTACTGGGCGGCCGGCGAAACGCCGTTTGCCGCCGTGGAGGCGCACCGCTGGGAGCAGCTCGTGATACGCGCCCCCGGCTTCGAAAAGATGTTGCGGCTGGCCCCCTACCGCTACCGGATGGTGCGGGCGGGCGAATTCTACGCCTTCGTGAATGCGGCGCTAGCGGCTCTTCCCCAGCAGTTTGCACGGCTGGCAGGCCACGTAACAGCCGTGGCCGAAGCCCCCGATGGCCGCGGAGCCGTGGCTACGCTGGCCGATGGCCAGCAAGTAGCGGCCCGCTACATTTTCGATAGCCGCCTGCCCAAGCTGGCCCGCGACCCGACCCGTTACCGCTACCTCGAACAGCACTTTTTGGGCTGGGAAATCGAAACCGACGACGACGTGTTTGACCCTGAAACGGTGCAGTTCATGGACTTTCGGGTGCCCCAGCACGAACAAACGCGCTTCGTGTACTCCCTGCCTTTCACCCCGCGCCGGGCACTGGTGGAGTTCACCGTTTTTTCAGAGCAAGTGCTGCCAAAAGCAGCGTATGAGGCCGAATTGCGGACCTATCTGGCCGGGCACCTGGGCGGGCGGCCCTACCGCGTGGTGGCCGAGGAGGGCGGCTCCATCCCCATGACCGACCACCCGCTGCCCGCCCGCCTGAGTGCCCACATCCTGCACCTGGGCACTCGCGCCGGGCGCTCGAAACCCAGTACCGGCTACACGTTTGCCCGCGTGCAACGGCACACGGCGCGACTGGTGGCCGCGCTGGCCGCCACCGGCCACCCGCCCGCCGATGCCACCGGCGACCGTTGGCAGTTCGGCCTTTTCGATACCCTGCTACTTGACATCATGCAACGCCGGGGCGAACTGGTGCGTGACATTTTTCACCAACTTTTCGAACGCAACCCGGTGCAGCGCATTTTTCGGTTTCTGGACGAAGAAACGAGTTGGGCTGAAAATCTGAAAATCATGAATTCAGTCACGCCATGGCCCTTTATGCGCTCCATTGGGCAAGTGCTACGCGGCAGGCCCGGGCGGCGGAAATTGAGTTAAGAGTTAGGAGTTAACATTCTTAACATCAACTCTTAACTCCTAACTCTTAACTCCCAATGGTGCCTGCTCCAGCCACGCCCTGGCCTCGCGCACCGAGTCGGCCGAGATGACTCGCAGCTGAGGCTGGGGCTCCGATAGATTGAGGAGGTAGCCGGACAGCTCCGGCAAATTATCCAGGTCGTGGGTGCTGCAAAGCACGGTTTTGCCGTGCCGGGTGGCCCAGTCGTGGACCAGTGTGAACACCCGACGGCGGTAGTACACATCGAGCTGCTGGGTGGGCTCATCGAGCAGATACACCTGGGCATCCTGCAGGCTGAGCTGCGCCAGCCACACCAGCTGCTGCTCACCCCCGGACAATTGGGTGAAGTCGCGGGCGGCCAGGTGCGCCACGCCCACCCGCGCCAGCGCCGCATCGGCCAAGGCATAGTCGGCGGGCGCGTAGGCGCTCAGCAGGCCGTGGTGGCGGTAGCGGCCCATCACCACCAGCTCGCGCACGGCAATGGCGAAGTCGATGCTGCCGCGCTGCGGCAGGTAGCCCAGCAGGCCGGCGCTGGCGGCGCGGCGCAGGTCGCGCACTTCCTGCCCGTGCAGCTGCACGCTGCCCTGGTAGGGCAGCTGCCCGGTGAGCACCCGAAACAAGGTGGTTTTGCCGCTGCCGTTGTGGCCTACCACGGCCACAAACGCCGGCACCGGCACGCACAAAAAAAGGTTGCGGACCAATACCCTACCGGGGTAGCCCGCAACCAGATTTTCTATGTTTAGTGCCTGGTGCCTGGTGCCTGGTGCCTGGTTCATTACCAATAGAAACAGCCAGGCACCAACACCCAAGCACTAAGCACCATTAATACTCGTCTTCGTTGAACATGAAGTCCTCCTTAGTCGGGTAGTCGGGCCACACTTCTTCGATGTTTTCGTAGGGCTGGCCATCGTCTTCCAATGCCTGCAAGTTCTCAACCACTTCCATGGGCGCACCCGAGCGGATAGAAAAGTCAATCAGTTCGTCTTTGGTGGCGGGCCAGGGAGCATCTTCCAGGTAGGAAGCCAGTTCGAGTGTCCAATACATAGTGAGGCGGATAAAAAAAAGGTTGGCGAAGGTAAGCGTTTCCCTTCAAAATACAAGCCGGGAAATGCGTCGGAACCGACAACACAAAACGCCGGCCAAGGTTAGCCGGCGGCCTGGGCCTGCTGGCTGAATAAGACAATCAGGTCGTTTTTGGTGCGAATTTTCCGTTCAAAGGAGCGAATTTTTGTTTGCAGCATTTCGCGAAAAGCGTCGTTGGCGGCGCTGGGGCTGAGCTTATCGAGGTTGTCGCGCAGGGTTTCGAGCTCCTGGTGGTCGTCTTTCAGCAGCTCGCGTAGCGTGGTGGCCCGGAAGCGGGCCCGCTCGCCGGGTGCGGAAGCCGGCGGCTCGCCCCCCACCCGCTTGCGCAGGTGATACTCCAGGGCACTAAGCTCAAAAATCTTGTCGCAGGCCACCATAAAGCGCTGCCAGATGCGGTCCGACTCTTCGCCGCGCACGGTGCCCACCTGCTTCCACTCGGCCTGCAGGGCCTTGGCCTGGTGAATGGCCTCCTGCGGCGGCACGTTCATGAGGGCTTCGGCGCGCTCGGCCAGGGCCCGCTTGCGGGCCAGCAATTCTTCGGCCGAGGCCGGGGCACCGGGGCTGCCGGCCACCTGCTGCGTGGCAATATGCACCTTGAGGCGCTCGAAAAAGTGGTTGTTGGCCGCCCGAAAGCGGGTCCACAGCTCAGAAGCCAGCTTTTTGGGCAAGGTGCCGTTTACTTCGCGCCAGGCCTGCTGCAGGAGCTTGAGCTGGCGGGAAGTGGTTTCGAACTGGTCGGAGTTCTTCAGATTTTCGGCCTGCTGAATCAGGTCGCGGTAGCGGGTTTGTACCCGCGACGACATGGCTTTCTTATCGGACTGAAACGCTTTGCGCCGGTCGAAAAACACCTGAATGGCATCCTGAAAGCGCGTCTCCAACTCATCGGCCTGGTCCTTGTCGACGGGGCCGGTTTTGAGCCAGCCCTGGCGCAGGTCCTTCACCTTTTCGCCGGCCGATATCCACTCCACGCTTTCGCTCAGCGTTTTGGCTTCCTGAATGAAGCCGAGCTTGGTGGCCAGGTTTTTTTCGCGGTTGTGGGCCACGGTCACGGCAATGGCGGCTTCGGCCTCGGTGAGGCGGCGGTGCAGGCTCAGAAGGTCGCCGAGGCCGTCGTAGGTCAGCAGCTGCTCCCTCAGGTGCAGGGCCTTCATCAGAAAAGAGCCTTTGTTTTCGCTGGCGTCCATTTTGGCCAGCAAGGCGTCGACCTTGGTTTGGAGCAGGGCAAAGCGCTGCGCGAAATAGCGCAACGACGCTTCGTCCGATTCTTTGACCAGGCCAATCTGGCGGGCCGGCTGGGCCAGCACGGGGCGCAGCCACACGCCGCCAGCTTCCACATAGCCGAAGCGCTGGGCCTCGGCCAGCAAGTGGTCGGTTGATTCCATACAGATAATAAGCTCGTGGGTAGGCGGGTGGAGGTGAGGAAGAAAGAAGAACGGGCTGTGGCGAAACTGTGGAAGCAGGAAGGAACTACAAGTTTACGGCAAAAAGACGATGAAGGGACGTGCTTTGATGCAGATAGGCAAATCCTTGCATTAAAGGGCTACGTGGCGGGCGCTGGATTGTGCGGCGGGTTTGCCGTTCTTTGCGACCGGCTGCCCGCGGCGGCCCGGCCGCGCGGGCCGTAGCCATTCATTTTTTTCATCCCCGTTTCCCTTCGTCCATGAGCGACCAGACCATCATCTTCAGCATGGCCGGCGTGAGTAAGATTTACCCGCCCCAGAAGCAAGTTCTTAAGAATATCTACCTCTCATTTTTTTACGGGGCCAAAATCGGGGTGCTCGGCCTTAACGGCTCGGGCAAGTCGAGCCTGCTGAAAATTATTGCGGGGGTCGATAAGCAGTTTCAGGGGGAAGTGGTGTTTTCGCCCGGCTACTCGGTGGGCTACCTGGAGCAGGAGCCCCAGCTCGACCCCACCAAAACCGTGCGTGAGGTGGTGGAAGAAGGCGCGGCCGAAACCGTGGCGCTGCTGAAAGAATATGACGAAATAAACGAGGCCTTCGGAGCCGAAGACGCCGATTTCGACAAACTACTCGACCGCCAGGGCAAGGTGCAGGAACGCCTCGACCAACTCGACGCCTGGAACCTCGACACCAAGCTGGAGCGCGCCATGGACGCGTTGCGCACGCCCGCGCCGGAGGCCATCATCGGCAACCTGAGCGGGGGCGAGAAGCGCCGGGTGGCGCTGTGCCGCCTGCTGTTGCAGGAGCCCGACGTGCTGCTGCTGGACGAACCCACCAACCACCTCGACGCCGAGAGCGTGCTGTGGCTGGAGCAGCACCTGCAACAGTACAAGGGTACGGTGATAGCCGTGACTCACGACCGGTACTTCCTCGACAACGTGGCCGGCTGGATTCTGGAACTCGACCGCGGCTCGGGTATTCCCTGGAAGGGCAACTACAGCAGCTGGCTGGAGCAGAAAACCGACCGCATGGCCAAGGAGGAAAATACCGAAAGCAAGCGCATGAAAACCCTCCAGCGCGAGCTGGACTGGGTCCGGATGTCGCCCAAAGCGCGGCAAAGCAAAGGCAAGGCCCGCCTGGCCAACTATGACAAGCTGGCCAGTGAGGAAGCCAAAGACAAGGAGCAAAAGCTGGAGCTGTTCATTCCGGACGGCCCACGCCTGGGCGCGCAGGTGATTGAGGCTGAGGGCATCACCAAGTCGTTCGGCGACAAGCTGCTGTTTCAGAACCTGAGCTTCTCGCTGCCCCAGGGCGGCATCGTGGGCATCATCGGGCCGAACGGGGCGGGCAAGACCACCTTGTTCCGAATGATTACGGACCAGCTGCAGCCCGACGCGGGCACGTTTGAAGTCGGCCCCACGGTACTCACGGCCTACATCGACCAGCAGCACGACACGCTCGACGGCAGCAAGTCGGTGTTCGACACCATCACCGGCGGCACCGAAACCATGCTGCTGGCCGGCCGGCCCGTGAACTCCCGCGCCTACGTGAGCAAGTTCAACTTCGGCGGCGGCGACCAGGAGAAGAAAGTGGGCACGCTCTCGGGCGGCGAGAAAAACCGCGTGCACCTGGCCATGACCCTCAAGCAGGGAGCAAACTTATTGCTGCTCGATGAGCCGACCAACGACCTGGACGTGAATGCCATCCGGGCGCTGGAAGATGCGCTGGAAAACTTCGCCGGCTGCGCCGTCATTATCAGCCACGACCGGTGGTTCCTGGACCGGCTGGCCACCCACATCCTGGCCTTCGAGGGCGACTCGGAAGTGGTGTGGTTCGAGGGGAATTTCACGGACTACGAGGAAGCCAAGCGCAAGCGCCTGGGCGACGTGGAGCCGAAGCGGGTGCGGTATAAGAAGCTGGGGTAATTAGCGATTTTCAGTGCCTGAAATGGGCCGTCGGAAGTACTTCCGGCGGCCCATTAACGTATGGGCCGGCTGCGGCTTTCAGGCAGAAGGTCTTCGCAACGACACCAATCACCGCGACAAGCCGCGGGGAAGGCGTAGCTTGGGCAACCATTTTCCTTGCTTTCGCCATGAGTGACCTGGCTCCCGTATCCCGCAGCGCCCAGCGCCACCTCGACCTGATTCGCTACCACGAAGAAACCCTGGCCCTTTACCAGGATAACTCCGCCGTGGCCGAGTGGCTCAGCCAGTTTCAGGGCGATGATGGGCCGCTCTTTCTCAACCGCTACGCCGACGAGCGGGCCAGCGCCCTGGTCGATGGCAACACCTTCTGGCACCTGAACCAGAGAGAAGAAGCCAACCTGGTGGAGGAAGCCACCGAGCGGCTGTGGGAAATTCAGCAGCGCAAGCTGTTTGAGCTGCACTGCCGCTGGCGGGCCGAAGAAGTGACCCTGCCCGCCGACCAGGTGGAGCTGAGCGGGGACTTCGAGGCCTGGGGTGCCCGCATCGAAAAGTGCCCGCTGGTGCCGCCCATCACGGCGGCCGAGGTGGAGGGCTACCTCGCCTACCTGCTCAGCGAGGCCTGCACCGATGCTGAAAGCGACTTCGACCGCCCCCGCGACTGGCAGGACTATGAGCGCTACCGCCGCTACCTGCTGCTGCAAGCCGAAGGCCAGGACCCCGCCCAGGTGAGCCGCGATGCCGTGCACCAAAAGCCCCAGGGGCTGGGCGGCCTCGCCGCCATGCTCGACGACTTTTTCCTCAACTACCCCAGCTGGTATGCCCACTGTGATGCCCTGGCCGGCCCGCCCAACCTGGTGCTGTACCTGCCCGACCACCGGGGCAGCAAAGAGGCGTACTACATCTACCTTGGCCAAACGGGCAAACTGCCCGACCCCTACGCCGAGGAGGAAAACGACGACGACGACGAGCCAGCCGCCGGCCTCCCCCCGGCGCCTCCCGCCGCTGCCGAAGGAGCCGCGCCGCCCCCGCGCGCACTCGATTACCAGCAGTTCGAGGCCCTCACCGATACCCTGATGCGGCAGTTTGAGTCCGCTGAGCTGCTGCGCTTCCACGAAGCGGTGATGCACGAGCCGGCCATCGACCCCGTACGCCCACCCGGCTTTGAGGAGGAGGAAGGCGAGGAGGACGAAGAAAACATCCAAAAGCAGCTGGACGAGCAGGGCCGCGAGGCCGGCCGCGTGCTGTGCGAAATTCCGGAACGCCTGCCCATCGCGGCCCACCCCGACTGGCGCGTGGCGCTGCACCACACTTGGCTGGGCTGGCGCAAGCAGCGCCTGGCCGCGGCTCTGCGCGAGGCGTACGCCGCCTACGCTGCCCGCGAACAGGCCGGCAGTCCGCACCCTTCGCCCTACCAGCACGACCCGAAAATGCGCAAGCTGCTGGGCAAAAACCGTAAGCTGTTCCGCGAGTACATCCTCAAAGGCCGGGGCCTGGCCGGCGAACCCCTGGATTTCAACTTCTAGCTCTCCGCCTGTTTTCCTTTCGTCATGTCCTCCCCCGATTACGACCGCCAGGCCCTGGCCCGCGAAGCCGAGTTGGATGCCGTGCGCCTCGCCACCGAGGACGCCCTGCGCACCGACCCGCGCTACCAGCCCTTTTTTGCCGGCTACACGCCGGCCAGCGTGGAAAGCTTCATTCAGCACTACGCCCGCCACAAAGTGCGGTGCCTGGACCGTGGCCCCGACATGGTGAAGTTTCGGCTGCACCAGGTTATCGAGTACCAGGAGGATGCCTACGACCGGCTGTTCGACGTGCAGCGCAAGAAGCTGTTTGACTTGCAGGTGCGCTGGCGGGCCGGCGAAATCACCCTGCCCGGCATCCAGACCTACCAGCAGTTTGCCGAATGGCAGCGCGATGCCTTTATCCACCGCTGCCCGTTTCTGCCGCCCATCACGCGGGCCGAGTACGAGCTGTACCGCGCCTGGCTCGCCAGCGATGCCTGCCAGGAGTTTGGCAATTCGCAGGGTAACTACCGCGACGAAAACCAATGGCAGCACTACAACAACATGCGCGCTGGGTGGGCCCGGCAGCAGCCCGATGCCCCCACCCCCGAAGCCGACCCGTGGCAGGAATACCAGGATTACCCCGCCTGGTTTACCTACTACGATGCCCACTGTGGAGCCCCCGCCGGCTACCCTTTCCGCTCCCACCTCAACCGCCGGGGCGCGCTTCAGGACCACTACATGGAGCTAGCCAGGGTTGAGAAGCACGCCGCCCAGCCGCCCCGGCCGCCCCACGTGCCCGACCCGCGCCCCCGCCTGATGGAGTACCACTCGGTCCCGGATGCCTTCGAAGATGCCCCCGACCGCTACCTCACCGAAGATGAATGGCACTTTGCTGAATTCACCCGTCGCTTCGATGCCGACCCCGAAACCCTGCTGGCCTACCGCCGGGCCATGCTCCGCGTGTTCAACAGCAACTACAACCAGGTGCTCAACCTGACCAACCAGAACCTGGAGCTGCTCGAAGATGCCCGGGGCCCCTGGCCCGTACCCGCCCACGCCGACTGGCAGCAGGGCATTTTTGCCGCCGCCGCCCACCTGCACAGCGAGCTGCTGCTGGCCGCCCTGCCGGCAGTGTTCGACGACTACGAATTCCGCATCCAGACCGGCCTGCAGCCCGCCTCCCCCGACCAGTACCGCGCCTACCACGATGCCCACGACGGCAAGCCCGAAGAAAACCCCGCCGAGGAATGTGCCATCATGCCCTATCTCGAAAAAGGCATCCTGCGCGGCCGCGAGCTGGCCGGGGAGGCGCGGGATTTTGAGTATTGAGCTATGAAAACCCGCTGAGACTGTACACCCAGCCGGCCCTGCTCGTCGCGGCAATACCGCTCCCGGCCCGCGATGGGCGCTCCGGGGAAGCCCCGAAGTTGGTCGACCAGGGTGGGCCCGTCCGTGTCGTGCGGCAGGCGGGCGTACTGGTCGAAAGCGACCGGCGTGCAGCCGACCCCGATAATGCCTTTCCAGGTACTCATTTCGCAGAAAAAGAGAGTGGCCGCGCCAGGGGCGGAGGGAGTCAACGTGTCCGTAAAACAAGACGTTTAGCGGGACAGCCGCGTCAGTGCCAGCACTGAAACCGAGAGCAATGGAGAATTCAAAGGGGTATTGGGGAGGGCGTCATGCGAAACGCAGGCGAAGCACGATGCCCTCCCCGATACCCCTTACCATTCCCCCCTCACGCCACCCAGCCCTCGCGCACGGCCCGCACCGCCAGGCCCACCAGGGTGCGGGTGCCGGCTTTCTGAATCAGGTTGCGGCGATGGCTTTCCACGGTGCGCACGCTCAGAAACAGCCGGTCGGCGATTTCCTCGTTGCAGTGGTCGGCCACCACCAGGCGCAGCACCTCCAGCTCGCGGGGGCTGAAGGGGTCGGGCACGGCATAAGCCTCGCGGGGCCGTGCCGGAAGCGGGGCTACATCCGGAGCATCCAGCCAATGGGCCAGGGCGGCTACCAAAGCGTGGGGCAGCACATGCCGCGACAATTGCAGTGGCGTGCCGGGCCAGGCCAGTGGCGGGGCGGGCGGGGGCTGGTTCGTGAGCACCGCCAGCCGCTGGGCGGGCCGGGCGCGGTGCAGCTGCGCGAGCAACGCGGACAATCCCCGCCCCACCAAATCTTCCTCGAGCAACAGCAGCCCGAAGGCCGAATGCTGCACCAGCTCGGCCACCTGCGTGGCATCGGCAGTGAGGATGAGCTGGAGCTGGGGCCACTGCTCGCGCAGGATGGCTACCAAACCTTGCCGAAGCAGCGTGGGCGCGGCCGCTATCAGGGCCGTGGGGGTAGAAGGTATCATGACATTGGCAGAAAAATGACACGGTGAACCTGCTGGCCCGGCAGACTTTCGGAAAGGGAAAGCCACCGTAGCCAACGAGCGGAAAGGGCTGGCAAAGTAGTATTTAAACCCGGATTTACAATAATTTATATGAATACATATTTTTATTAATGGTAACCACAGGCCCGGGGCTGGCGCGTAACAGCAGGTAGTAATGGCAACCACAGGCCGCATTGCAGCCCATTAATCCTGAATGACTTGGCAGACCATAAAAAAGCCGCCGCCCTGCAAACAGGACGGCGGCTTCAGCTTATCAGCAGGTCGGCGCTTAGTTGCGCCGGCTGCCGCTCAGGAAGATGCTCACGTAGTAGAGTAGCGTGGCCAGCGAGCTGATGGCCGCCACCACGTAGGTCATGGCCGCCCACCAGAGGGCATCTTTGGCCATGGCGTGCTCCTGCGTGGTTACCACGCCGCGCTTATCCATCCAGGCCAGGGCCCGGCGCGAGGCATCGAACTCGACGGGCAGCGTGATGAACGAGAAGAGCGTGGTGAGCGAGAACAGGGCAATGCCCACGCCCAGGGGAATCAGGCTGCGGCTAATCATGAACACGCCGGCCAGCAGAATCCAGGGCATCCACTTGGAGACGGCGCTGAGGCCCGGCACCAGCGCCGAGCGAAACCGCAGCATGGAATAGGCCGTGGCGTGCTGCACGGCGTGGCCGCACTCGTGGGCCGCGATGGCGGCCGCCGCGGCACTGCGCTCGGCATACACGCTTTCGCTCAGGTTCACCGTTTTGTCGGTGGGGTTGTAATGGTCGGTGAGGCTGCCCTCGGTGCTGATGATGCGCACGTCGGTGATGCCGTGGTCGGCCAGCATGTGTTCGGCAATCTGCGCGCCGGTAAGGTTGGCTTGCAGGCCCACCTGGGCGTATTGCTTGAACTTGCTGCGGAGCCGCCACTGAATGCCCCAGCTAACCAGCATCAGGGCAATGAGAATGAGGTACATGGGAAGAGAGTTACGAGTTGAGAGTTATGAGTTGAGTTAAAGTATCAGCGCCGTGAGGTAGGAACTTCGGCGTTCCATCACTCCGCCCTCAACCTTCACAACTCATAATTCGGGTAATGATGCGCGAGGTGCTGTAGCCCGGCACCAGCGGCACCGTGAGCACCTGCCCACCCCGATTCAACACCAATTCGTGGCCCACAATTCCGCTCACCGCGTAATCGTCACCCTTCACCAGCACGTCGGGCTGCACCAGCTCGATAAGCGCCAGCGGCGTGGGCTCGCCAAAGAGCACCACGGCATCCACAAAGGCCAGCGAGGCCAGGATGCGGGCCCGCGCCATCTCGTCCTGAATGGGCCGGCCGGGCTTGAGCGCGCCCACCGAGGCATCGGTATTGAGGCCCACCACCAGGGCATCGCCCAAGTGCCGGGCCTGCTCCAGGTAGTCGACGTGGCCGAGGTGCAGCAAGTCGAAGCAGCCGTTTGTGAACACCACTTTGCGGCCCTGCGCCCGCCAGCCCGCCACCGTGGCCGCCAGCTGCTCGCGCGTCATGATTTTATCCTTGGTCCACATAACTCAATGGGTGAATGAGTGAATGAGTGAATGGGTGAATGCGTAAGCGAGATGGCGGGAAATTGCTCATGAGTCATTCACTCATTCACTCATTCACTCATTCACTCAGTAGTGAGCGGCTCCCCGGCCAGGGCTTCGGCTTCGGTGAATACGCTGCCCTTGTCGGCGGCGGCCACGGCGATGAAGCTAATGCCGCCCATCACCACCACCAGCAGCGTTTGGGCGCCGTGCACCACCAGCGCGTAGGCAATGCCGGCCTCCTTGCTCACCCCATACACCAACAGAATTCCTTGCACCATCACATGAAACGGCCCGATGCCGCCGGCCACCGGCGCGGCCATGCCAAATGCGCCAAAGGTGAGCACCGCCAGGCCGGCGCGCATATCGAGGTTATAGGTTTCGGGAAAGCAGAAGAACGCCAGGTAATCCATTAAGTAATAGACCGTCCAGGTAAAGAGCGTGTGCAGCAGGAACACGCCCTTCTTCTCCATCTTCAGCACGCTGAAAACGCCGGCCAGCAGACCTTTCACAAACAGGATGGCCTTGTTGAAAAATGCGTTTTGCCGCAGCCGCTCCAGGTTGCGAAACAGGGCGTACGCCACCGTGAGCAGCAGCACCACGCCAATAACGGCGGCAATGAGCAGCGGCGTCCGGTTGCGGGCCAGCGCCTCGTAGCGCCCGCCCAGCACCTGTACCGTCACGAAGCTCCAGAAGGTATTGAAGTCGACAAGCAGCACGGCCCCCAGCAGGCCCAGCAGCACCAGCACGTCAATCACCCGCTCGGTCACGACCGTGCCCAGGGCCACCTGCACCGGCACGCCGCTCGTGCGCCGCAGCACCGAACAGCGGATAACCTCGCCCATGCGCGGCAGCACGATGTTGGCCAGGTAGCCCACCATCATGGCATGATATACCGGCCAGTAGCGCACCGCATGCTTCGAGGCAACCAGCTGCATCTGCCAACGGTAGGCCCGGCTGAAGTAGCCCAGTACCGACAGTGTCAGGGTCAGGCTCAGCCACCAGTAGTTGGCCGTGGCAATGTAGTGGCCGATACGCGACAGGTCTTGCCCGCGCACCGCATACACCATCAGCGCGCCCGACAGGGCCAGCAGCAGCGCGTATTTAAGAATCGTGAGGAGAGATTTCAATGCGTGAATGAGTGAATGGGCGAATGGGTAAATGGGTGAATGGGTGAATTGTGAAGAGCCCGGTAAAGCCGGGAGAGAAGTGTCCATGGGCTTACCCCTCATTCACTCATTCACTCATTGCCACATTGCCCAGGCGGTTTTGCTCGTCGGGAAAAATAACGGTGGGCTTGTGCTGCCGGGCTTCGGCAAAATCAATCAGCGCGTAGGAGAAGATGATGACCACATCGCCCACGCACACCTTGCGGGCCGCCGGGCCGTTCAGGCAGATAATACCCGTGCCCCGCTCGCCCCGGATGGTGTAGGTTTCGAACCGCTCGCCGTTGTTAATATTCACCACGGTCACTTTCTCGTTCTCCACAAAGTTGGCCGCGTCCAGCAAATCCTCATCGATTGTCACGCTGCCCACATAGTGCAGTTCGGCCTGCGTGACCGTCACGCGGTGGATTTTCGATTTCATCACCTCAATATGCATCGCTCGAAATAAGGGGTTAGTTGAGCCGGCAAAGATAAAGCCCTGCCCCGCCAGCGGCCGCCCTACCCTGCTACCACCATATTGTCAATCAGGCGCACGCCGCCCAGGTGGGCCGCCAGGCACAGCACCACGGCCCGGCCGGGCGCGTAATTGGTCAGCGGCTGCAGGGTTTGGGCATCGGCCACGGCCATGTATTCCGAGGTGAACAGCGGTTCGCGGGTCAGCGTGGCTTCGGCCGTGGCCTGCACCTGGGCGGGCGGCACGCCCTGCCGCACCTGAGCGGCAGCGGCCTGCAATACCTGGTAGAGCAGCGGGGCGGCGGCGCGGGCCGGGGCATCGAGCCGCCGGTTGCGCGACGACATGGCCAGCCCGTCGGCCTCCCGGATGGTGGGGCAGGCCACAATTTCCAGGTCGAAGGACAAATCGGCCACCAGCTGCTTCACAACGGCCACCTGCTGCCAGTCTTTTTGCCCGAAATACGCCCGGTGCGGGCGGGCCATGTGAAAAAGCTTGCTCACCACCGTGGCCACGCCATTGAAATGCCCGGGCCGGTGCGCCCCCTCCATCACGCGCTCCAGCGCCCCAAAATCGAAGTGCAGCACCGTGGGCTGCGGGTACATTTCGGCCACCGAAGGCGCGAACAGCGCCGTGCAGCCGGCCGGGGCCAGCAGGGCCGCGTCGGCCTCCGGCACCCGCGGATAGAGCCGAAAATCCTCCGCGTTGTTGAACTGCGTGGGGTTAACGAAAATACTGGCAATGACTTCGTTGCAGTCGGCGCGGGCGGCTTGCACCAGCTGCAGGTGGCCGGCGTGCAGCGCCCCCATGGTGGGCACCAGGCCCACGCGGTGGCCGGCCTGGCGCGCCTGCTCGGTGTAGGCTTGCAACCCGGCGGCGGTAGTAAGTATCTGCATAGGAGAGGAAGGCAATTGGAACTGCCCCCAAAGTAGCTTTTATTGAATTTCCGCTCAAAATTGTTTAATTTTGTGCACCCATAGTATGGCCTTGTTCCATTCTCTTCAATAATCCCTTTATGTCGAAGCTACGAATCCTCTACGCGGCCACCGAAATTGACCCGTTTCTGCAGACCACCAAGGTGGCTGAAATGCTGCGTCGGCTCCCCGCCAGCATGCAGGAGATGGGCTGCGAAATTCGCATTTTCGTGCCGCGTTTTGGCATTATCAACGAGCGCAAGAACCGGTTGCACGAAGTAGTGCGCCTCTCGGGCATCAACATCGCCGTGGGCGATGACGAAAAGCCCTTGGTTATCAAGGTAGCATCTATTCCGACCGCCAAGCTCCAGGTTTACTTTATCGATAACGAAGATTATTTCCATCGGAAGTCGGCCCTGGTCGACAAAAACGACAAGTTTTACGCCGACAATGACGAACGCGCCATTTTCTTCTGCAAAGGTGTGCTCGAAACGGTAAAGAAACTGGGCTGGTCGCCCAACATCGTGCATTGCTCCGACTGGATGACCGGCCTGATTCCGCTCTACCTGAAGACGACCTACAAGAAAGACCCGGTGTTCAAGGATGCCAAATCGGTGTTCTCGATTTACAGCAACGAGTTTGAAGACAAGTTCGAGGGCAACATCCTCGAGAAAGCCAAAATGCTCGACATCGACGACGAGATGATGGCTTCGCTCAGGACGGCTGACTTCAGCGGCTTCATCAAAATGGGCATGGAATATGCCGACACGGTGGTTCGCTCCGACGAGGATTTCAGCGACAATATGAACGGCATGTTCCAGGAATATGCGCTGCACAACAAGCTCAGCCAGGTAGCTACCGACGAAAACCTGCACTCATCCTACCTAGCGCTCTACAATGAATTGGCTAACTAGCCGCTGTGCTCCCCTGGTGGCCCTGTCTGCCCTGGCCCTGGCCAGCTGCGACAAAGGCACCGACCTAAACGTGGACCTGCCCGAAACCACGGCCATCAGCACCGAATATCAGGATTTCCCGCTCACGGTGGCTACCGTGCGCCTCTCGCCGGTACAAACCCTCAAAACCGACCATTTCCTGGTGGGCAGCCTGGTCGATAACGTAGCCGGTACTACCGAGGCCCGTGCGTATTTCAACGTGGTGACCACCGGCCGCGTCGATTCGCTGCCCTCCAAGCTGCCCCTGCCCGTGCTCGACTCGGCATTGGTAATCACGGGGTTTGATAAAGTGTATGGCAGCAGCACCACGCCCGTGCGGTTCGATGTGCTGCGGCTGGCTGCTTCGCTTGATGAGCGCCAGGTGTATAACTCGGAAACCCCTACTGCCACCGGGGCCCCGATTGCCCGCAACCTCAGCAGCCGCCTCGACCGTACCCGGCTGCAGGTGCTGGTAGCCGCCGTGCCGGCTTCGCCAACCACCGTAGCTATTCCGGCCGTGACCACCACCGTGCCCGACCCGACCCTGCGCCTGCTGCTGCACCGCCGGGCGGTGCCGGCCACGCCTACCCGGCCGGCTATTTCGGCGGTGCCGTCGCCGTTTATCGATAGCCTGTTTGCCCGGCTGTCGTCGACCAGCACCAATTTTGGCCAAACGCAGCTCAATAGCATTCTCAAAGGCCTGGCCATCGTGCCCAGCGTGGGGCACACCACCAACATCGTGAGCTTCAGCCGTATCCTTGATGCGCGCATCATTCTCTATTTCCACGCCACGGGCGCACCCAACCGGACGTACTCCGTCCTGTTTGGGCCGGCCTTTAGCGGCGTGGGGGCCAACCCCGTGCGCGACCCGCGCTACTACACCCGCATTATCAACACGCTGCCCGCGAACCTGAGCGTATTGGCCAGCCGGGCCGGGGCGGTATCGGCGAGTGCCCTCAGCGGCACGAGCTACGTGCAGGAAGGCACCGGCCTGGCGACCCGCGTCACCTTCCAGGGATTGGAAACCCTGAAGGCAACCCCGAACCTGACCGTAAACCGGGCTGAAATTCGCGTGCCGGTGAAACCGTTCAGCAATGCCCTCTTTGACAACCCTCCTCAGCTATATGCAGTAGAAGTCGATGCCAATAATGTCGCGTTGCAGCGCACGATTAATTTCATCGCCGCCGACCGGGTCGTGCAGGCCGACGGGGCCAACCAGCTCGGCAGCGGCTTTCCCGCCACGGGCGCGCTCAACAATGCCACTTCCACCCAAGCTCATTACAGCTTACCCATCACTAATTACCTCGACGCTTACCTGAAAGACAAGCTGGAGGGCAACCCCGCTTCGCTGGTCCTGACCCCAAGCATCCAGGCTTCCAACACGCTGTCGCTGAACCGCGCCGTGCTTGATGCTAACAACATCACCCTGCGCGTGTACTACTCCAAGAAGTAGCTACCCGTAGCTGACCCAAAACTGGCCAAAGAGCTGTTGGCCAACAATTTCAATTTACTTACTTAATCTTTCCTGCCATGTGCGGCATAGTTGCTTATATCGGCCATCGTGAGGCCTGCCCCATCATTATCAAAGGTTTGCATCGCCTCGAATACCGTGGCTATGACTCGGCCGGCGTGGCATTGCTCACCGATGAGCTAACGGTTTATAAAAAGAAGGGCAAGGTCAGCGAGCTGGAAGGCTTTATTGCCGCCAAAGACACGCATGCTCACATTGGCATGGGCCACACCCGCTGGGCCACCCACGGCGAGCCCAACGACGAAAACGCCCACCCCCACTTCTCCACCTCGGAGCGGATTGCCATTATCCACAACGGCATCATTGAGAACTACGCGGCGCTGAAAACGCACCTGCAGCAGCAGGGCCACGTCTTTCATTCCGACACGGACACGGAAGTTTTCGTGAACCTGATTGAGGAAATCAAGAAGCAAAACGACTGCTCGCTGGAAGAGGCCGTGCGCCTGGCCCTGCACGAAGTAGTGGGAGCCTACGCCATTGTGGTGCTCAGCAAGGATGCTCCCAACCAGCTCATCGCCGCCCGCAAAGGCTCGCCGATGGTGATTGGCATTGGCGAAGGCGAGTTCTTTATTGCCTCGGATGCCACGCCCATCATCGAGTACACCAACGAGGTGGTGTATGTGAACGACTACGAAATCGTGGTTATTCGCGACGGTCAGCTGAACATTCGCAGCCGTGAGGACGTGAGCCAGACGCCCTACATCCAGAAGCTGGAAATGGAGCTCGAAAGCATCGAGAAAGGTGGCTACGAGCACTTCATGCTGAAGGAGATTTTCGAGCAGCCCCGCTCCATCATGGATTCGATGCGCGGCCGTTTGGAGCTGGAAGCCGGCCACCTGAACATGGGCGGCATCCGGGCCTACGAGCAGAAGTTTGTGAATGCCCAGCGCATCATCATTGTGGCCTGCGGTACCTCCTGGCATGCCGGCCTGGTAGCCGAGTACTTGATTGAGGACCTGGCCCGCATTCCGGTGGAAGTGGAATACGCCTCGGAATTCCGCTACCGCAACCCGATTATCACGGAGCGCGACATCGTAATCGCTATTTCGCAAAGCGGCGAAACGGCCGATACGCTGGCCGCCATCGAGCTGGCCAAGAGCAAGGGTGCTACCATCTTCGGGGTGTGCAACGTGGTGGGCAGCAGCATTGCCCGCGCTACCGACGCTGGAGCCTATACCCACGCCGGACCCGAAATCGGGGTGGCTTCGACCAAAGCCTTCACCGCCCAGGTAACGGTACTGACGCTGCTGGCCATGATTATGGGGCAGAAGCGCGGCACCATCACCGACACCAAGCTGCGCGAGCTGATGGTGGAGCTGGATACTATTCCGGCTAAGGTAGAGAAAGCGCTGTTGCTGGACGACCAAATCCGGGTAATCGCGGAGGAGTTCAAGGATGCCACCAACTTCCTGTATCTGGGCCGGGGTTACAACTTCCCTGTTGCTTTGGAAGGCGCGCTCAAACTAAAGGAAATCAGCTACATCCACGCCGAGGGCTACCCGGCTGCCGAGATGAAGCACGGCCCCATCGCCCTGATTGACGAGAACATGCCGATGGTGGTAATTGCCACCCGCGACAGCTCGTACGAGAAGGTGGTGAGCAATATTCAGGAAGTGAAGGCCCGTAAAGGCCGCATCATCGCCATCGTGAGCGAGGGCGACACCGTGATTCCACCCATGGCCGAATTCGTGATTGAGGTACCTCACACCAGCGAAATCCTGATGCCGCTGGTATCGGTGGTGCCGCTGCAGCTGCTGAGCTACCATATTGCCGTGCTGCGCGGCTGCAACGTGGACCAGCCCCGCAACCTCGCCAAATCGGTGACGGTTGAATAAATCACGGATTACGCGGATTTTAGCGGATTTCACGGATTTTGTGGACGGCGCACTCGCATGATGGACAATCGCCTGATAAGTCAAAAGGCCACCTGCCAGGGTGGCCTTTTGACTTATCAGGCTCATTGAATCGTCCACAAAATCCGTGAAATCCGCTAAAATCCGCGTAATCCGTGATTAAATGGCTCACCGCGCAGCGCCTGTCGCTTGAGCAGCGGGCAGACTTTGTAACGCTCGTCGTGGGTGTCGTGCCACATGGCTTCCAGCACGGCGTACACGCGCTCGACGCCGATGGCATTGGCCCATGCGAAGGGGCCGTGGGGGTAGTTGGTGCCCAGCTTCATGCCCAGGTCTACGTCCTGCATGGTGGCGGTGCCTTCCTGCACGGTGAAGCAGGCTTCGTTGATAATCTGGCAGATGACGCGGGGCGTGACCAGGCCCACGCGGTCGGCCACCACACGGTAGTCGGTGCCGAGAGCAGCACAGGTGGCGGCTAGTTTCTCGCGGTCGGCTTCGTCGTAGAGGCTGACTTCGAGCAGAGGGCGGTTGAGGAGCGTGGGCAGGCCACAGAAGCCAAAGAGAGGACCTTTGAACTCACCGTTTTCGTATTCTTTCTTACTAGATACCAAGGACTGCCATAGGACTTCAAAGAATACAGGACAAGTCAATGAGCCCAATAGGTTATAAGTATCGGGGCTATGCGAAACCTTGCCGAAGCAGAATGCTACGTCGGTTGCTGATGCTTCTTCGCTAACGCCATTTGCAAAACGGTCCCATCCTCTTATTCCATTGTTATCCGAACTGAAGAATCGGTATTCGTGCCCCGGCCCGAACTTCGCGCGGAACTCCGCTTCTACGTGGTGGCCGTCAATAACCAGAATGTGCATGGTTTCGGTAGTTACTTTGGGGCCAAAGATACCTTAACTGTTTCCGTTCAGATGGCCCACCAGATTATCCTTACCGACCAGGCTCCGGCCCCCATCGGCCCCTACTCGCAAGCCGTGAAGGCCGGCAACACCGTGTACGTTTCGGGCCAGATACCGCTGGATGCCGCCGGTCAGCTCGTTGGCAATGGCAGCGTGGCTGTGCAGACGCACCAGGTGCTTCGCAACATGCAGGCCGTGCTGGCGGCCGCCGGCTTCAAAATGTCCGATGTGGTGAAGTGCAGCATCTTCGTGAAAGACCTCGGCAATTTCTCGGTTATCAACGAAGTGTACGGTTCCTATTTCGATAATGCCACGGCCCCGGCCCGCGAAACGGTGGAAGTAAGCCGCCTGCCGCGCGACGTGGAAGTGGAGATTTCCTGCATCGCCGTAGGCGCATAATATTCCGATAGTGGGGACGTTGCCCGGAAACTCATTTCCACCCTCAGCAACTCCCTCGCATGAAAGAACTTGGACTCGGCCTGCTCATTATTGGGCTCATCTCGCTGGCGCTGCCGCTCATCAATCCCAACCTCCACTACGTCTTCCTGACCTGGATTGACCAGTGGGGGCCGGCCGTGGCCTGGGGCATTCGCGGCGGCATCACGCTGCTGGGGTTGGCGCTCTGGCTGGGGTTTAAGAACCGGGACTGATTTTCATTTAACAATTATCAATTAACATTTAACAGCCGTTTTGGCGGCCAACAGCGGCAGTGGAACGACTGTTAAATGTTAATTGATAATTGTTAAATGACCCCGACCTTTGCGGCGCGTTCCGAACTCCGGGGCGCGCTTTTTTGCCTTATGACTGAGAGAGAAGTTCGGGTGCGTTTCGCCCCCTCGCCTACCGGCCCGCTGCACATTGGTGGCGTGCGCACCGCGCTGTATAACTATTTATTGGCCCGCAAGCTGGGCGGCAAGATGCTGCTGCGCATTGAGGACACCGACCAGAACCGCTTCGTGCCGGGTGCCGAGCAGTACATTCTGGAGGCGCTGGCCTGGTGCGGCATCGTGATTGACGAAGGCCAGGGCGTGGGTGGCCCCCACGGCCCCTACAAGCAGAGCGAGCGCAAGCCCATGTACAAGCAGTACGCCGACCAGCTCATCGCCGCCGGCCACGCCTACTACGCCTTCGATACGCTTGAGGAGCTGGATACCATGCGCGCCCGCCTGCAGGCCGCCAAGGTGCCCAACCCGCAGTACAACTCCATTACCCGCGCCCAGATGCGCAACTCGCTGACCCTGCCCGAGGACGAGGTGAAGGCCCTGCTCGACGGCGGCGCGCAGTACGTAATTCGCCTGAAAGTGCCCCGCAAGGAGGAAATTCGCTTCCAGGACATGATTCGCGGCTGGGTGGTGGTGCATTCCTCGGCCGTGGACGACAAGGTGCTGATGAAGTCGGACGGCATGCCGACCTACCATTTGGCCAACATCGTGGACGACCACCTGATGGAAATCTCGCACGTGATTCGGGGTGAGGAGTGGCTGCCATCGGCCCCGCTGCACGTACTGCTGTACCGCTACCTGGGCTGGGAAAGCACCATGCCGCAGTTTGCCCACCTGCCGCTGCTGCTGAAACCCGACGGCACCGGCAAGCTGAGCAAGCGCGACGGCGACCGCCTCGGCTTCCCCGTTTTCCCGCTGGAATGGCACGGCACCGACGCCGAAACCGGCGAGCCCACCATCAGCAAGGGCTACCGCGAAGAGGGCTACCTGCCAGAGGCGCTGGTGAACTTCCTGGCTTTTCTGGGCTGGAACCCCGGCACCCAGCAGGAGATTTTCTCGATGGAAGAGTTGGTTGAGGCCTTCTCGATTGAGCGCGTGAGCAAGTCGCCGGCCAAGTTCGACCAGAACAAGGTGAAGTGGTTCAACGAGCACTACCTGCGCGCCAAAACCGATGCCGAGCTGGCGCCCTACCTGCTCACGGCCCTGCACGAGCATGGTATTGTGTGCAGCCAGGAGAAAGCCGAGCAGATTGTGGGCGTGATGAAGGAGCGGGTGAGCTTCCCCAACGACTTCTGGCAGGAGGCCAAATACTTCTTCCAGGCCCCGACGGAGTACGATGAAGCCGTGGTGAGCAAGAAGTGGAACATGCCCGTGGCCGGTGCCCTCACCGCCTACGCCGAGGCGCTGCCCGGTGCCGCCCAGGCCTCAGCCGAAGAGCTGAAGACCTTATTTAATGACACCATGGCGGCCCAGGGCCTCAAGCCCGGCCAGGTGCTGCAGGCCCTGCGCGTGGCCGTAACCGGTGCCGCCGCCGGCCCGGATTTGTTCGAGACCCTCGTAATTCTGGGCGTGCCCGAAGTGGCCCAGCGCCTGCGGGCGGCCGTGGCGGCCCTGCCGGCAGCCTAAGGCATGGCCACAGCGCTGGCACCAGCACCTTACCAAGCCGGGCCCGGATTTCTGCCGATTGAATCGATGGAAGTCCGGGCCCGGTCGTTGTCGGGTTATGCTGCGCCCGCTCGCTTTGCGCCGGCTCATTATGCCGCGAAAAATAGGCGACGTGGCACATACTCATTGGGGCGAGCGACGGCCAGCAGCTATATAGCCCGGCCGCCTTACTTCGGCTTCGCCGGATGGCGGGTTTGGCTGTACATTTGGACCGGCCTGGATGACTGAGCCCCTGAGTCTCATTACTCCTATCTATTGCTAATGCCCGGCTTATTGCCTGGGTTTGTATTCAGTTAACGGCATTGGCGCGGCACTTTTTTTCCCTCGACGTATTTCGCGGCTGGCTCGTGGCCGGGGCAGCGCTGGCGGCGGTGCTGCTGCTGAGCCGCCCGGCAGCGGGCCAGGCACTGCCGGAGCTGGTCGAAGACTCCCTTGTGAAGCGTGACCGGCCCTGGCACCGGGGTGCCTCGCCGCTGGTGCGTACATCCCGGCTCAGTCAGGCGCAGCGCATCGACAGCGTGCGGGGCCTGCTGGCCGCCCACCCCCGCCCCGATACCCTGCGGGTGATGCTGCTCACCGACCTGGCCAATGAAATCATGGTGGTCGACGTGCGGGCCGCCGGCCCTGCCCGCCGCGCGGCCTGCGGCCTGGCGCGCCAGGTGGGCTACCCCAACTTCGTGGACGAAACCCTGCTGGACCTGGCCGACTACCACATTGCCCTGGCACAATACGACTCGGCCCGCCTCTTGCTGCGCGATGCCCAGCGCATCTTCACCAGCCAGTACGACCTGGGGGGGCAGATGCGCTGCCTGGGCCGCCGCGCCCGTATTGCCGACCAGCAGGGCCATCTGGCCCAGGCCCTCGACTACTGCCTGCGGGCCATGGCCATGAGCTCGACCGGCGACCAGCGCCGCTTTCATACCAGCCTCAAGATTCACGCGGCCGGCCTCTACACCCGCCTGGGGGAGTACGCCACCGCCCGCACTTACCTGCGCGAGGCCCTGGCCGTGGCCCGCCGCTACGAGTACCCCGACCGCATCAATCTGATAATGGGCGAGCTGGGCGAGCTGGCCCGCCGCCAGGGCCAGTGGGCCGAGGCGCGCCGCTACTACCGCCTGAGCATTGCCGTGAGCCACCAGATTGTGGTGACCGACCAGGCGACCGTGCGCGCCGTGCGCTTCCACCTGGCCGACGTGACCGAACGCCTGGGCCAGGGCCCCGAGGCGCTGGCCCAGGCCACTGCCGCCCTGCGCGATGCCGCCGCGGCCCACGACGTGCTGCTGCTGCCTCAGCTCGAAGCCCTGCTGGGCCGCACCTGGCTGCACCTGGGCCGCCCCGATAGCGCCCTGCGCTACGCCACCCGCGCCCTCCAGGCCAGCGAGCAGGCCCATTCGGTGGAGGGGCTGCGGGCGGCCTACGACGTGCTGGCCCGCGCCCACGCCCAGCGCCGCGACTGGCCCGCGGCCTACCAGGCCCAGCTGCGCTTCACTACCTACGACGACAGCCTGACCGGCACCGACGTGAGCCGCCGCACCGCCGCCCTGCGCTTCAACCATGAAGTAAACCAGCACCGCGCCCAGCTGCAGCTGCTGGCCCAGCGGCTGGAGCTGGACCGCCTGCGACGGCAGCGGCTGGCGGCCGGCCTGCTGGTGCTGGCCTTGCTGGCCGGGCTGGGCGGGGCGGCCTTGCTGTGGCGCTATCGCCAGCGGCAGCGCCGCCAGGAAACCGCACTGCGCAACCGCCTGGCCGCCGACCTGCACGACGATGTGGGCACGCTGCTGAGCCAGATTTCGCTGCAAAGCAGCCTGCTTCAGGAAGGCCTGGCCGACAGCGCGGGGCAGCGCCAGCAGCTGGGGCAGATTTCGGAGGCCAGCCGCTCGGCCGTGCGCCAGCTCAACGACGTGGTGTGGAGCCTGGATGCCCACAACGACCACCTGCCCGACCTGCTCGACCGCATGCGCGACTATGCCTACGATGTGCTGGGCACCGCCGGCCTGGACGTGGAGTTTGTGTTTCCGACCGAGCTGCCCGCCCAGCGCCTGCCCGTGCTGCTGCGCCGCAACCTCTACCTGATTTACAAGGAAAGCCTGCATAACATTATCAAGCACGCCCGCGGTGCGACGACCGTAACAGTGCGCGTGCGCCTGGAAACGGGCAGCCCGGACCAGCTGGTGCTGGAGATTGTGGACGATGGAGCCGGGCCTACCAGTGGCCCCGACGGCCACACGCGCCGCTCGGGCCACGGCCTGCGCAACATTCAGGCCCGCGCCCAGGCCCTGGGCGGGGCGGCTATCAGCGGCGGCACCGCCGGGTTCCGGGTGTGCGTGGTGGTACCCCTGCCTTCGACCTGGAAAGCCTTTGGGCATAGCAGTAATAGCAGTCCGGCCGCTTGAGCCGGCTGGCTGGCGGCATCGCATCAACATGCGATACCGCGGCGTGTGAATAACCCGGACCTTTGCTTTATGAAAATCCGCCTGGCCATTGTTGAAGACCAGCCCGCTATTCGCGCGGCACTGCACACCTACCTGTGCGCGCAGCCGGAATTCGAGTGCGTAGCGGTGGCCGGGTCCGTGGAGGAGCTGCTGGAGGCGCTGGCCGCCGGAGCCCCCACCCCGCGGCTGGTCCTCTCCGACATTGGCCTGCCCGGCGCCACGGGCATCGAGGGCATCGGGCTGATTCGGGAGCTGGCCCCCCAGGCCGAAGTCGTGCTCATCACCGTGTATCAGGATGCCGAGCGCACCTTCAAGGCCCTGTGCGCCGGGGCGGTGGGCTACTTGGTGAAGAGCACCCCGCTGCCCGCCATCAAGCAGGCCCTGCTGGATGTGCTGGACGGCGGCGCGCCCATGTCGCCGGCCATTGCCCGGCACGTGATGCGCTACTTCCGGCCCGCCGCCCCGCAGGCCGCCCTCACCCCGCGCGAGCAGCAAATTGTGGAAGCCCTGGAGCAGGGCCTGAGCTACAAGCTGGTGGCCGACCGCCTGGGCATCAGCCTGAACACGGTGCGGGCCTACATCCGCACGGTGTACGACAAGCTGCAAATCAACTCCAAGGCCGAGCTGCTGGGCCGCGGCCGCCACGCGTAGGCCAATGCTGATGCGGGGCAGAGCCTACCAACAACAACAACTGTCAGCCGCGTCACGGGCCAGCAGTTCAGCCTCTTTTTTGTGGGCCGATGCCGACGGGTAGCGCCATCGCCGACGGCAAATTTGCGTATAGCTTGTTTCCACCCTGTCCGCCTTTGTTTTCGCATCATGGCCAAGAAACCCGTCAAACCCAAGAAAACCGCTTCCGACCCCGATAAGAAAGCCCGCGTCCACAAGGAGCTGGAAGGCTTTGAGATTGGGGTGAACCCACTGGGCGAAATCACCTCCAACTACTCCATCGAGCAAATTAACCAGTTTCTGGGCCGCCACGTGCGCGACAAAAAGCTGGTGGACCGCGCCGGGCAGTTTGGCGAAAAGCCCGCGCCCGACGAGCGCGAGGAAGAGGCTTTCCCCATTGAGGACGGCCACCACGAAGCTGAGCCCGAAGAGTCGGAAGAAGACTTTATCAAGCGCAGCAGCCGCGAGGCCAAGCGCAAAAAAACCGTGGGCGACCCCGATAAAGAAGCGGCCGAAACCCGCGGCGAACTACCGCTGGACGAGTAGCCGACTGCTTCACAACGATTTAGTGGTGCTGGTGCGCAGGCCTTTCTCGAAGGTTTCGACCCTGATGAGCTGGCCCGCCGAATAGGTTTCGGTGCGGATAACGCTGTTGCCCTGGTAGGTTTCTATCTGCGTCAGCTGGCTCTGCTCGTAGGTTGCGGTGCGGGTCAGGGTGCCGTCGGTGTAGGTGTGGATGCCGGTGGTCTGGCCGTCGGGGTCGTAGGTTTTCCACTCACCGTACCAGAAGAAACGGGCCGGCTTGTCGCCGCTGGTCACCCACTGGGCCGGGCCGCGCCGCGCCACCTTCCCGCCGGGGTGCCAGTACGTGACTTCGCAAAAGCCCTCGCGGCGGTAGCGCTCCGAGTGGTCGAGCTGGCCCGTGGGCGCGTAGTAGCGGAAGGTGCGCACCGGCCGCCCGTGCCGGTAGCGCCCCGCCGTGAACGGCTCAGTATCGGCCGAGTCGTAGTAGGTGCGCCAGCGGCCCTGCTCCCGGCCCTGGCGGTCGGAGCGGTTGGGGGGCCGGAAGCCGCGCGGCTGGCGCCGGGTAGTAGCCCGCGAGCCGGCGCAGGCACCAAGCAGCAGCGTGCTGCCCGCAATCAGAAGCAGGTGAAAAAGGCGCATACGCGAGTCGGTTAGGTCTGCCTATGAAGTTAAGAGCAAACTGATTAACGAACGCCGGGGTGCCAAAATATTGCGGGCCATGAGCAGGGTGGTGGCGCATATCCTGCGGCCGCTATCTTTGGGCGCACCAACCACGCCCCGCCCCGCCCTATGAACTCGCACGATGTTGATTACCGCATTCTTGGCTCCGATATCCAGGTTCTGGAAGTAGAGCTCGACCCCAACGAAACCGTGATTGCCGAAGCCGGCGCCATGGTGTACATGGAAGAGGCCATTGCCTTCGAAACCAAGATGGGCGACGGCTCCGAGCCCGACCAGGGCCTGATGGGCAAGCTGTTCTCGGCCGGCACCCGGCTCATCACCGGCGAGTCGCTGTTTCTCACGCACTTCACGCACCGGGGCAGCTACGGCAAAAGCAAAGTGGCCTTTTCGGCTCCTTATCCCGGTACCATTATTCCGGTCAATCTAGGCGAGATGCCCGCCGGCCTCATCGTGCAGAAAGACGGCTTCCTGGCCGCCGCGCGGGGCACCAAAATCAGCCTGCACTTCAACCAGAAATTCGGGGCCGGCCTGTTTGGCGGCGAGGGCTTCATCCTGCAAAAGCTGACCGGCGACGGCAAGGCCTTCGTGCACGCCGGCGGCACCATCATCGAGAAGCGCCTGAACAACGAGCTGCTGCGCGTTGACACCGGCTGCGTGGTGGCGTTCGAGCCCGGCATCGACTTCAGCGTGGCCCGCGCCGGGGGGCTCAAGTCGATGATATTCGGGGGCGAAGGGCTGCTGCTGGCCACCCTGCGCGGCACCGGCCGCGTGTGGCTGCAATCGATGCCCGTCAAAAAGCTCATCCGGGCCCTGGCCTCGGGCGGCGGCAACGCGCAAAAGGAAAGCGGCGGCATGCTCGCGGGCATCCTGGGCGAGTAGTTAATAGTTGAGGGTTGAGGGTTCGACGGCCCCTTTAAGCATTAACCCTCAACGCTTAACTACTGTAGCGCTTCGGTAGCTGACGCGGCCGGGTCAGCGTTGCGGTCCATCATGCCCTTCAGCACGAAGCCCAGCACCATGGCCAGCACGATAGCAATGCCGGCGCCTACGCGCAGCAGAAACTTGTAGTCGCTGGATTCGTCGGTTTTCCGGCGGTCCGATTCGCGGCGTTGCTGGCGCGATTTATACGGACGTTGATAAGCCGCTCGGTGGGTCACGGGAGAAGTAGCTGTTTTGGACATAAGGATGAATATTACGGTAATATTACGCAATATTCACCAATAGCGCAGCTACTATTAGCCTAGAGCGGCATATAATCGACGGATTACTTTCCTGAACCGGCTAACCACGCGTGAAAGCCTCAGCTAAAAGCGGTTAGCCGCGTACGGCGGCGGTTGCCAGCACGGCCTCCAGCACCTCCCGGGAGTTGAGCAGGCGCGGCACTTTGTGCTGGCCGCCCAGCTTGCCCTGGCTGGCCAGCCAGGCGTCGAACGTACCCACCGGCACGGCCCGCAGGCGGGGCGGAGCCAGGGCCAGGCTCCGGTGGCGCTTGGCCGCATAGTCGGAATTCAGCTCGCACAGCGTGGCATCGAGTACGGCCCCGAAGCGGGCCAAATCGGGCGGCGCGGCGGTGGGGGCAAATTCCACCGCCCACTCGTGCCCCCCGCGCGAGGCCGCACTATCCACGGCAAACCAGACGGGCGCGGCCGTGAAGTCGCGCACGGCCGCGCCGGTGGCCCGGCTGGCGGCGGCCACGGCAGCCTCGGCGTTCTCAATCACCACTTCTTCGCCGAAGGCGTTGAGAAAATGCTTGGTGCGGCCCGTGATGCGCACGCGGTACGGCAGCAGCGAGGTAAAGCGCACGGTGTCGCCCACGAGGTAGCGCCACAGCCCGGCATTGGTGCTGATAACCAGCGCATAGGGCCGGTGCAGCTCTACTTCGGCCAGGGGCACGGGGCGCGGGTCGGGGGCGGCCCACTGGTCGGCGGGCAGGAATTCGTAGTAAATGCCGTGGTCGAGCAGCAGCAGCAGGTCTTTGCTGTCGGGCTGGTCCTGTAGCGCGAAGTAGCCTTCCGAGGCGTTGTAGATTTCGAGGTAGCGCATGCGCGCATCAGGAATCAGCTGGCGAAAAAGCTCGCGGTAGGGCCCAAACGCCACCGCGCCGTGCAGAAACAGCCGCAAATGAGGCCACACCTGGGTAATATCGTCGGCCCCGGCCAGGGCCACCACGCGGCGCAGCAGCACCACCATCCAGGTGGGCACGCCGGCCAGGGTGCGCACATCCTGCCGCAGCACATGCGCCGCGATGCGCTCAATTTTTTCCTCCCACTCCTCCAGCAAGGCTAGCTTGAGCGGCGGGGTGCGCAGCTGCTCGGCCCAGCCCGGCAGCTGCGCCATGATAACGGCCGACACATCCCCCACCCGCGAGGCGGGTTCCTGCGGCCGAAACGGGTTGGCGGTGTGGGCCCCGCCCAGCGACAGGGTTTTGCCGGCCAGCAGCCGCTCCCGCGGATAGAAATGGGTAGCCAGGGCCAGCATGTCGCGCCCGGCGCGGTAGTGGCAATCGTGCAGCGCCTCAGTCGTGATGGGAATGAACTTGCTGCGGGCGTTGGTGGTGCCGCTGCTTTTGGCGAACCACCGCGGGCGGCCGGGCCACAGCACGTCGGGCTGGCCGCGCAGCACCTTTTCCAGCGCCGGATACAGCTGCTCGTAGGTGCTCACGGGCACGCGTCGGGCGAAGTCGGCCGCCGGGGGCCGCTCGCCGAACCCGTAGCGCCGGCCCCACTCCGTGGCCCGGGCCCGGCTCAGCAGCTCGCGCAGCAGCCGGGCCTGCACTTCGTGCGGCTGCTGCCGGAGGCGCGCCAGCCGGGACAGGCTGCCGAGTTGGACGGCGCGGGCGAGTAGCTGGTCGAGCACTTATTGATTTGGACGGAGCAAAATGAACAACAAAAGAACGTCATGCTGAGCTTGCCGAAGCATCTCTACCGCGCAACTAATCAATTTTAGTAGTGCGGTAGAGATGCTTCGGCTCCGCTCAGCATGACGTTCTACTACCTTTCGCTGCCTCACACATTCCGCTTCAGCTCGAAATTCTTGCCCAGGTACACGCGGCGCACGGTTTCGTCGCTGGCCAGCTCTTCGGCGGTGCCGGCCTTGAGGAGCTTGCCCTCGAAGAGCAGGTAGGCGCGGTCGACGATGCTGAGGGTGGAGTTCACGTCGTGGTCGGTGATGAGCACGCCGATGTTGCGGTGCTTGAGCTTGGACACGATGCCCTGAATTTCTTCGGTGGCGATGGGGTCGACGCCGGCAAAAGGCTCATCAAGCAGCACGAATTTGGGGTCGACAGCCAGGGCGCGGGCAATTTCGGTGCGGCGGCGCTCGCCGCCGCTCAGCACCTTGCCCAGGTTCTTGCGCACGTGGGTCAGGCTGAATTCTTCGAGCATTTCCTCCACTTTATCGTGGCGGGCCTGCTTTTTCATACTCGTCATTTCGAGCACGGCCATGATGTTTTCTTCCACGCTCAGGTCGCGGAACACGCTGGCTTCCTGGGCCAGGTAGCCCACGCCCAACCGCGCCCGCTGGTAGATGGGCATGGTAGTTATCTCGGTGGTATCGAGAAAGATGCGCCCCGAGTTGGGCTTCACCATGCCCACCATCATGTAGAAGCAGGTGGTTTTGCCGGCCCCGTTGGGCCCGAGCAGGCCCACGATTTCGCCCTGCTCCACGGTCACGCTCATGTCGTTGACGACGGTGCGGGCTTTGTATTTTTTGATGAGGTGGTCGGCGCGAAGAATCATGCGGGCAAAGGTACGGGCGCACGGCAACGGAGCGGAGCGCGGAAATCAACGACTAGTTTGCTGATATTATTCGGCTTGCCTAACAATTCACTTGAATTTTTTCCGCTACTTTTAGCCTCCACAATCCAACCCACCCCCAAAACTTATTTTTTATGACAGTAAAACGACTACTCCTTGCGGGGGGCGCGCTGCTTGCCAGTGCGTCGGCTGCTTCGGCCAGCGGCTTCCAGGTGTATTTGCCGGGCCACAAAAGCAACGGCATGGGCGGCGTTGGCGTGGGCTTGTCGCTCGACCAGTCGGCCATGTTCCTTAATCCCGGGGCCCTGGCCATGGTGCGGGCCAATGGGGTAGTGCTCGGGGCCAACGCCACGTTTGCGCGGGTAGCTTTCCGCTCCGATAACGGCGGGCCCCAGCGCGACCTGCAGTCCACCGTCACCACTCCTTTCAACTTCTACGCCTCCTTTGGGCCGAAAGACGGCAAGTTCAAGGCCGGCCTGGCCGTGTACACGCCCGCCGGCTCGAAGCTGGTGTACGCCGACGGCTGGGAAGGCCGCGCGGCCCTCACCCAAATCGACCTCAAGTCAGTATTCATCCAGCCTACGGTTAGCTACGCCATCACGCCGCAGCTGAGCGTGGGCGCGGGCCTCACCATCCTGGCCCTGGGCTCGGTAAACCTGCAGCGCGACATCGTGGCCCTGCCCTACGCCGGTGCCACCATCGAGCTGGACGGCAAAACCAAGACCCAGTTCGGCATCAACGCCGGCATCATGTTCAAGCCCAGCGACAAGCTGAGCGTGGGCATCAGCTACCGCTCGAAGGTGAACGCGACCGTGGAAGAAGGCACCGTGACCGTGAAGGGCCTGCCCAACGCCGCGCCCGGCAGCGCCAGCTATTCGGCCTCGCGCCGCATCAATCCGGGTTTCACGGCCGCCAACTTCGCGGCCACGCTGCCCATTCCGGCCCACGCGGCCATTGGCATCGGCCTCATGCCGACCGACAAGCTCACCATCGGCCTCGACGTGATATGGACGCAGTGGAGCGCCTACCGGGAGCTGCGCTTCGACTTCAGCGGCAACAACGGCAACGGCGACTACGCCGCCGTGGGCACCCCCGGCCAGCCCGGCAGCTTCCCCGCCAACACCGGCACTCCCGGCCTGGTGGGCGGCAATAATGTCTCCATCTCGAAGCGCAGCTACGAGGATGTGCTGGCTTTCCGCCTCGGCGCGCAGTACAAGCTGACCGACAAGCTGACCGTGCGCGGTGGCGCGGTGTATGACCAAAGCCCCGTGCGCGACGGCTACGTGACGCCCGAAACGCCCGACAACGACCGCGTGATTCTCACGACCGGCCTGAGCTACGAAGTAACAGGAAAGTTCGGCATTGACGCCTCGTATCAGTTCATTCAGATTCTGAAGCGCACCCAGACCCAGCAGGACCTGCTCGACAACGGCACCACCGACCGCGTGGCCGGCACCTACAACTCCTTCATTCACCTGCCCGGCGTGGGCGTGCACTACACCTTCTAAGCGCCTCATTCCCACCTGACTTTAGCTTCTCGCCGACATGAAACCATTTTTTAAGTACACCGCGCCCGCCCTCGCCCTGCTGGGCCTGAGCCTGGGTAGCTGCAAGCCCGACCTGGAAGACAGCCCCAAGTCGAATGCCGGGCAAGCCGATTTTTCGCGCTTCATCGCCGTGGGCAACTCGCTCACGGCCGGCTTTGGCGATAACGGACTGTACCTGGAAGGCCAGCAAACCTCGTACCCGGCCATTATGGGGCAGCAGTTCGCGCAAGTGGGCGGCGGAGCCTTTGTGCAGCCACTATTTGCGGCAGCCAACGCCAATGGCACCGGCTATTTGAGCGTCACCGGTTTCACCGCCGCTGGCTCGCCCGTGCTCACGCCGGTGGCCGCCAACGCTGCGGTGGGCCTGGGAGCCGATGGCCGCACCCCCCTACTGGTGAAGTACACCGCCACCGACAACCAGAACCTGGGCATCCCCGGCATCCGGGTGGCCGATGTGCAAACCCCCGGCTACGGCTTCAATAACCCGTTGGGGTTCAACCCGTATTTTGAGCGCCTGCTGGGTGCCACCAACCCGGTGGCTACGTACCAGCAGTACGTGCAGGAGCGCGTGGCAACTATCAGGCCCACGTTCTTCACCAACTGGCTGGGCAACAACGACGTGCTGGGCTACGCTACCTCCGGCGGCACCGCCGCGCCACTCACCGGCGATGCGGAATTTACTACCAAGTACACGGCTATCACCGATGCCCTGACGGCCGGCGGGGCGAAGGGTTTGCTGGCCACCATTCCCAACGTGGTGAACGTGCCGTACTTCACGACGGTGCCCACGGCCAGCACCATTGCCTCGGTATCGGCCGCGCCCGTGCCGGCCAGCACCGTAGCCGCCCTGACAGCTGCCTTGAGCCTGACGCCGGCCCAAGCCAGCAGCATTCGCTTTGGCTTGTTTATCCAAGCTCTCAGCGCCACCGGCACGGTGGTAACGCGTGAGGCCACGGCCACCGACCTGCTGCTACTCCCGGCCAGTTCGGTGATTGGCACGCCTTCGACCCCGGCTAACCCGTTCCCGCGTGGCTTTGGCCTCGTTATCACGGGCCTGTCACCAGCCCAGGCTGCTGGCTTGGCCGGGGCTGCTCCGGCTAACCCCTTGCCTAACTCCCTGGTGCTCGACGTGGCCGAAGTGGCCCTGGTGCAAAACCGCACCACGGCCCTGAACACGATTATCAGCAACTTGGCCAACAGCAAAGGCCTGGCACTTTTCGACTCCAACACGTTCTTCAACGGCGTGGCTCGCAACGGCCTCGTGGTGAACGGTGTGAACAACACGGCCTCTTTCATATCGGGCAACCTGTTCTCGCTCGATGGGGTGCATCCTACGCCGCGCGGCTACGCCGTAATCGCCAACGAGATGATTCGGGCCATCAACGCCAAGTACGGCTCGGCGGTACCTGGTGTAGACCCCACCACTTACCGCGGCGTTCGATTCCCTAACTAAAGACCGCCACGCCTTGGTCGTTTCACAAAAAATGCCTCTCCCGACTGGGAGAGGCATTTTTTGTACGTTTTTTTTCAGCCTGCACCTAGGCCGACTGCGGTACCTGACTGGCGATGTGCGCGGCAATGAGCTGGGCGTGGTGCCGGCCGTTTTCGATGAACCAGCGGCTGGTGGCGCGGCCGCCGCACACGGTGCCGGCCACGAACAAGCCGGGGCGGGTGGTTTCGTGGGTGGCCGGGTCGAAGAGCGGGGCGCGGGCTTCGTCGGCCGGGTCGGGCTCCACGCCGAGGCGGCCGAGCAGGGCCTCGTCGGGGTGATAGCCGGTGAGGGCGTACACGAAATCGGTGGGGATGGTGAGCGGACCATCGGGCGTGAGTACGTCGACTGCGCCGGGCCGGATGGCGGAGATGGTGGTGTTGAAGTGCGCCGTGATGCGGCCCTCGGCAATGCGGTTGACGAGGTCGGGGCGAATCCAATACTTCACCGAGTCGCTGATGGCGGGGCCGCGCACCAAGAGCGTGACTTTGGCCCCGGCGCGGGTGAGCTGCAGGGCGGCTTTGGCCGAGGAGTTTTTGGCCCCCACGACGATAATATTTTGCGTGGCGTGCTGGTAAGGCTCCTTGTAATAGTGGCTGACACTGGGCAAATCCTCGCCGGGCACGTTGAGCGGGTTGGGCACGTCGTAGAAGCCAGTGGCCACGACGACGTTGCGGGTCAGAATTTCGCCTTTGTCGGTGGTGGCGGTGAAATCACCCTGCTCGCCGGTCAGGCTCAGCACTTTCTCGTGCAGCCGAATAGCCAGCTTTTCGGAGGTGGCCACGCGCTGGTAGTAGTCCAGGGCATCTTCGCGCAGGGGCTTGTAGTGGCTGGTGGGAAAGGGGTAGCCGCCGATTTCGAGCAGCTCGGGCGTGGAGAAAAACTCCATGTTGGTGGGGTAGCCGACCAGGGAATTGACCAGCGCGCCCTTTTCGATGATGGTTACTTTGAGGCCCCGGCGCTGGGCTTCGAGGGCGCAGGCCAGGCCCACGGGGCCGGCTCCGATAATAAGAACGTCGAGCATAAGAGTAATTGATTGACTGTAGGAACGCGCCACGGGGCGTTCCGTCATTGAACAGCCGTGGCTAAAAACAGCACTGCGGCTGGCACTTGCTTACGGCCCCGGCCGTGCAACGAGTGAACGCGCCGTGGCGCTTTCCTACCTTTGCACCATGCGTACCTGCGACCTGTGCGGCAGCACTGACTTCAAAAAGCTGCCCTTTTATTACGAATTCGAAGGCCAAAGGCTGCAAGGCACCCAGTGCCGCAGCTGCGACCTGATGTTTCTCGACCCTCAGCCCACGCCCGCGCAGCTGGAACGGCTCTACGGCAAGGACTATTTCACCGAGCGGCCCAACTACGACCGCACCCAGCAGGACATCGTTTTCATCGAAGAAGGCCAGAAGCAGCGTGCTTTAAACCAGGTGCGGCCCGACAAGTTCACCAACTACATCCTGGCCAGGTACCCCGGCCGCCAGTTCCGCTACCTCGACGTGGGCTGCGGCCCCGGCTACACCCTCAAAAGCCTGGAAAACCTGGGCTGGCAGGCGCACGGCCTGGAAATATCCGAGCACGCCGCCGACTTTGCCCGCCGCGAGCTGCACCTGCCCGTGGTGACGGGCAACATCGAAACCACCGAGGATTTCCGCGAGAATCAGTTCGACCTCGCCTACATGGGCGACGTGCTGGAGCATTTGCTCTCGCCCGCCGCCACGCTGGCCAAGTTCCACCGCATTCTGGAGCCGGGCGGGCTGCTGGTGCTGGCCCTGCCGGCCACGCTGAACCTGCCCACGGTGCGCCTGGGCTTCGCGGCCTACAGTGTGCTGGGCAAAGAGCGCAAGATGGATATTCCGCCCTATCACCTGTTCGAATTCACCCCGGCCACCATCACCAAAATGCTCATCAAGCAGGGTTTTGAGGTGGTGGAGCTGCTGAACCCGGTGAAGCCGCCGAAGAACATTCGCCTGGGCGGCAGCGTGGTGGAAAAGGTGAGCAAGCTGGCCGGGCAGTATCCCACGTACTATTTGAATAAGCTGACGGGCCGGTTTGGCGACCGCATGTTCGTGGTGGCGCGGAACGTGAAGTAGAACGTGTACCGCGAAATTTCATTTCGCCCCGCGCCCACGTTACCTGGCTCGCCACTGATAATAGCTCAATAAAAATGCCTGGAACCGCGGCGGCTCCAGGCATTTTTATTGATTTTTTTTTCGCGGCTGGAGCAGGCGCGAGGCGAAATGAAATTTCGCGGTACACGTTCTTACAACAGCTCGGTGCTGCGCTTTACGAAGGCCGTCAGGGCCTCGCCTTTGAGCATGCCCTGGGCCAGCAGGGCCAGGTCGAAGGCTTGCTTGGCCAGCTTGTCGCCGCCGTCGGCCAGCACCTTTTGGGTGAGGGGGTGGTTGGCGTTCACGGTCACGTCGTAGGACTCGGGGAAGGCGCCGAACATCTGCATGCCGCCGCCACCGCCGGTGCGCTGCATGTCTTTCATGCGGCGCATAAACTCGTTTTGGGTGATGACCACCGGCGCGTCCTGCGGGCTGAGGGCCGCCACCTTCACGTGCATGGCCGGGTTGGCAATGGCTGTGGTAAAGGTTTCCTCCAGCTTTTTCTGGTCGTCCTCGGTCAGCACGCTTTCGGTAGTGCCTTCTTTTTCGATGAGCTTGCTCACCGTATCGGCGTCCACGCGCTTGAAGCTGGTTTTTTCCAGCTTCTGCTCCAGCTGGCCCACGAAGTGCGGGTCGAGGATGTGGTCAAAATTCAGCACGTCGTAGCCGCGCTCCTGGGCGGCGGCCACGTAGCCGTGCTGCTGCTCGGCATCGTTGGTGTAAAGCACCACCGTGTTGCCGTCCTTGTCCTGCTGGTTGGCTTGAATGTGCTCGGTGTACTCGGTGATGGTGAACAGCTTACCATCCACGTTCTTTAGCAGTACGAAGTCCTTGCCCTTGTCGTAGAACTTCTCGTCGCTCAGCATGCCGTACTTCACGAACATGCCGATATCGCCCCATTTCTCCTCGTAGCCGGGCCGGTCCTTCTTGAACAGGTCGTTGAGCTTATCGGCTACTTTTTTGGTGATGTAGGTGTTGATTTTGCGCACCGCCGCGTCGGCCTGCAGGAAGCTGCGGCTCACGTTGAGCGGAATATCGGGCGAGTCAATCACGCCGTGCAGCAGCATCAGGAACTCGGGCACCACGTCCTTGACTTCATCAGTGATGAACACCTGGCGCGAGTAGAGCTGAATCTTGTTGCGCGAGAACTGCAGCTCGTCCTTCACCTTCGGGAAGTACAGAATGCCCGTGAGATTGAACGGATAGTCCACGTTCAGGTGAATCCAGAACAGGGGCTCATCCATGCTCATCGGATACAGCTCCTGGTAGAATTTCTTGTAGTCCTCGTCGGTCAGCTCGCTGGGCTGCTTGGTCCAGATGGGGCTGGTGTCGTTGATGAGCTGGCCCTCGAACTCAATCGGAATGGGCAGAAACTTGCAGTACTTGGTGAGGATGGTGCGCAGCCGGGCTTCCTCCAGAAACTCGTCCGAATCGGCGGCTACGTGCAGCACCACGTCGGTGCCGCGCTCAGCCTTCTCGGTGCTTTCGAGGGTGAAGGACGTGCTGCCATCGCAAATCCAGTGGGCGGCTTCGGTGCCCTCTTTGTAGCTCTGCGAGAAGATTTCCACGTTCTCAGCCACCATGAAGGCCGAATAGAAACCCAGGCCGAACTGCCCGATAATCTGGTCTTTGGTGGCGGCGTCCTTCTCCTTGTACTGCTCCACAAACTCGGTGGCACCGCTGAAGGCAATCTGATTGATGTACTTCTTGATTTCCTCGCCGGTCATGCCCAGGCCGTGGTCCGAAATCGTGATTTTGCGGGCTTCTTTGTCCACGGTCACGCGCACTTTCAGCTCGCCCAGCTCACCTTTGAACTCGCCCAGCTGGGCCAGGCTCTTCAGCTTTTGGGTGGCATCAACGGCATTACTGACCAGTTCCCGCAGGAAAATCTCGTGGTCGGAATACAAGAACTTCTTGATAATCGGGAAGATGTTCTCGGTGTGGATGGAGATGGAGCCGGTTTCTTGCATGGTATGGGGTATCGGGGAAAATGAAAGTCAGACGGAATGGCCGGGCATAGCGGAGCCGGCCACGGTTTGCGTGGCTTTCAAACGACGTTCCAAGGGGCGGGGCGCTGTCAGATTGACAGCGGCGGGCGCGGGGCCGGGCTACTGCGCAGGCTCCGTCTGGGCAGCCAACGGCGGCGCACCCGGGGCGCTACGAGTCGTGCGGACGATACTGGGCCCGGGGCTCGGCCACTCCCGGCCGCACCGGGTCGGGGCCGTGCACGGCTTCCCACTCGGCCTGCAACTCGGGCAGGCGGGCGGCGTAGTCCGTCAGCCAGGCCAGGCCGGGACCCGGCTGGGAGAAATATTGAATATCGAACTTGATAAACGGCCGAAACATGGCCAGCAGCGATTCAATGGCCAGCTGATTATGTACGCGGCGGCGGTGGTTTACCAGTACCACCCGCTCGAGCGGCAGCCTGGTAATGCCGGGCATCCAGTTCGTGCCCAGCCACACCTGGTCGTAGACCGAGATGTCGGGAAACGTGTTCATATTCAGCAGCAGGTTCCGCATCCCCAGTTGCTGGTCCAGCAGCAGCAGCTGCTCGGCGCTGGCGCGCAGGTTCCGCGTGTCATTGCCGGACGCCCATTCGACCCGCAACAAGCTTAACTGTTCGTCGTACTGTAAGGAAAGGTCGGAGATACTTGAAATAATCACAAAAAAAGCGCTTAATAGGCGCAGAGTTATAAAGATACTGCCCGGGTACGAGAAACCCGGACAGTATGGATTTACCGACCGACGCTAAACTGAAACTTTATTATTCGCGCAGCTTTGCGTGGTTACTGCCATCTTTGCATTGTGCAAGCTCTCCGCTCCCACCTCGCCCTGTTGCTGCTGGTCTGCCTCACGCGGACGCTGCTGCCCGAGGCGTGGGTACTGGCCCTGCACCCCCACACGCACACCGCGGAGGAGCCAGCCCGAGCCCCGGCATTTCGCCACAAAGACAAGGCCCTCATCAGCGCCCGGCACCAACACTGCGACATAGAGCATTTCTATAACGTAGAATATCAGACTATTGCGCCGGCACTATTGCCCGCGCCCCGCATAGCCCCGCGCTACCGGGCCGCGCTGGCGCTGCCGCCGGTGCGGGCGGTGGCCGGCGAGCTGCTTTTTGCGCGTTCCCTGCGCGGGCCGCCGCGCCGCGCCTGATTTCCGGCGCATTCCTTTTTTCCCGATAATAACCCGCCTTGCCCGCGGCCGTGCCCCTGTGCCGGCCGGCGGGCCGGGCCATTTTGGTATTTTATTTATGTACACGTCCTTCTTTCGGCTGCCACTGGCAGCGGGGTTAACGCTATTTTATTCCGGCGCTTTTGCCCAGCAGCCTCCGCCCATGCCGCGGGTGCGCGCCGCCGCCCCGCCCCTTACCGGGCGCGTGACCGATGCCGCCACCGGCGAGGGCCTACCGGGCTCCACGGTGCTGTTCGACGACCTGAAGCAAGGCTCCTCTACGGGGGCCGATGGCAGCTTCCGCTTCGGCAACCTGCCGCGGGGGCGCTTCACGGTGCAGGTGCGCTCGCTGGGCTACAACACGGTGACGCAGACCGTGGACACCGGCACCGGCCAGCCGCTGGATATCAAGCTGACCGTGGCGGCTACTGAGATTGGGCAGGTGGTGGTGACGGGCGTATCGCAGGCCACGCAGCTGCGGCGCTCGCCGGTGCCCACCGCCGTGGTCGACCGGACCCGGCTCAACCAGACTTCCGCTTCTAACCTGATAGATGCCATTGCCCACACACCGGGCGTGAGCCAGATTACGACCGGCGCGGCCATCAGCAAGCCGGTGGTGCGCGGGCTGGGCTACAACCGCGTCATCACCCTGAACAACGGGGCCCGGCAGGAAGGCCAGCAGTGGGGCGACGAGCACGGCATTGAGATTGACGAGTTCAGCGTGGACCGAGCCGAGATTATCAAAGGACCGGGCTCGCTGCTCTATGGCTCCGATGCCATGGCGGGCGTCATCAACTTCGTGGCTCCCGACCCGGTGGCCGAAGGCCACATCACGGGCCTGGGCACGGCCAGCTACCAGACCAACAATAACCAGCAGGGCTACTCGGTGCAAAACGCCGGCAACCTGAACGGCGTGAACTGGCTGGCGCGCGGCACCCGCAAGGTGGCCGGCAACTACCAGAACCGCTACGACGGCCGGGTGTACAACTCGGGCTTCAACGAGTGGGACGCCAACGGCTACGTGGGCGTGAACAAGGGCTGGGGCTATTCGCACCTCACCTTCAGCACCTTCAACCAGCGCCTGGGGCTGACGAAGGGCACCCGCGACCCGGGCAGTGGGCGCTTTTTGAAGGAGGTACCCAGCGGCGACTTAACCCGGAGCGTGCCCGTAGCCGATGCCGACCTGCGCGGCTACGGCTTGGCCGTGCCCCAGCAGCAAGTCAACCACCTGCGTCTGGGCGTCGACAACAACTTCGTGCTGGGCGAGAACGGGGCCCGCCTCACGTTCCAGGCCAGCTACCAGCAAAACCTGCGGCGCGAGTACGGCAACGTGCTCGACCCCGCCGAAACGTCGCTCTACTTCCAGCTGCGCACCATCGATTATGCGCTGCGCTACTTCCTGCCCGAGCGCAACGGCTGGAACCTGACCCTGGGCACCAGCGGCCTGCACCAGCAAAACCGCAACCTGGGCGTCGAATTCCTGATTCCGGCCTATAAGCTGGACGAGGGCGGCGTGTTTGGCGTGGCCAAAAAGACCATCGGCGCGCTCGACATCAGCGGGGGCCTGCGCTATGATGTGCGCCGGATTACGGCCGACCGGCTGCTGCTCGACGGCAATGAGCGCCCCAGCACCGACCCCACGGCCGACACCAAGTTCCCGGGGTTTCGCAGCACCTTTCGCAACTACAGCGGCAGCCTGGGCGCGGCCTATAATCTCAACGAAAAGCTGACCGTGAAGGGCAACCTCGCGCGCGGCTTCCGGGCCCCCAACATTGCCGAGCTGGGCTCAAATGGCATTCACGAAGGCACGATTCGCTACGAAATTGGCCAGTCGGGCCTGGCGGCCGAAACCAGCCTGCAAGCCGATGCCGGCGTGAGCTACGTGTCGGACCATGTGCGTTTCAGCGTCGATGCCTTCACCAATAGCATCGATAACTACATTTTCACGCGCCGGCTGCTCACTCCTAGTGGGGCCGACTCGTTGAGCGCGGAAGGCGATGGCGTGTTTCGTTACGAGCAGGGCCGGGCGCGCCTCTACGGCGGCGAGGTCAGCCTCGATTTCCACCCCCATCCGCTGGACTGGCTGCACTTCGAAAACTCCTTCTCGATGGTGCGTGCCCAGCAGCGGAGCGTGGAAAGCGCCCAGCGCTACCTGCCCTTCATCCCCGCCGACCGGCTGCAATCGGAGCTGCGCGCCAACTTTCGCCGCCAGGGCAAGCGCATCACCAACCCCTACGCCCGCGTGCAGCTGGAGCACACCTTCGCCCAAAACCGCTTCTTCTCGGCCTTCGATACCGAAACCGGCACGCCCGGCTACACCCTGATAAACGCCGGCCTGGGCACCGACGTAGCCAACGCCCAGGGCAAAACCCTGTTCTCGCTGTTCCTGACCGCGAATAACCTGTTCGACGTGGGCTACCAAAGCCACCTGAGTCGCCTGAAATACGCGGACTTTAATGTTGCGAATGGGCGGCGCGGCGTGTTCAACCAGGGCCGGAACGTGAGCGTGCGGCTGGTGGTGCCGCTGGATTTTAAGTAGCCGCGCTGCGGCCACCGTGGCAATCCGGGCCGAAGTGCCCATCTTTCGGCCTCACTCCATGCCCCATTCCTGTGCAAGCCGTTTCCCCACCCGCCAAATCCACCGTTTTCACGGCCGCCGTCATTGTGGCTGCCCTGGGCTACTTCGTCGATATCTATGACCTGATTCTGTTCAGCATCGTGCGGGTTGAAAGCCTGAAGGAACTGGGCGTGACGGCGGCGGCTGAAATCACCAACCAGGGCTTATTCCTGATTAATATGCAGATGGGCGGCATGCTGGTGGGCGGCATACTGTGGGGCATTCTCGGCGACAAGAAGGGGCGGCTCTCGGTGCTATTCGGCTCCATTCTGCTGTATTCGCTGGCCAACCTGGCCAATGGTTTCGTGACCAGCGTGGAGCAATACGCCTGGCTGCGGCTCATTGCCGGCATCGGACTGGCCGGCGAGCTGGGCGCGGGCATCACGCTCGTGAGCGAGAGCCTGCCCAAAGAAAAGCGCGGCTACGGCACCATGATAGTGGCCACCGTGGGCGTGAGCGGGGCCATGCTGGGCTACTGGGTGGGCAACCGCTTCGGCTGGCGCAACGCCTACTTCGTGGGCGGCGGGCTGGGGCTGGCGCTGCTGGTGTTGCGCGTGAGCGTGTTCGAGTCGGGCATGTTCCAGCAGGTGCAGGCCCAGGCCGGGGTGGTGCGCGGCAATTTTCTCAGCCTGTTCACCAACCCGGTGCGCCTGGGCAAGTACCTGCGCGTGCTGCTGATTGGGGTGCCGCTGTGGTTCGTGGTGGGCATTCTCGTCACGCTGGCCCCGGAGTTTGGGCGGGCCCTCGGGCTCACGGGTGAAGTCACGGCCGGGCTGGCGGTGTTCTGGTGCTACTTCGGGCTGGTGTTTGGCGATTTTTTCAGTGGGGCGCTCAGTCAGTTCTGGCACTCGCGCAACAAGGCGCTGCAAGTGTTTCTGGTATTTTGCGCCGTGCTGGTGGGCGTGTACCTGTTTGGGGTGCAGGGCGCTTCGCCGGCCACGTTCTACGGCGTGTGTTTCGTGCTGGGCATGTCGGTGGGTTTCTGGGCGCTGTTTGTGACGGTGGCGGCCGAGCAGTTTGGCACCAACCTGCGGGCCACGGTGGCTACCACGGCTCCGAACTTTGCGCGGGGCGCGGTGGTGGGGCTGGTGCCGGCCTTCAAGTACCTGAGCGGGGCACTGGGCGGCATCATCCCGGGCGCGGCGGTGCTGGGGGCGCTCACGCTGGTGGTGGCTTTCTGGGCCGTGCGCACCCTGCCCGAGAGCTACGGCAAGGACCTGAACTACGTGGAGGAGTAACGACCACCCCGGCCCCTGAACTGCCCCGGAAAGCGGGCGCGTAAGAACCTTGCTCCCGGCGCGGCGTACACGGACCGCACTTAGCGGGTTTCATCGCCCTCCCCCATGAAAAAACTCCTTGGCCTCCTGGCCATTATCGCAGTATCAACTTTCTCGGCCCACGCCCAGACCACTACCCCGGCTACCCCGACCATGACGGACCCGGCCGGCACCATGCTCACCCCGGAGCAGCAGCAGCAGCGCGCCAACGATGCCAAAGCCACCTACGAAGCCCAGAAGCAGCAAACCAACAGCAGCGACCAGGCCGTACGCAACAGCAAATCCCAGCTGAAGGAAACCGCTAACCAGCAAAGCGACCTGAAAAAGCAGCTCCGTGAGCAGCGCAATCAGGAAAAAGCCCAGAAAGCCCAGCTCCGCGAGCAGCGCAATGCCGCCAAAGAAGCCAAGAAGCAGGAGCGCGCCGCCCGCGCCATGGCCAAAGCTGAAAAGCAGCGCGCCAAGGAAATGAAGTAGGCCTCCGGCCCGTTTTCCCCGTTAAAACTCCGGCTTCGGCCGGAGTTTTTTTGTGGCCCATCTGCCTCGTCTGGCCCTATCTTTCTGCTTCGCTAATCTCCATATCGCATGGCTACGCCCACCAAAAACACCACGCAACTTTACCCCTGGCACCACTTCGTGCTGCTGCCGCTGGCCCTGCTCATGGCCGGCTACACCGTGCTGCGCTACATCAAAGTATCCGGCGACGACACCCAGGAAGCCCGACTCTGGTTCAGCGTGGCGGCCCTGGCCCTCATCGGCCTGGGCGTGCTCGTAATGTTGCGCCAGCACTACGCCCTGCAGCTGCAGGACCGTATTTGCCGCCTCGAAGTGCGCCAGCGCTACTTTGAGGTGAGCGGCCAGCGCTTCGCCGCGCTCGAACAGCAGCTCAGCCTGGCCCAAATCCTGAGCCTGCGCCTGGCCGGCGATGCCGAGCTGCCCGCCCTGGCCCAAGCCGCCGCCCGAGAAAACCTGTCACCCAAAGACATTCAGGCCCGTATCACTGACTTTCAGTTCGACTCCATGCGTGTGTGATACCAATGGGTGATTGAGCGAATGAGTGAATGGGGGAATGATTTTCGACCCCTGCTAATTCGGCTGCTTCATTCACCTATTCATTCATTCGCTCATTCACCCATTGCCCATGATTCTCTACAACGTTACCACCAGCATTGAGCCCACCGCCGCCGATGAGTGGCTGGATTATATGCGCACCACCCACATCCCCGAGGTGATGGAAACGGGTTTCTTCATCAAAAGCCAGCTCTGCCGCCTGCTCAATGAGGAAGACGACGGCATCACCTACGCCGCCCAGTACTACTGCCTGAGCCTGGAGCAGCTGGAAGAGTACCAGGCTCTGTGTGCCCCCGCCCTGCGCGCCGATATGGAAACCCATTTTGCGGGCAAGTACGTGTCCTTCCGCACCATTCTCGAAGTGGTGGAGTAAACGGGATTAGACAGCAGGACAAAAAAGTCATGCCGAGCGCAGCCGAGGCATCCCGCGTGGGGTAGCAATTCATTCGATTGAGTTACTACCCCACGCGGGATGCCTCGGCTGCGCTCGGCATGACTTTTTTGATTAGCCAACAACCCACAATATTCGGGCACAAAAACACCCGTTACGCTGTTGAAACAGCACTCCATGAAAAATATTATCTTCTTCGGTGACAGCCTCACAGCGGGCCACGGCCTGCCCGCTGTCGCCAGCTTTCCCGCCCTGCTCCAGCTGCGCCTCGATGAGCAGCAGCTCGATTACAAAGCCTACAACTACGGCGTGAGCGGCGAAACCAGCGCCGGCGGCCGCCAGCGCCTGCCCACCGTGCTCACCCGCCACCCGGTCGAGGTATTTGTGCTGGCCCTCGGGGCCAACGACGGCATCCGGGGCATCGCCGTCCGCGAAACCACCCATAACCTGCAGTTCATCATCGACGCCGTGCGGCGGCAGTACCCCGAAGCGCAAATCGTGCTGGCCGGCCTGGAGTTTCCCTTCGACCTCGGCCCGCTGGGCGGCCACCGGCTGGCCCACTACGCCACCGAGTTCAAGGCCCTCTTCCGCACCCTGGCCGACAAAAACAGCCTACCCTTCATCCCCTTCCTATTACAAGGAGTGATGGGCCGCCGCGAGCTGAACCTGCCCGACGGCGTGCATCCGAATGCGGCGGGCCAGAAAATCCTGGCCGAGAACGTGTGGCAGGTGCTAAAGCCGCTGCTATAGCGCCACTAAAACGTGTACCGCGAAATTTCATTTCGCCCCCGCGCCATTCGCCTGACGTGCGGGTTTCGTTCGGGTTTCGGGCGGGGGCGAAATGAAATTTCGCGGTACACGTTCTACCCAAACAGGCTCCCCTGCACCGGCTGCGGAATAATGCGCGGCGGTGCCACCAAAATCCCCGTCAGCGCCCGTACCTTCTCCAGCAAATACGCCGCGAACACCGGGGCGTGGCGCACGTCTTTCTGGTGAATAAAGAAGTACACCTCATGCACGCCCTGGGCCACCCAGGCGGCCAGGCGCTCGGCCCAGGCATCGGCGCGCTGGTAGTCGGAACTGTGCAGGCCGTGTCCGTTGAAGCGGATGAAGGCCACGGGCGTGGTCAGGCGCATGGGCAGCACGTCGCGCCGGCCGGCCACGTCGGTTATCACCAGCGTTTTGTTGAGGGCCTCGAAGGTGGCGTACACCGCATCGGCCAGCACGGGGTCAGCGAACCAGCGCGGGTGGCGCAGCTCCACGGCCAGCGGCACCGCCTCGGGGAAGTCGAGCAGGAAGCGCTCGAGGCGCGGCAGGTGCTCGGGGCCGAAGTGCGGCGGCAGCTGCAAAAACGCCCAGCCCAGGTTGCTGCCCAGCGCCTCGAAGGCCCGGGCGGTGGGCACCACCAGGTCGTCGGCCTGGAATAATTCGCGCTCGTGGCTAATGCTGCGCGGCAGCTTGGGGCAGAATTTAAAGCCCGAATCGGGCCCCACGGCTTCGCGCCAGCGCCGCACGGTGGTGGCATCCGGAATGCGGTAGTGGGTGGTATTCAGCTCGATGCTGTTGAACTGCTGCGCGTAGTAGTGCAGATAATCAGGCTCCTTGATGCCGGCCGGGAAGTACGTACCCAGCCACTCCTTATTAGTCCAGATGGGGCAGCCCACGTGCAGGCGCGCCGGGGCGGGCTGCGTGGGCCGGGCCCGGGCCAGCACGCGGGCGGTTTCGGGGTGGTCGGGCGGCAGCCCAAAATCAACGTAGCGCAGGTCGGGCAGGCGGCCAAAATCCATGGGGCAAAGGTAGGCTTTGGGGCCGGCGGCCGGGTACTACTCTTACGAAAAAAGCGGGACTTCTGCAACCGGGTTCCGAAGATGATTGGCGGGCCGATGCCGGAATTTTATACCCGTCGCATAATCTAATTTCTGTGTCTGCGCAATACTTCGGGCCATATTCCGCAAAATATAGTTTGACGTCGTCTCACGGCTACTTTTCCGGCGAACAGAAAGATTAATTAAATGCAAGTTTTCAGGAAAAAGGACAATTTTTGACCCTATCCAATTAGCAGAGGTCCGCTGGTTTTTAGCATCACCCAAAAAGGTCGGGCTATGTTTGTTCCGCTCACCATCTGCGAATCGCATGATTTTATTTCGTCGCCTTACAGTACCCGTCCTCTCCAGTTGCTTGTTTTTTCTGCTGACTTTTCTGGGCGCTCCCGCGCACGCCACCACTCCTGGCACCACCAAAACAGCTCCCGCCTCTGGCACCGCTACCACTGTGTTGCGGGGCCGGGCCTCCTGGTACGGCAGTTACTTCCAAGGCCGACGCACCACCAGCGGTGAGCGCTACAACCGCTTTGCTTACACCTGCGCCCACAAAACGCTGCCTTTCGGCACCCGCCTGCGGGTAACCAACGTGAAGAACGGCAAGTCCGTCGTGGTGCGGATTACCGACCGTGGCCCGTTCCGCCACGAGCGCATTATCGACCTCTCCGAAATAGCGGCCCGTCCGCTGGGCATCACCGAATGCGGGGCCGCCACGGTGGTAGCCGAAGTCGTAGCCGCCACCACGCCCCTGGGCCCCGCCACTACCCCCGAAAACCTGGCCGCCCTCTTCGCCGCCGACCCCAACCCCAACGCGGCTTTCGCTACCTATAAAGTACCCGCTGCCATCGAGCCCGCTGCTACGCCGGAGACAACCACCGAAAAGGCAACCCTCATAGCTGCGTCGCCCACCAGCAAAACCCAGGTGATGACGGCCACCGAAACGGCCAACTGCCCTGCCGGCTTCCTCATCCAGGCCGGCTCATTCGTGGACAATGCCAACGCCCGCAGCGTGCAGGCCCGCATCAAGTCGCTGCTGCCCGACGTTGACGTGCAGGTTACCCAGGACCTCCTCGATGGCCGCCAGCGCAGCCGCGTGCTGGTCGGCAACTTCGGCGAGCGCCCCGAGGCCGAAGCCGTGCGCCAGCAGTTGCTGGTCTGGGGCATCGGTGGCCTGGTGCGCGAAGTGGCCCTTCGGTGATAAAGCATCGCGCAGCAACGAGTAGCGCCTACTCCTTATAATACAGAAGAGAGAACCCGCTCCGGGAAGCAATTGACGGCATTGTCGTTATTTGCCTCCCGGAGCGGGTTCTCTGCTTTTTGGCACTTTCTGCCCACTACTTTCTACTGATTATTCCCCATGCTCAAAGCCATATTGGCCCTGGCCGCCTGCTTCACCTTGGTTTGGATGCTGAACACCAAGCACGGCGACCTGCCGCCCTTTGGCAAGCTGCTGAGCCCGTACCGGGGCTTTTGGCAAAACGGGGAGACTCCGGGCGACTTCCCGGCCCGGCAGACGCTGGCGCTGGCCGGCCTGCAAGCCCCCGTGACGGTGCGCTACGACGACCACCGCGTGCCGCACGTCTTTGCCCAAAACGACCACGACCTCTACTTCGCCCAGGGCTACCTCACGGCCCGCGACCGGCTCTGGCAGATGGAGTTCCAGACCCACGTAGCGGCCGGGCGGCTGGCCGAGATAGTAGGCCCGGCGCGGCTCGAAACCGACCGTTTTTTCCGGCGCATGGGCCTGCCGTTCGGCGCGGCCAACTCGCTGAAGGTGATGATGGCCAACCCCATTACGCGCACCGTGCTGGAGTCATACTCGGCCGGCGTGAATGCGTACATTGGCCAGCTCACGCCCGCCACACTGCCCTTTGAATACAAGCTGCTGGACTACCGCCCCGAGCCCTGGCAGCCGCTGAAATGCGCCCTGCTCCTCAAGTTCATGGCCTGGGACCTGAGCGGCCGCACCGACGACCTGCGCATGAGCAACATCCTGCGCAAGTACGGCGCAGCCGTGACCAAGGACCTGTTTCCCGACTACCCCACGCGCGAAGACCCCATTGTGCCCGTGGGCACGCCGCTGGATTTTAAGCCCCTGGCAATTCCGGCCGCGCCGCAGTCGTTTGAGGCGGCCTACGCTACCCAGCAGCTGCGCACCGAGCCCGATGCCGAGCTGGGCTCCAACAACTTCGCGGTGAGCGGGACGAAATCGGCCTCGGGCTACCCGCTGCTGGCCAACGACCCGCACCTGGCTCTGAACCTACCCAGCATCTGGTACCAGATTCAGCTGAGCGCGCCGGGCGTGAACGTGTACGGCGTCACCATTCCGGGTGCGCCCACGGTTATCATCGGCTTTAATGAAAACGTGGCCTGGGGCGTAACCAATGTGGCGGCCGACGTGCTGGACTTCTACCAGCTGAAATTCAAGGACAACACCCGCCGCGAATACTGGCACGATGGCCACTGGAAACCCGTGCGCCGCGTGGTGGAGCACATCAAGGTGCGGGGCTTCCCTGACCGGCTCGACACCGTGCTCTACTCCCACCACGGCCCGGTAGTGTACGACAAGAAAGAGAAGCCCTTCCTGCCGCAGACGCCCATTGCCCACGCCATGCGCTGGACGGCCCACGACGGCGCGAACGAAATCCAGACGTTTTACCAGCTCAACCGGGCCCGCTCGTACCCTGACTACACGGCCGCGCTGGCCACCTACGGCTCGCCGGCGCAGAACTTTATTTTTGCCGATAATGAAAAGGACGTGGCCATCTGGCCCAACGGCCGCTTCCCGCTGAAGTGGCGCGACCAGGGCAAGTTCATCCTCGACGGCACCGACCCGGCTTACGACTGGCAGGGCTGGATTCCGGCCGCCCAGAACCCCCACGTTAAGAATCCGGCGCGGGGCTTCGTGAGCTCAGCCAACCAGTTTTCGACCGGCCCCGACTATCCTTATTACCTGAACTGGAACTACGCCAACTACGAGCGCGGCCACCGCATCAACCAGCGCCTCGCGGCCATGCGCCAGGCCACGCCCGACAGCCTGCGCCAGCTGCAAAACGACGTGCTCGACCTCAACGCCCAGCTGATGCTGCCGCGCCTGCTAGCCCTGGTAACGGACCCGGCCACCGGCGCCACTCCGCCCGCCGCCACCTCGCCCGAAGGCAAAGTGCTGGCCGAGCTGCGCCGCTGGCCCTACCAATACACCGCCGACGCCATCGGGCCCAGTGTGTTCAACCTCTGGTATGCTGACCTGGTGAAGCGTCTCTGGGACGACGACTTCCCGACCAACCCGAAAGGCCCGGCCCTGCGCTACCCCGGCCGCGACCGCACCAACAACCTGATTCTAAGTGAGACAACCTCCCCGTGGATAGATAACCGGCGCACGCCAGCCACCGAAACCCTGCCGCAGCTGGCCCTGCAAAGCCTGCGCTTCGCTACCGACTCGCTCACCCGCAAGTTTGGCCCGCTCTCGGCCAAGTGGCGCTGGGCCAACCAGAAAAGCACCGATATTCTGCACCTGCTCCAGCTGCCCGGCTTCGGCCAGATGGACGTGGACTGCGGCGGCGGCGCGGGAATCGTGAATGCCACCTCTGAGCGCAACGGCCCCTCTTGGCGCATGGTAGTGGCGCTGGGCCCCCGGGTGCGGGCCTACGGCGTGTACCCCGGCGGCCAGAGCGGCAACCCCGGCTCGCCCTACTACAACAACCTGCTGGAAACCTGGCGCGTGGGCCAGCTCGATGAGCTGGTATTCCTGCGCTCGGCTGATGAGAATAATGCGCGGGTGGCCACGGCCTGGACGCTGCAAGGGAAATAGCTACTTCACTTGAGCTTACCACCCATAAAAAAGTAATTAAATAATATTTATATTATTTAATTTTGTATATTCACCCTATACACCGCCGGCATCTACGCCTTACTGGCGCTACAAGGAAGCAGATTCTCAATGCGAGGCAACGGCTGGCCATTGAGCGACCTCTAGCGGACCCATCCACCACTTACAGCATTGGAAAACTATGGAACCACGGTCTAACTCCTTTTTCACTGTTGGTCTGAGGGCCACTTCAGCTACCGCGGCCAGGGCAGCCATTCTGGCCAGGAATGGAACGATGCCCGGCTATCGCGGGCTTCTTCCGAGCAGCACCAGCAACCATCCGGCCCAATGGATAACAGCTCGATTAAACGGTTTGGGTAGGGTGACGCTCATCGGCGCTGGCAGCACGACAGCTATGCATGGAAGTGAAGCACTGGGTTGGGTAACCAGTATTTCGGGGAGCTACGCGAGCCGCTGGTTTTTCGCGCAAGCGCCCGCCCCCGACGATGAAGACCAGGAAGAGCCTGAAGACGAAGAAGAAGCTCAAGCTGAGCCCCAAAGAAGGAACGCGCCCGCAGTGCGAAAACAGTCTTCAACCGAAGAGAACGCCGAACAATTACGTGAAGGCGGGACCATCAATCCACCCTTTCCGTAAGAGGTAGCCCAATTATTGGCTTGAGCTGCAAGCCGGTTGATGCTGCCGGGCAGACAGCTGTTTGGCGCGCTTGCGCCCGGCTATAAATTTGCGGCATAGACACCCGCCCCATTCCGCCCCGGCACCCCAGCCGCCGCTGCCAGTACCGCCAGCGGCTGTTGCCCTTGTTGCTACTGCTGCTCACGGCCTATTCCGCCAACGCATTAGTACTACAACCAATACGCCCTCGATACCGCTCAGGTATTCAGCTATGTGGAACAAATGCCGACGCTTCGAGCCGGGCCGCCACTACGGCCAGCCGGTGGCCTTGCGCTTAAGCAGTCGTTCAAAAGCAAACGGGTTATTAGTTGCTCGCTGTTAGTTGTCAGTCAGCCGATTACCATCCTACTAACAACTAACAACTGACAACTAATGACTAACAACTTAGTAGTTGCCGATAGTAGTGGCTATTCGCTGAAAATTGCGGGCGCTTCGCTGGCGACTAAAGCAGTAAAAAAAGTGCGGCCTTTCTTTACGAAAGGCCGCGCTTTTTATCGCAGAATTAACAAGGAGGGTGCTGGTACCGCAGGGGTTTCAGCATACTGCTTAATTGTCGTCGGTAGCGCGGTTGATGAGCACTACGGCCACGGCGGCCACGGCCGCAATTCCGATAATCATTTGGGTGGGCGTGAACTTTTGGGCGGCTTTGCGCAGCAATACGCTGCCGTGTTTCAGCAAGTCATCCACGTGCTCGGTTTTACCCTGAAACACATGGTAGGCACTTTCAAAAGTACGGGCAAGGTCTTCGGGAAGGATTTTTTCGATTTTTTCGAGTTGCGCTTCCATAAAAAAGGCGAAATTGAAGGGGGAAGGTGAAAGAAAACAAGGCAGGGCCTTGGAAGACCTGTACGCAAAAGCTTACTGCCGGGCTGCCTTTTTCCTGTTTCTCCAACAAAATAACCGGTGAGCTACCCTATTAGCCCAACCGTAGCTAGCAGGGCATCCTACCGGTTATTAATTGATGCTCAATCTGTTTATTCAATCACTACAATGCGCGAGCCGCTGCGTTGGGCTTCCCGCACTTGGCAGTAGTAGGCTCCGGCGGCCAAGCCGCTCAGGTCCACGGGCAGCTGCTGGGGGCCCCGGGGCAGCACGCGGTCGACGGCGCGGCGCACCTCGCGGCCCAGGGTGTCGAGCAGCACGATTTGGACGTGACCACCGGCGCAGTCGTAGGCCACGGTGGTGCGGCTTTCGCGCGGGGCCGGGTTGGGGTACACCGTAAAATCGGCCACTTCCGCGGCATTGGCGGCGGCCAGCAACGCACCGGGCCGCAGCACCGGCACGTAGGGAAAGCTGCGCCCGAAGAGCTGCGTGAGCGTGGCGGGCGTCACCTGGAACCAGTCCTTTAATATGCTGGTGTAAACGCTCCGGAAATCGAACTGCATGGCCACGTTGTCGTTCACGCCGGCATTGGCGGGCAACGTGGGGTTGGGACCGTGCACAATGGGGTTCACCTTCGAGCCGAACACCAGCAGCGGGGCCGCCGCGCCGTGGTCGGTGCCGAAGCCCGAATTGGCCTTGATGCGCCGCCCAAACTCCGAGAACGTCATGCCCACCACCCGGTCCTGGATGGCGTGCCGCTGCAAGTCGTCCTGGAAGGCGTTCACAGCCTCGGCAATCTTGCCGAGCAGCGTGGCGTGGGTGCCGGTAGCGGTGCTGCCCGTGGTGGGCACCTGCAGCGTGTGGGTATCGAAGCCGCCCAGCGTACACACGTACATGCGGGTGCTCAGGCCGCCGGCCACCAGCTGGGCTACTATTTTGAGCTGGTCGGCCAGCGAGTTCTGGCCGGCGGCGGGGTAAAGCGGCGACAGGTTCTGAGCCCGCCGGGCCGCCGCCTGAATGGTAGTGGTGTACACCTGGGTCTGGCTCACCACCCGCCGGATAAACGTGAGCTCGTGGCCGGCCGGGGTGTTGGGGGCCGCGTCTACGCCGCCGCTGAGCAGCTGGTAGAACGACGACGTACTGGCAATGGCCATGCCCATGTTCACGCTGGGCCCCTGCACGCAGTTGCTCACCACCGAACCGATGCTGATGGCCAGCGGGTCGGGACTCTGGGTGTTGGGGAAGCCGGTGGGGAAGCCCGGAAACTCGCTGTCGAGGTAGCGGCCGGCCCAGCCCGTGGTCAGGGTCACGTTCGATTCGGAGCCGGAAGTCCAGATATCGGTGGCCCGGAAGTGCGAGAAGTTGGGGCTGGGGTAGCCCACGCTTTGCACCACGCCCAGCTTGCCGTTCTGATACATATTGCGCAGCGAGGCCATGGCCGGGTGAATGCCCGTGGCCGTGGTGAGTGGCAGCACGGCGTTCTGGGCCAGCGCCAAATTGGGCCGCGCCGCCATGAGGGCCGGGTACTGGTCCAGCGGGATAATCATGTTCAGCCCATCATTACCGCCCTGCAGCTGAATGATGACCAGCACCTTATCCGTCTGCACAGTGGCATTGGTGAGGGCCGCCAGCGCGGGCGAGTACCCGTAGGCCCCAATGGGCAGGCCGCTCAGCAGTGCGGTGCCAGCCGTAGCCGCAGCCGTAGTTTGTAGAAATTCGCGACGTTTCATAATTAAGCCGTTAGCTATTAGCCGTTAGCCGTTAGCTAGCAGCTTCAATTGACGAATGGATATTTGCGAGAGCTAACAGCTAATAGCTGCCAGCTAACAGCTTAAGAAAGATGATACTCGGCCAGCCCCATCAGGGCGCGCAGCATGGCTTGCAGCTTGGTGGTCACGGCCGCTTTTTTGGCGGTGTTGGTGGGCGCGGCCAGGTACTGCTGCCACTCCACGGTCCATTCAAAATCGGGCAGGCCGGGCAGCAGAGCCGTTTTCAGAAATGCCAGCTGATTGGTGGTGAGGGGAATGGGCACCATCAGCCGCACAAACTCATCAATGAGCAGGTTGCAGTCTGATGCCGTAATGGCCGGCAACGACTGCGCCAGGGCCAGCACGTCAATCACGATTTTCACCCCGCTCCGCGTGTAGCCTGTGCTGATAAACAGGTCGGTAGCCTGGTTGCGGCGCGGCAGCGTCACGGCGTTTATCCAGAGCTCGTGGAACTGCGGGGTCTGGTAGTAGGCGGCCCAGCCGGCCACGTTAGGCGGGTCACCCAGCGTTTGCTGCTGCACGAAGGCCAGGCTATTTAGGTATTCCCACATCTGATACTGCACCGTTACGGTGCTGGCCGGCGGAAACACCACCTGCATCTGCCGGCACAGGCCCACCGTGAAATCGAGCGGGCTTTTGATGAGGCAGCCCATGTTCAGCACATCGAAGAAATGCTCGGAGCTGAGCAGCGCCCGCAGCACCGGAGCCACCTCGAAGCCATTCTGCACCAGCAGGGTAGCCAGGGGCCGAATGATGTCGGTTTCTACTTGCGCATCAATCACATAGTATACAAACCAGCGGTAGAGCTTGCGCACCAGAAAGCGCGCCGTCTCCACCTGCTGAAAAATCAGGTTCACCAGGTCCTGGTACTCGCTGGCTCCGTTGCCCGCAATACTGGCACCGCCGAAGGCCGAGGAAAACACCTTGGCCGTATTATCGTGCCGGCTGGCGGTGAAGTAGCTGCTCACCGGCGGCGTGCCCAGGTCGCGCCAGCCGGTGAGCACGCGGGCGGCGGCCTGCACGTCGGCCTCGGTGTAGTTGGCGTAGTTGCCCGGGCCGATGAGCGGGCCCTTGCCCACCGTGAACAGCTCCAGCAGCTCGCGGCCGTAGTTCTCGTTGGGTGCGCCGGTGGTGCTCTGGTTGCCGTTGAGGTAGCGCAGCATGGCGGGCGTCACGGTCACGTCCTTGGCCAGCTGCTTCACGTTGCCGAGGGCGTGCTGGCGCAGCAGGCGGCAGTACTCGTAGCCCATGCGGGCATCGCCGATGTCAGCCAGCTCCACCACGAAATGGTTGTGCCAGAACAGGGTCATCTTCTCGGCCAGCGACGTGCCCTGGCCCAGGAGCTGCCCCAGCCACCAGCTGCGCAGCGACGTGCGGCGCACGCCCTCGAAGTTCTGGTCGAACACCTGCCCCACCCAGGTCTGCCCAATGGGCACGCTGGTGTCGGTGGCCGATACATTCACGGGGGGCGCGGGCACGGCCGGAGCCGCCAGCAGCCCATTAAGCACCGCTGTGAGGTTGGAACCAGCCGCTGCCAGAATTTCGGGGCGGGTGGGGCCAAACAGGGAGCGGCGCAGCAGGTGGGCCGCCTGGGCATTGCCCCAGGGGCCGGTGTAGGGCGCGAGGGTGCTCGTAGCCCGCGAGAGGCCCGTGGGCAGCGCCTTGTTGGCATAGCGGCTCACGGTTTCGGGCGGGTCCTGCTGGGCAGTGGCGGCCACTGGGTCGGCCACGGCGGTGGCGGGGCCGCTCAGCACAGCGGCGTTTCGCTGGAGGAAAAGTCTACGGTTCATAAGCAAGCACAAGTAGCACGAAAACAGGACCCAAACGACGGCAAGCGCCTCAAAACTCAACCCGGCTGGTTTGCTAGCAGCCAACTGTTTAGCCTAGACTGCCGGGCCTTCCTCAAGTTTAACGCAAGTATCTCTTTTATTCGGTGAATACCTAATAAAGCAGGCGCTGCCCAGGTAAAAAGAAAGCGCCCGACCGGGTAGGTCGGGCGCTTGGCCTTGGGTTTGTGCCGGTAGCCGGTTCGCTTATTCGGCTATGGCTACGGTCTCGTCGTCGGCGTCGGCCGCGGCAGCGGCGCGCACGCGGCCGGCGGCGTAGAAATTGCGGTGGTAGTACGGCTGGTTCAGCGAGCTTACCATCACGCCGCCGTTGCAGGCCGAGTGGGCAAACTTGCCATCTTTCAGATAAATGCCGACGTGGTAAATCGGGCCCCGGCCGCGACGGAAAAACACCAGGTCGCCGGTTTGCATTTCGGCCTTGGCAATGTGCTTGGTGGTGGTGAACATGGAGCGCGACGAGCGCTGCAGCGTGATGCCGTACACTTCGCGGAACACGCGGGTCACAAAGCCCGAGCAGTCGGTGCCCTTGCGCGAGTTGTTGCCGTAGGAGTAAGGAGCCCCAATCCAGTCGGTCACGGTACGCAGCAAGTCCTTATTTTCGTTAAAAGCCAGGTGCAGGCCCAGGGTTTGCGCGTAGTAGTGGTAGGTGAGCGAGTCGCGCGAGGCGATGAGCTCAGCGGCGGTGGGCTCGCCGGTGGTGGTTTTGGTGGGCGGCGTAGCGCGGGGCTCGCTCATCGTCATCGCCGGAAACAGCGATGCTTCGGCCACGGCCGGTGCTGCAGCAGCACGAACCGTAGCCGAAGCATCGGCGGGGCGTTCAAAGAAGAAGGAGAGAGCTAGCGAAGCAGCGGCAAGGCAATACAGGAGACTATGTTTCATTGTCCGTCGTAAGGGTTGGGGCAAAAACCGGATTCCTGAGCGTGAGCAGGAAGCGCCGGGCAGTAGATTTCTTAGGCGATAGGCAAGGCTAATTTTAGCCGAGTGAAGAGGTGATAAAAGCAGTATGTACCCGGTAAATTCTATTGCTTTTAGAACGGGTCGCTGGGTAAATCTAGGGTAAACATTTGGTAAGTCCGGCACTTTCGCTAAAAAAAAGGCAAATATTCTTGCTATAAGACAATTTAATGCACTAATTATCAACTTAAAAACCCAAACCGTGTTGGTACTTCATTCGTATTCGCGCGATTAGAAAACCGTCGTATCTTTCCCTTATGCAAAATCCCCGAACCTGGACCCGTTCTCCCCTGGCCCGCATTGCCCGGCTGGTGCTGGGCAGCCAGCGCGTAGCCATGGTGGTGGGCCAAACCGTGCACCTGAACGGAGCCACCCGCGAGCAGTTTCTGGCTGATGCCGAGTGGGTGGCCCACGAGCTGGTGCACCTGCGCCAGTACAAGGAGCACGGTCTCCTACCCTTCTTGTGGAAATACCTGGTGGAGTCAGCCCGCGTGGGCTACTACCAGAACAAGTATGAGGTGGAGGCCCGGGAAGAAGCCCGCCGCGTGGTCCTCGCCGACCCCAGCCATGTGCTGCGCCCGCTGCCCCGCCACGCGCAGCCGCCCAGCGCTTGAGAGATTATCCCGTCAAAGCCTGCAGGCCCTGCTCGTTGGTTCTAAACGGGCCGTTGAAGAAAATAAAGTTGGCAGTTGGCAACTTCCTGTTGGCTAATTACGAATAAAACGCAGGCTGCCCGCCGCGCGGGTGCCGCTTTTCCCTTTCACTTTCATTTCGTCGTACCTACTATGGATAACCAGCAAAACCAGTCCGGAACTCCTAATTCGACCAACCCCGGCCGCCCCACCCAGAATCCGGCTACCACGCCCAGCGCGACCGGCAACCCCCGCAAATCGGCAACGCCCAACGCTCAGGCTCCTTCGCCTGCGGCCAACCCCACTTCGCAACACCACGACACGGCCAACGCCGGCACTGAGCGCCAGGGCGAAGGCCAGCAAGCCAACGCCTCGGAAGGCACCATCCTCGATACCGCCATGCAAAGCGGCAAGAAATGGATTGAAGATTCCGGCTTGCTCAACAACGTGAACCAGCTGCCCCAGGGCCTGAAAGACCTGGGCAACCGGGCCGTAGCCAAAGTCAACGACCTCACCACCACCCAGAAAGTAGTGGGCGGCGCATTGCTGGCCGTAGGACTCGGCTGGCTGGCTACGCGCAAAGGCAAGTCATCGGGCAGCGACAGCTCTTATAACTATGGCAACCCCCGCGGCAACAATGGCGACTACGGCCGCCGCCCCGCCGGCTACCAAGCCCCTGATGCCTCCACCACCCGCTCAGCCACCACGCGCAGCTCCGACAGCGGCTCGCCCTATGGCAGCGGCAGCCGTTACGGCAGCACCGATAAACCCGACAGCGGCTCGGGCTTTGGCGCATCGGCCCAGACCGACCACGGCCAGCAGCCCTCCAGGCACGACGACCTGCGCAGCATAGAGTAGCCGCGCAGTACCAGCAAAAAGCCCCCGCTTCAAATTGAGGCGGGGGCTTTTTGCTGGTATCAGTTAATTGATAATCAGCTCTTGCTCAAGTAGTCGTTCAAAAGCAACCGTATTCGAGTCGGGCCTGCCGGTCTGACCGCCCTAGGCGGTCTGACCGGTTGAAGCACCAACGATTTCGGCCCAACGGCAACCGGTCAGACCGCCTAGGGCGGTCGGACCGGGGCATACGATTACTTGTGCATGGGTGCTTAGATGTTCATGGCCGACTCGCGGCGGCGCATCTTGCCGGCCGGAATGCCGAACATCATTTTGAAGCGGCGGCAGAAATAAGCGGTGTCTTTGTAGCCCACTTCTTTGCCGATGTCGCGGATGCTTTTCTTCGTCGTGCGCAGCAGGAACACGGCGCGCTCCATGCGCTGGTATTCGATGTAATCCTGCGGGTTGATGTTGGTCAGCATCTTGAAATACTGGCCCACGTAGTCCTCGCTTACGTTGGCTACGCCTGAGAGGACTTTGTTCGACAAGTCGCCGCCCAGGTTCTCCTTGATGTAGTTGAACAGGTCAATCAGGCGCGGGTCTTTGAAGTAGGTGCTGTTGGTGGCCAGCTGCTCCACAAACATGTTGTTGCGCAGCACGTAGCGCACCACTTCCACCACGATGTTCTCGGTGTAGATGTTGATGAGGCGCTCCCGACCCGGCAGGTCCTGAATGCTTTCTTCCACCACCTTAATCACCAGATTGGCCAGCTTGGGCTGCCCGCTGATGAGGAAAGCCGGCACGTCGAGCGAGGCGAAGAAGTTCACCGAATCGAATACCTTGGCTTCGAAGCTCACGAAACTGTGGCTTTCGTCGGCGTCGCCGATGAGGTCTAGGTCGTCGTTGGAGTGAAAGAACTTGTCCTTGTTCGTAATCAGGTCATCGTTGGTGATAACCCGGTTTTTCTGGTCCTGGCCGTAGCTGACGCGGGTGGGCCGGCCACCCGGAATGAAGAGCATTTCGCCTTCTTCCACCACCATTTCCTCCTCGCCGAAAGTGAGGTGGCCCTTGTGCAGCAGAATAAGATTATTACCAACGTCGTAGGAATTGCGGACGGTAAAGGGCTGGTGCAGCACCAGGTTCTTCGCCTTGATGTAGCGCACACCGAGCGACTCGATGACTTTATTGTAATCTTCCATAATTCAGGTGGCCTAAAGGGCCGTTGAGGGGTGCGGGTAAGGTAACTGGGTGGCTACCGCAGTGCAATATAACACCTTGAAATTCACAAAAACTAAAAACCCAGCCAAAAAATGGCTGGGTTTTGTGCAATGAATCTGAATTTTAGGCAATTCGCGGCCTACTTGAGGATTTCCCGTGAAATCACAATTTTCTGAATTTCCGAAGTGCCTTCGTAAATCTGGGTAATCTTGGCATCGCGCATGAAGCGCTCGACGTGGTATTCTTTCACAAAGCCGTAGCCACCATGAATCTGCACGGCCTCTACGGCCGAATCCATGGCCACCTTCGAGGCAAACAGCTTGGCCATGGCCCCCGACTTTGCGTAGTCGTCGTGGTTGTCCTTGTCGGCGGCGGCTTGCAGGCAGAGCAGGCGGGCGGCATCCACGGTGGTGGCCATGTCGGCCAGCTTGAACTGGATGGCCTGGTGCTTGGCGATTTCCACGCCGAAGGCCTTGCGCTCTTTCGAGTATTTCAGGCTGAGCTCGAGTGAGCCCGAGGCAATGCCCAGGGCCTGCGCGGCGATGCCGATGCGGCCGCCGGCCAGCACCTGCATGGCGAACTTGAAGCCGAAGCCGTCGGCCCCGATGCGGTTTTCCTTGGGCACCTTCACGTCGGTGAACATCAGCGAGCAGGTGTCGGAGCCGCGGATACCGAGCTTGTTCTCCTTGGGGCCCTGAATGAAGCCGGGCATGTCCTTGTCCACAATCAGCACGTTGATGCCGCGCGACTTCAGCTCGGGGTTGGTTTGGGCAATGACGAGGTAGACCGAAGCGGTGGTGCCGTTGGTAATCCAGTTTTTGGTGCCGTTCAGCAGGTAATGGTCGCCCATGTCCTCGGCGGTGGTGCGCTGGCTGGTGGCGTCGGAGCCGGCTTCGGGCTCGCTCAGGGCGAAGGCGCCAATGATTTCGCCGGAGCACAGACGGGGCAGATACTTCCGCTTCTGCTCTTCGGTGCCGTACTGCTCCAGGCCCCAGCATACCAGCGAGTTGTTCACGCTCATGATAACCGAGCACGAGGCATCAACTTTGCTGATTTCCTCCATGGCCAGCACGTAGCTCACGGTGTCGAGGCCGCTGCCGCCGTACTCGGGGCTCACCATCATGCCCATGAAACCCAGCTCACCCATCTTCTTGATTTGCTCGGTCGGGAATTTCTGGTGCTCATCGCGCTCAATTACCCCGGCCCACAGCTCGCTCTGGGCAAAATCGCGGGCAGCGTCGCGCACGGCCAGCTGCTCTTCGGTGAGGTCGTAAATATTAGTGGAAGTGGCGGTTTGCATGGACTGGGGTGGGATTGGAGTGAGACTTAGCAGCGTTATTTTTCAGTACAACAAAAGTACGCCCGGAACGGCATTGGGCCAAGCTGCGCCTTGGAGGTCGCCGGCCCGCAAACGCAGGAATATTCAATTCAGTTCGTACCTTTTCGACCTGATTTCTAATTCTTTTACCCCAATTTGCATGAAAAAATTCTACCGTACGGCTCTGGCTGTTGCGTTGAGCCTGCCCGCGCTAGGGGCGCTGGCCCAGCCCGTGGCCCCGGCCACCGAAGCATTTGCCCTGCGCCTCGCGGTGGGCGACGTGGTGCCGCCCGCCAACGCCACCGCGTGGCTGGCCGCCTCCGCCACCACGCCCGCCGACGCCTGGCAAGGCCGCGTCTACCGCCTGCTGCAATTCAGCCACCTGCCCACCGAGGCCCAGAAAGCCGCGTTGCGCCGCGCGGGGGTGGTTTTGTTCGACTACCTGCCGCTGAACGCCTACACGGCCAGCCTGCCCGCCACCCTGGTGCATAGCCAGCTGGCGGGCCTGGGCCTGCGCAGCATCGCCCCCATGCCAGGCCGCTGGAAACTAGCCGGCGCTTTGGCCCAGGGCACGGTGCCGGGCCACGCCCAACGGGCCGGAGGTCGGCTGGAGGTAGTGCTGACCTATCACCTCACTTTGACACCCGCCCAGGCCATAGCCGCGCTGCCGAGTGCCGAGTTTCAGGTAGTGGGGCAGAATGATTTCGCGCACCAGCTGAACGTAGTGCTGCCCGAGGCCAGCGTGGTGCGCCTCGCCGAGCTGCCCTGGGTGAGCACCGTGGAAGCCGCGCCGGCTCCCGGCGTACCCGAAAACTTCCGGGGCCGCACCGACCACCGCGCCAATGCCTTGGCCGCCGACTACGGCGCGGGCCGCCACTACGACGGCCGCGGCGTGACCGTGGGCCACGGCGACGACGGCGCCATTGGTCCGCACATCGACTTTCAGGGCCGGGTGGACGTGAGCACGGCTGGCCCCAGCGGCGGCGACCACGGCGACCACGTGGCCGGCACCATTATGGGGGCCGGCAACCTCGACCCGCGCCACCGCGGCCAGGCCGTGGGCGCGTTCAACTTTTATCAGAATTACCCCAACAACATCACCCAGGCCCCGGCCAACTATAACAGCGCCACCCGCCGGGTGCGCATCACCAGCTCGAGCTACGGCGACGGTAACAACGCCGGCTACACCAGCCTGGCCCGCTCGCTCGACCAGCAGATGCGCCAGCTGCCGTTCCTGATGCACGTATTTTCGGCGGGTAACTCCGGCACTTCCGACTTTGGCTACGGCGCGGGCGCGGGCTGGGGCAATATCACCGGCGGCCAGAAAATGGCCAAAAACGTGCTCACCGTGGGCAATCTGGACTACCGCGATGCCCTGGCCGGCAGCAGCAGCCGCGGCCCGGCCAACGACGGCCGCATCAAGCCCGAGGTGTGCGCCGTGGGCACCAACGTGACTTCAACCTACGGCGGCAACATCTACGCTACTATTTCGGGCACCAGCATGGCCTGCCCCGGCGTATCGGGCGTATCGGCGCAGCTGGTGGGGGCTTACCGCAGCCTCAACACCGGGGCCGAAATGCCCGCCGCTCTGCTCAAGGCCCTGCTCATGAACACGGCCGAGGACCTGGGCAACCCCGGCCCCGACTTCCGCTTCGGCTACGGCCGCATCAATGGGCTACGGGCCGTGCGCGTGCTGGAGGGCCGCACGTACTTCCGCGACAGCCTTACGCAGGGCCAGGTTCGCACCTTTACGGTGCCGGCCGCCGCAGGCAAAAAACAGCTGCGCGTGCTGCTGCACTGGACTGATTACGAAGGTGCGGCCAACGCCCGCCCCGCCCTGGTCAACAACCTCGACCTGACGGGCCTTGCAGTAGGTACTACTACCCCGCTGCTGCCCTGGATACTCGACCATCGCCCCACCGTGGCCCAGCTCAACACGGCCGCCGGGCGCGGACGCGACTCCATCAATAACACCGAGCAAATCACCATCGACAACCCCTCCGCGACGGGCGGCTACAGCTTCACCGTGACCGGCCAGGCCGTGCCCCAGGGCCGCCAGGGCTTCTGGCTCACATACAGCTATATCGACGAGGGCGTGGAGCTGACCTACCCGCTGGGCGGCGAAGGCTTCGTGCCCGGCGAAACTGAAGTACTGCGCTGGGATGCCGCCGACAGCTCGCTGCCCTACACCGTGGAGTACACGACCGACAACGGCGCGACTTATCTGCCCATTGCCGCCAACCTGGCCGGCACGGTGCGCTCCACCGACTGGATAGTACCCGCCGGCCTGGCCGCGGGCCGCGTGAAAGTGCGCGTGACGCGCGGCCCGGTTACGAGCCAGTCGCCCGAATTCTTCACCATTGCCCCCCAGCCCGCCGGCCTGCGCTCGGAATACCGCTGCACCACCGAAAGCCGGCTGAGCTGGACGGCCTCGACCGGGGCCACGGCCTACACGGTATACAAGCTGGGCGCCCTGTACATGGACTCGGTCACGACGGTAACCAGGCCGTTTGTGGTGCTGCCGCTGGGTTCGGGCTCCGATTATTGGTTTGCGGTGCGGGCCCGCGGGGCCAACGGCCTGCTTTCGCGCCGCACCCGCGCCATCTACCAGCCCAGCGGCCCGCGCGACTGCCCCGGCCCGCCGCTGACGTCCTTCGAGCCCAGCGCGGCGCTGGTGTGCCCGAGCAGCACCGTGCTGCTGAGCGACAGCAGCCAGTCGGCCCCCACCAGCTGGGCCTGGGTTATCAGCCCGAGCGCGGGGGTAACGTTTGTGAATGGCACCTCGGCCACGTCGCAAAATCCCCGCGTGCAGTTTGCCAACGCTGGCACCTACACCGTGGCCCTCACGGCCACCAACAGCTATGGCCCCGGCGCAACGGCTACCCGCACCAACCTCATTACCGTGACCAACGGCCTGCCGGTGGCCTTTAGCGAAGACTTCCGGGCCGCGCCAACGACCTTTCCGCCGGCCGGCTGGCGCGTCATCAACCCCAGCTCGAACTACACCTGGGCCCTGAGCACGGCCCCGGCCGTGGGTCCCGATAACGCGAACCGCCGCCTGCCGATGGTCAATAACTACGACGACCGCCTGCGCGGAGCCGAGGATTTCCTCCTCACCCCGCCCCTGAACCTGGCCGGCACCACCAGCCCCGAGCTGACTTTCGCCGTGGCCTACCAGCCCTACGGCGCGGCCAACAACGACGGCCTGCGGGTAGACATTTCCGTCGACTGCGGCACCACGTTCGTGCCCACCGGCTACCTGAAGCGCGGGGCTGCCCTGGCCACGGTGGCTACGCCCAACACCAGCGCCTTCGCGCCCACCAGCGCCACCCAGTGGCGGCAGGAAACCGTGGACCTGCGCCCCTTCCGCACGGCGGGCGCACCTGCGGGCCAGGTGCAGTCGGTCATGCTGCGCTTCGTGAATCTGAACGACTACGGCAACAACCTCTACCTGACCAACGTGGGCGTGGCCGAGCGGGTGATATCGGCCGCCGCGAATGGCCGTCAGGTCGATGCCTTCACGGCGGCCCCGGTGCCGTTTGCGGGGCAGCTGCGGGTGAACGTGGCGGCCGCGCCGGCCGGAGCTGCCACCTTACAGCTACTTGATGCCCTGGGCCGCGAGGTACGCACGCTGCCTCTCACGCTACGTGCCAGTACTCAGCAAGTCGAGTTTGACACCGAGAACCTACCCGCCGGCGTGTACGTGCTGCGCCTGCGCGGCGCCAGCGGCACCCAGCAGCTGAAGGTGCTGAAATAAGTCGCGCTCCCCTTTCCACTGATGAAATGCCCCGGCCATGGATTGGCTGGGGCTTTTCTTTGCGCTGCACCGTAAGGCCGGCGGCATCACCGGCTTTGCGGCCGACACTCCCCCACCCCGTTTATTCCCCCCGTATATATGACCCATTTCAGCCGCTACGCGCTGGCCCTGCTATTTGTGCTGGCCGGTATCTGGCATTTTGTGCATCCGGCTACCTACCTGACTATCATGCCGCCGTGGCTGCCGCAGCCATTAGCGCTGGTGTACGTGAGTGGTGTTTTTGAAATACTGGGGGGGCTGGGGCTACTGCCGGTTCGCACCCGGCGGCTGGCCGGCTGGGGCTTGCTGGCGCTGCTGGTGGCCGTGTTTCCAGCCAACTTGCATATGGCCCTCATTCACGAGCAGTTGGGCATTCCGGGCTGGGCGGCCTGGGGCCGCCTGCCGCTGCAACTGCCACTCATGTGGTGGGTGTGGCGCGTGATGCGGCAGCGCTAATCGCGCATATCTTACGGATATTTTCTACCACATTCTGTTTCATGTTCTCACAACGTTTAATCATCGGGGCAGCGGGTCTGCTCACGCTAGGAGCCGGTGCATCGGCCCAGGCCCAATCGACCACCGAAGAAACCACGGCCACAACTCCACAAGCCGCCCGCTACACGGCCGCGCACGATTCGGTGCTGGCCAGGGCCGCCGCCTGCCGCAGCGAAAACGAAAAGCTGCTGCGGGATTTCAGCGCTTCGTTCATAGGAATCCGGGGGCTTCGCCGCAAAATCGTCAGCTTCAATTCCATCCCTTTTGATAGGAATGGACGCACTGTACTGAAAACGCACATAATCAAGCACAAAACAACCGGCGCCAAAGTCGAAAAAATCGATTATCGGGCCCAAGACGGCAAGCTGCTGCTGTCGGAGCGCTACATACAAGGGCAGTTGGTCCGGTTGGAAGTGTTTGAGTACACGCCCATCAAAAATTTACTTTCGGGCATGAGACAAAGCGGCTCGTGGCTGCTGCTGCCCGGCGACTACATCCAGCGCACCCGCAAGCCAGAGGGCAAGGCCAAAACCAGCGCCTACTATTTCCGCACACGCCCCACGACAATGGAATAGCGCCGGACAGTTGATACAAAAGGCAACGCCCGTAACTGAATCAGTCACGGGCGTTGCTTTTTGTATTGGAGAAGTGCGGCTACTCCCAGCGCACGTCCAGCAGGCGAAGCTGCACGCTACGCTGGCCCCGGTACTCGTTCAGCTCCACGGTGTAGCAGGCGCTGAAGGGCTGGCCCTGCTCAATCTCGGGCAGGTAGTCGGCCAGGCCGAAACCGATGGCGTCCACGGCCGGGCCCTGGGCATCGGCGGCGGCGAGGCGTAGCTTGAGGTGGCCCGTGCCCACCACGCGGGCGCTGTGGGGCACCGCCACCAGCCGGCGCGAAGCAAACACCGGGTTGGGATTGCCAGGGCCAAAAGGTTCCATGCGGCGCAGCTCACCAAAAAAGTCTTCATTAATGCGCGAAAGCGGCAGCACGGCGGCTACTTCCACGGGCCGCACCAGGTGCTCGGTGGTCAGCGTATCAGCCACCACTTCCTCGAAGCGACGCTGGAAGGCGGGCACGTTTTCGACTTTCAATGTGAGGCCGGCAGCGGCGCGGTGGCCCCCAAACTGGTCGAGTAGCGCGGAACAGGATTCCAGGGCCGCGTGCACATCAAACCCCGCCACGGAGCGGGCCGAGCCGGTGGCCTTGCCATCGCGTTGCGTGAGAATGACCGTAGGGCGATAATACTGGTCGAGGCAGCGCGAAGCCACGATACCGAGCACGCCCTGGTGCCAGTCGGCCTTGTAGAGCACGGTGGCGCGGGCATTTTGCAGCGTGGGGCTGCCGGCAATCATGTCCAGCGCCTCCTGGGTGGTGTGCTGGTCCGAGCCGCGGCGCTGCTGGTTCATCTGGTCCACCACTTCGGCGGTGTAGCGCGCTTCCTGCTGGTCGGGGGCCAGGAGCATGGCCACGGCGCGGCGGGCATCGCCCATGCGCCCGGCGGCATTGATGCGCGGCGCGAAGCCAAATATCAGGCTGCTGATGCCCAACGCGCCTTCGCGCAGCGTAGCCAGCTCGCGCAGAGCGGCCAGGCCGGGGCGCAGCAATTCGGCATCTTCATTGAAGCGGCGCAGGCCGTAGGAGGCCAGAATCCGGTTTTCGCCGGTGATGGGCACGATGTCGGCGGCAATGCTGACGGTGACCAAGTCGAGCAAATCGTGGAGCGGGGCCGCATCCAGGCCGAGATGTTCGCCCAGCGCCTGCATCAGCTTGAAGCCCACGCCGCAGCCCGACAGCTCTTTGTAGGGGTATTCGCAGTCGGCCCGCTTGGGGTCGAGCACGGCCACAGCGGCGGGCAGCTCGTCGCCGGGCAGGTGGTGGTCGCAGATAATAAAGTCGACGCCCCGGCTGCTGGCGTAGGCTATCTGCTCCACGGCCTTGATGCCGCAGTCGAGCGCGATAATGAGCGCGAAGCTGTTATCAGCCGCGAAGTCAATGGCTTTCTGCGAGATGCCGTAGCCTTCGGTGTAGCGGTCGGGGATGTAGTCGCGCAGCCGCTCGACGCCAAACAGCGGGGTCAGGTAGCTCATCACCGTGGCTACCGACGTGATGCCGTCCACGTCGTAGTCGCCCAGTACCATCACCTTTTCGCCAGCTTCCAGGGCGTGGGCGAGGCGGGCCACGGCGCGGCCCATGTCGCGCATGAGCAGCGGGGCGGGCAGCTGGCGCAGGTCGGGGTGGAAAAAGGCGGCGGCGGCTTCGGGCGTGGCAGTGCCGCGCTGCACCAGCAGGGCCGCTATTTCGGGGGCAATGAAGAGGGCCTGGGCCAGATTACTGACCTGAGCAGGGTCGGGTTCGGGGATATAATTCCAGCGCTTACTAGCGGATATGGGCATCTGATACGTCGTAGAAATGACTTCAAAAGTACGACCAAACCCCGCCCCGCACCGGCCGGCCTACCTTTGAAGCCAGCTCCCCTGCCCGCCCCCGCCATGAATAAACTCCAGGAATTTTACCGCAAATACCGCCAGTACATTGGCACTGACGCACTCATGTACGGCGTATTCATCGTGGTACTGGCCCTGATGTTCGTGTTCTTTGGGTAGATATGTGGGAGGGGCCTTCACCTCGCGAACAGAAGAACGTCATGCTGAGCGCAGCCGAAGCATCTCTGCCGCTGCAGTAATTATGTTACTTATCCAGTAGAGATGCTTCGGCTGCGCTCAGCATGACGTTCTTTTTCGTTCAACAGCCCTACTGCACCCCATCGCCGCGCAGCTTGCGGAAGCGCTTGCGGGCCTCGGCCACATAGATGCTGCCGGGGAATTTCACTATCACCTGGTTGTAGAGCTCCTGCGCTTTCAGCTTGTCTTTCACATTTTCTTCCTGAATGCGGGCCAGCAAAAACAGGGCATCATCGCTCAATACATCAACTTTAGGGTCGTTGGTGATGCGCTCGAGCGTGGTAGCGGCCCCGGCAAAATTGCCGGTGCGGCGCTGCAGCTGCGCCTTGAGGTAGTAGGTATCATCGGCCAGCGGGTGGCCGGGGAATTTCTCCAACAACCCATCCAAGCCGGTGATAGCCTCTTGAAGCTTGTTCTGGAACACCAGCTGTTCCACGGCGGCGTAGGCCTTCAGGCCCAGGCCCAGAGTGTCCTCCACCGTATTGTCCTGAATGAGCAGCGAGAGCTGCATGGCATCGTTGGCAATTTCGCGGGTGGTGGCTTCTTTCAGGATGTCGAGGTGGCTTTGGGCCAGCTTAAAGTCGCCGGCGTAGTAGCTCAGGCGGGCGTTGCGGAGCTTGGCCTCGTAACCTAAGGGCGAATCCTTGTGCGATTTTTCCACCTGCGAGTACAGCAGCGTGGCCTCCCAGGGCTCGGCTTTCAGCAGGTACAGGTCGCCGAGGGTCACCTTGGCTTCGTCCACCACTTCTTCGTTGACGCGGGGCATGTCGATAACTTCCTGCAACAAGGTCATGGCCCTGGCGCGGTCATTCAGCTGGAAGGCGTGCAGATTGGCCAGGTTACGCAGCACCGGGGCGGTATCGGGCGTGCGGCCCAGCTCGGCCAGCAGCTGGTTGTATTCGGTCACCAGGGCGCGCACTTTGGTCAGGTCCACCGGGTAGGTTTCGCGCACCTGGGCTTCGCGGGCCTGCAGCAGGCGCTGGCGGGCGGCATTGCCGTAAGGGCCGTTGCGGTACTCCCGGGCCACGTAGGCAAAGCCATCGATGGCACTTTCGTAGTCTTTGTTGTACTGCGCGATGGCAGCCAGCTCCATCACCCGGCGGCCTTCGCCCCGGCTGCGGCGGTCCAGCGCCCGGGCCTGCACCAGCGCCCCGGCAAAATCGCGCCGCTGCACCTGCAGCCACAGCAGCAGCTCACTAAAGGCCGCTTGCTCGGGGTGCTGCTGGGTGGCGCTGAGCACCTGCTTTTCCAGCGCATCGAAGTCTTTTTCGTCACGCAGCGCATTTTGCAGCATGTTGCGCACGTAGGGCAGCTGCTGCTCATCCTGGGCCACCAGGCGCAGGGTTTCGGCCAGTACCTGGGGTTGGTTCTGGGTTTGGGTGTAGAGCTGAATGAGCTGCGGGGCGTATTCGGTGTCGTTTTTGGCCAGGGCCCGACCGCGCAGGTAAGTGCGCTCGGCCCAGGGCAGCAGCTCACGCCGGCTGAATTCGGTAGCGACCGGCAGCACCTGCGCGGGCGTGAGCTGGCCCAGCACTTTCTGCCACTGCTTATCAGCGGCGGGCATATCGCCCGATTCCGCGTACACGCCCCCCAGAGCCACCCCGATGGTGGCTTCCTCCGGGCGCAGCTTGGCGGCGCGCCTGGCTACTTTCTCGGCCTCCTTGTAGCGTTTCAAAGCCAGCAGCGAGGAGATGTAGACCGGAAACACCGCCAGACTGGCCTGCTCGGCCGCGGGCAGCTTCTCGAACAGAAACACTGCCTTTTCGTGCTCGCCGCGCCGGGCGTAGTCCTGCGCCAGCGTGGTCGAGTTCGCGGGAGCCCAGCCTTTGCCCGGCTGCTGGGCGAGCGCCGGAGTAGCCAGCAGCAGGACGACGCTGAATAAGAGATAGCGCATAAAATAGCGGGCAAGTTGAATGACGGTAACGCCGGAACGACGCAGCTTTGTTCGTTCGCCTCAGGCCGCGAAGGAGTAAACGGGCGTTTCAGCGTAACGAACCGGCTTATTTACCAGGCCTTGCGCGATTTTTAGTAACTGCTCCGTCGTTTCCGCCGAGAACAGCTGTTCACCCGTCAACTTGTTCACCTGAGCTGGCACGTTTTCTACCACTACCACCCGCTCCCCTACTTGCACAATGTACGTTACCTGCGCGGGTTCCAGGAGAGACTGCTCTTGCGCGAAGAAATCTGCGGCATCTGTCATAGCTTTTTTCTTTGAGTAAAACCAGGAAGCCATTCCGTTAGGTCAGGCTCGTACACCGTAATGATTTTGAGCAGCGGGCGTTGCGGATAGCTGCATACAATGTGCAACGGCCGATTGCCCAATGTGTTGCCAAAAATAAGACAGCTCGGCCCATATCTGTCATTGGGGTAATCTTCCAGTACCAAGCCGGCTGCCAATACCTCGCGTACTTCGGTCGTCGCAATGCCGCGTTGCGCCATGCGCGTAATGGCGTGGTCGGCATATTGCAAGGAGTTAGAAGCCGCTTTTGCTTGTAATTCCATGATTTCAAGCGGGGTCATAGCATCCTTCCTGGTAAACGGGCCCAAAAACGAAAAAGGGCCGCCCCCGAAGGTACGGCCCTTTTCAAACTGCCGGCGGGCGGCTTAGAAGAACTTCGTGCGGTTGTCTTTCACGTTGGCGTGGGCCTTGATGGCCTCGTATATCTTGCCATCCTGAGCCTGGGCGCGCTGCTGCGCCAGCTGCTGGCGCACGGCCTTCAGGTCGGCCGCGGCGGCGGCGGGGGTGGTGCTCACGGGCTCCACTACCAGCACGCCCTGCTCGCCCTGGATGGCGGCCGACTTCTGGCCCGGCTTCAGCGCGAAGGCCCGGCCCACGGCTACGGGCTCGAAGCCCACGTTCGGGATGCTGCCCTGGCCGAGGACCACGCCTTCGGCGGTGGCTACCTGGGCGGTGGGGCCGTATTTGACGGCCATTTCTTCCAAGGTGCCGGCTTTGGGCAGCTTGGCCATAATCTGCTTGGCCTTCTCCTCATTGCGCACCAGCGCCGACAGCTCGGGGCGGAGGTTTTCGACGGTGGCCGTGCCTTTGGCGCGCTGGTCGGTGAGGGCGGCAATCACGTACTGGTCGCCCATTTCGTACACTTCCGAAACGTCACCCACTTTGGTATCGGCACCGGTTTGGCTAAAGCCGAAGGCCCAGCGCACCAGCTCGCGGGCATTCTGCAGATTGTTCACGGTGCGGGCGCTGCGGTCCAGGTTTTTGGCCTCCTGCTTCACCAGGGTTTTGTCTTTGGTCGTCAGCTTGCGGAAGCTTTCCAAGTCGGTGGCTTCGCCTTTCAGCTCCTGCGCCTTGGCGTAGGCCACTTCGCGGGTGGCGTCGCTGGGGGTAATGGTCTTTTTCACTTCGGCCACCTGATAGGTCTGCTTGGTGGGCACGGCCGTTACCTTGATAACGTGGTAGCCGAACGAGGTTTCGACCAGATTAGGCAGCAAGCCCGTGGCCGAAGTGCCGAAAATGGCTTTCTCGAACTCGGGCACCATGCGGCCCTGGCCAAACCAGCCGAGGTCGCCGCCCTGGTCCTTGGTGCCGTCGGTGCCAAACTGGCGCGCCATCGCGCCGAAATCGGCCCCGGCCTTGATTTTGTTCAGGATGTCCTGCGCCTTCGCTTTCGCAACAGCTTTTGCTTCGGGCGTAGTGCCTTCGGCCTTGATGAGAATGTGGCTGGCGCGGGCCGCCGCCTGCTTGCCAACGCCGCTACCCGTCACCTTGTACAGCGAATAGGTACCGTTCTCGGCGTAAGGACCGTAGATTTTGCCAGCGGCCAGGGGCAGCTGCTTGCGGAGCTGCTCGGGCAGGTCGGCGGGGCTGCGCAGGGCCTTGTTGTAGGGCTGCTCCGAGTTGGCCGACACGAACAGCGAATCGACCGGAGCCGAGGCGAACTGGGTAGCTAGCTCCGCCATCGACGTTTTCACGGCGGTGCTGTCCTCCTTCGAGGCTACCACCGGGACGCTGATGTACTCCACCGAGCGGCCGTCTTCCACCTTGTACTTACCCTTGTTTTTGTCGAGGTAGGCCTGCAGCTGGGCATCGGTCACTTTCACGGCCGAGTCGGAAATGCTGCCGTAGGGCACGAACAGGTACTTCACCGTCTCCCTGGTGTTCTGGGACGAGTCGAAGCGCTTGGCTTCGGCCGAGGTCACGTACACCGAGTTTTTCAGCAGGGCGTTGTACTTGTTGGCGAGGCGCTCGGCGGGCAGGTTGGCTTCGAAATTGCGCCAGGCAGCCTGGTTTTCGGCAGGCAGCTTGTCGAGGTTTTTCAGGTACTCTACCAGACGGGTTTTGTCGAACTGACCGGTTTTTGGGTCCGTAAAAGCCTGCTTGATGCCGGGGCTGATGTTGTCGCCCTGCACCATGTCCACCAATTCATCGTCCGATACGGTCAGGCCCAGCTTCTCCCACTCCGGCTGGAAAGCCATGCGGTAGATGGTCTGGTTCCAGGCCTGGTCGCGCAGGTAGCCGAGGGCCTGCTCATCGGGCTGGCGCTGCTGCTGGGCCACAAAGGCCTGCTTGGCTTGCTCCAGGGCGTTGTTGTAGTCGGCCAGCTCTACTTTCTGGCCGGCTACCTCGCCCACCGTTTGGTCGTTGCCGCCAAACAGCTTGCTTTTACCGCCCACCAGGTCGCCGCCCACAATAAAGAGCAGCATACCAATGGCCACGGTACCTACCGCCCAGCCAGATTTTTCCCGAATCGTGTTAATTAAAGCCATTCCTTAGTTGTCAGTTATTAGTTGTTAGCGGTCAGTCTCCGGGCAGCAGTGCAGAACGACCTGACAACTAACCACGAACAACTGACAACGCGTTGAGCACGGTCAAAAGAGGCGCAAAATAACCAGAATTTGGCCGGCAATCAAAGTTTTACCGGATTTTAACTCGCCGACCGGTACGCCACGACCACGGTCCGGGCGGCTCCCGGCACGATTAATTCCGCCAACGCCGACGCCAGAAAACCGGCGCAATTCCGTCCTAACGGCGCTTCTTGGTCGATTTAGCCGGAGTTTTGGCGCGGGCCTGCTGAGCCAGCTTGGCCTTTTGCTCGGCTATTTTGGCTTCCAGCCGCTCCTGTTGGCGCCAGTAGAGCAGCGGTATCCAGCACCCCATCGATACCATGAAAATCCAGTAGTTCCGGGTCAGGTCATTGTAAAAAATCGTCTGGTAAATGCCAATAACCAGCGCGACCACGCCCACGGCAAATAGCACGGTGCGCAGCAGGGATTTGTCGAAAGTCATAAGGAATAAAATTGAGGACCCGAGGACGGTCATGCCAAATAAAAGCCCTACTGCACCGGCGCGGCCTGCGGAGCCGCAAAAATGCCCTCGGGCCGGGTGATGCGGTAGCGCGAGAAGTCCTGATTGGCCGTCAGGCCGTAGCCGGTCAGGTATTCGGTGGGCGTGGTCACTTTCACGAACATCGCCGAGTCGGTGTAAATCAGCTGCTTGGTCTTGTCGAAGAACAGCTCTTCGGTGTTCATGCGCTGCTGCTGCGGCACGTTCATCACCCGCACGTCGCCACGCATGATATAGAGGCTCTTGGCCTTGTCCGACTTCCCGTACTTGGCCTCCAACGTGTTGACGACCGTTTTTTTGCCATCCGTCGAGTAGAACGTCACCACCATGCCCTTGGGGTAGATGACGTCGCCGTTCTCGAACTGCTGCTCCAGCGGCGCGGTGAGCTGCAGCTTGAGCTTGGCCGAGTCGCTGAACAGCGTCCGCACGTTGGTCGTCTCCATCAGCGGGCCGGTGTAGACGAGCTTAGGGCCGGTGGCCGCTTTTTTATCGCAGCCCAGCAGGGCCAATCCCATCAGGAATGCCCTGCTCCTGCTCCACTGCCTGAGTCCGTTCACTGCGTTATTGGGATTTGGCACCCGCTTACTGCAAGCGCCGCTTGATAAACCAGCGGTTGTTCAGCGTCACCCCGAGCTGGCCCCGAATGTAGGTTTCCTGCACGTTGCTGGTGTTCGTAGCGGCATTGAGAATGTCGGTATTGCCGCGCACGCCGTACGTGAAGCCGAGGCTGAGCGTGGTGGCTTCGAGCGGCGTAGCCGTGGGCAGCGGGAAGCCGAAGCCCCAGCTAACCGACCGGTCGTACAGGGTTTTACCGCCCGGCTGGTAGGGTAGCTGCGCCACGGCCAGGCCGGCGCGGTAGCTCACCCGCTGAAAGTAGTGCTCCACGGAGCCCGGGTCGGGCGTCAGTTCGCCCCCGAGGCCGAGACGCATGGTATTGCTGAGCGCCAGGCGCTGCTCGCCGAAGTCCCGAAACTTCGACCACTGCTGCTGCGCCACATCCAGGGTGGCGCTCCAGTTTTTATCATTGTCGAAGCTAACCCCGACCTGCGCCAGGGCCGGCACGTAGCTGCTGCCCCGGCCGTCGCTCAGCGTCGAAACCGCGCTGGCCAGGGTGCCGTCGTCGGCGTATTGCTGCTCCTGGGTGCGCTCGCGCTGGCCGTTGAGGTTGTGAGCGAAGCCGTAGACGCCGCCCAGGTTCACGTTCAGGTCTTTGCCTATCTTCTGGCGGTAGTGTGCGCCCGTGCGGAAGGCAAAATCCGAGTAGCGGGTATGCACCCGGTCCACGGAGTTAATCAGGCGGGTGGTGCTGATGCCCTCCTGCACGGCTGTGCCAGTCGTCTCATCAATTACCCCAAACACGTAGGAAGCCGTGAAGCCCAGCGTGAAATTTTTGGTGATGCGGTACCCTTGCCCCAGATACGCTTCCGAAACCCCACCGGAGCCCTTGTTTTGCTTCAGCGACCGGGCCTGGCCCGGGGCGCCCGCAACGTCGTCGATGATATTCGACTCGTAGTCCACGGCACTCACCTGCTTCAGGCCCACGGCCGCGCCCCACTTCGTGTTCAGCGGCACCGAAAAGGCGAAGTAGCCCAGCGTACCGCTGCCGCTGCGGTTGGCCCCGTTGGCATTCTTCACCGTTTTGTACTGGCCATTGTAGCCGGCCTCAAACGTGGTGCGCGAGGTGTAGAAGAGCAGCGCCGGATTCAACTCATTCACATTGACAGCATTAGGAGCCGCTACGCCCACGCCGCCCATGCCCATCTGGCGCACGCCGCCGGTGTTGGCGTTGTATTCGCCCAGCCCAATGCGGGAGTACGGCGAGTTGCCCAGGCCCTGGGCCTGCGCGCCACCGGCCATCAACACGGCCACGCCCGCCAGCACCAAACCCGTACGCAGGCGCTCCATCTCTTTATTTGTCAACATGATAAACTAAAATCCGATTAAGGCCGAGCAGCACCAGCTCGGGCACAACAAAGATACGAGCCGGGAGCCGGGCCGCCAGAAACGCGGCATCGCCCCCGGTGAGCAGCACGCCCAACCCCGGGTAAGCCTGCTGATACTGAGTAATAAGCCCCGTAATTTCGGCCACCGCCCCGTTCACTACGCCGCTCAGCAGGCTCCCCGTAGTGGAGTCGCCCACGAGCGGAATCGTTGCATCGGCAGGCGGCAGCTCCAGCAGCGGCAGCCGCCCCGTAAACGTGTGCAGCGCCCGCAGCCGCATGGCCAGCCCCGGCCCAATGCTGCCCCCGTGGTAGGTTTCGTCGGCCGTCACGAGGTCAGACTTGAGCGCCGTGCCGGCATCGATGATGAGGGTGTCGCGGCCGGGCCGCAACTTGGCCGCGCCCACGGCCGCCGCCAGCCGGTCGGCCCCCAGCGTGTGCAGCGTGGTGTAGGAATTGCGCAGCGGCACGGGGGTCGTGCCCGGACTAAACGCCAGAATTTCGCCCGGCACCAGGTCCCGCAAATCTTCCACGGCCAGCACCGCCGCCTCCGCCACCGAGGCCACGATAACGTGGCGCGGCTGCCAGCGCTGCACCAATTCCCGCACCTCGGCCGCCGTGAGGCCCGCCGACATCTCGCGCAGCAATGGGCCATCGAAGCAGCCGGCTTTCACGGCCGTGTTACCGATATCGAGGGCCAGGGTGTGCATTGAGTAGGTTGCGATTGAATAAAAAAGAACGTCATGCTGAGCGAAGCCGAAGCATCTCTACCGCGCAAGTAATTAGTTACTATTGCGGTAGAGATGCTTCGGCTTCGCTCAGCATGACGTTCTGTTGGGGGTCACCAGAAATCCTTACAGGAAGTATTTCATCCGAATAACCTCCTGCTCACTCAAAAAGCGCCATTTGCCACGGGGCAGGTCTTTCTTGGTGAGGCCGGCGTACTGCACGCGGTCCAGAGCTACTACCTCATAGCCAAGGTGCTCGAAAATGCGGCGCACGATGCGGTTGCGGCCAATGTGAATTTCAATGCCCACGAAGTGCGCGTTGCCGGCCACTACGGCCACGTCGTCCACAGTGGCTTTGCCGTCTTCCAGCTCCAGGCCATCCGAAATCTTGCGCAGGTCTTCCTCGGACAGCGGCGTGCTCAGCTCAACCTGGTAGATTTTCTTGTTTTTGTGCGAAGGGTGCGAGAGTTTCTGCGCTACTTCGCCATCGTTGGTGAAGAGCAACAGGCCCGTGGTGTTGCGGTCGAGCCGACCCACCGGGAAAATCCGTTCCTTCGAAGCGCTGGCCACCAAATCCATCACCGTGCGGCGGCCTTCGGGGTCCTCCGTCGTCGTGATGAAGTCCTTGGGCTTGTTCAGCAGCACGTACACCGACTTCTCCCGGCTCAGGTTGGTCTTGCCGTACTGCACGGTGTCTTCGGGCTGCACTTTGTAGCCCATTTCCGTCACTACCTCGCCGTTCACCTTGATTTCGCCGGCCGCAATCAGCGTATCAGCCTCGCGGCGCGAGCAGATGCCCGCGTTGGCGATGTAGCGGTTCAGGCGCAGCTCGTCGGTGCCGAAATCGTCCTCTTCCTCGCGGCGACGCTTGTTGCCCCGGGTTTTGTCCTGCTCGTAGTGCTTGAGGTTTTTGTAGTCGGGAGCCTCACCGGGGCGCTCGCCGAAGCGGGGCTTATCGGCACGGTTTTCCTGCACGGCCGGACGGGCGGGCCGGGGCTTGTCTACGGCGCTGCCGTAACCGGTGCCCGAGCGGCGCACACTGCGCTCCTGCGCTTTCAGAGCCTCGCGGCGCTCGGCAAAGCTGCCGGGCGTGGGGCTCCAGCGCTCGGTACTGCGGGGCTTCTCGTAGCTGCCGGGGCGCTCGCCGGTGCTGCGGCTGGGGGCCGAGGCACTATCGCCGCGGCGGCCAAATGCGCCGGGCGTGAACTTGCGGCCAAACGCGGCCTGGTCGGCGCGGAAATCGGCGTTGTTCGCGTTGTCGCGCTCAATGTTAGAGTCACGGCGCTCGCTACGCTCCTCGCGCTGCTGCGGCGGGTTGGCATCAAACGGGCGGGCCGACCGGATGGGCCGGTTGGGGCCGCGCTCTTCGCTGCGGCTTTCGCCGCGCTCGAAGTTCTCGGGCTCGCGGGGCGTGCTGCGGCCGAAGCTGCCGCCACTGCGCGGGCTGCTGTCGCTGTCCTCGTTGGGGTTGCTCTTCAAAAATTTGCGGTTGCGCTCGCCGGGCTGGCCCCGGGGCACAGCCTTTTCGCCTTCGCGGCGGTAGGGCTGGCCACCCCAGTTCTCCTTGGGCTGATACGGACGGATGGGCCGGGCCTCGGTAGCCGGGCCACGCTGCTCGCCCCGGTCGCTCCGGTCGCTCCGGTCGCGGTCGCCACCAAAGCTGCCGCGCTCGGGGCGGGGCTCTGCGCTGCGGCCATAGCTGGTGCCCGTGCGCTGCTCTTTGCCAAAACCGCCCGGGCGGGGAGCCCGGTCGTCGCGGCGCTCGAACGGCCGGTCGTTACCAAACTTGTTGCCGCCGCCAAAGCTTTTGTTGCCAAAGCTGCTGCCGCCTTCGCGCTGGCCGCCACCGTAGCTGCTGCCATAGGGGCGCTTCTCGCCATCGCCAAACTTCTTGCCGCCGCCGCCAAACGCGCCGTTGGTAGCCGGGCGACCAAATGCCCCATTCGTAGCCGGACGGCCAAATGCGCCATTGGTAGCAGGCCGGCTTTTGCCGAAACCACCCCGGTCGTTACCGCCACGGTCACTGCCGCCGCGCTCGTTGCCGCCGCGCTCGTTCCGGTCGTTGCTGCGCTCGCCGCCACGGCCAGCGGCAGCACTGCCGCCAAAGCCGCCGGGGCCGCCGGCACTGCGGCCGCCGCGACGGTCCGCTTTATCTTCTGAAAAATGTTTCTTGCCCATGGGGAGAAAAGTTGCGTGCCGTATCGCTACGGTACAGGTTAAAAAAAGAATCGGTATTGGGTAGTCGGTGGTCAGAAAGGTTGAACGCCGTCAACCCAAATAAAATTCTGACTACCGACTACCCAATACCGATTACCAAAAAGCCGCCGTGCTTAGTCGCGCCGCGCCATTTTGGCTTCAATCGAATGCTGGGTGTGGGGCACGGCCCGCAGGCGCTCCTTCGGGATGAGCTTGCCGGTGCCGATGCACACGCCATAAGTACCGTTTTTGATGCGAACCTGGGCGTTTTCGAGCTGCTGGATGAACTTCATCTGGCGCGAGGCCAGTTGGTTCATGCTTTCCTTCTCCGCCGTTTCGGCCCCGTCTTCCAGCACCTTAGCCGAGGAGGCCGTGGTGTCGGTGCCCGAGTCGTTGCTCCGGTTCAGGGTCTCTTTGATGAAGGAAAACTCCTTGCGGGCCGCCGTTAGTTTATCCTGAATAATCTGGTCGAACTCGTTCAGGTCCTCCCGGGAATAGCGAATGTTTTCTTCGTTCATTACAATGAGTAAAAAGGACTGCGGAAAATGGCGAGGCTTTGCATTATAGCAACGCCCCAGCTACTACATAAGTTGGCAGCCTGTAGAAGTGCCTGCCCTCGCCACAAAGCTAAGGCCGTTGCCTGCATGGTTTTGCAGACGCAAAGTTACGGACTCGAAAGCGCTTTTCCTTGGCCGGTTAAAAGCCTAACATTTGGATAGCAGCCACAGCGGCTTCCACCCCCTTATTGCCATGCTTACCGCCGGCCCGGTCCCAGGCCTGCTCCAGGGTATTGGTGGTTACCAGCCCAAAGATGACCGGCTTATTGAATTTCAGACCCACTTGCGTGATGCCCTGCGCCACGGCGTGGCAGATGTAGTCGTCGTGCTTGGTTTCGCCCTGAATCACCACGCCCAGGCAAATCACGGCGTCCATCTCGTCGTGCTGCGCCAGAAACTGCGCCCCAAGGGTGAGCTCGAAGCTGCCGGGCACGGTGTTGCGGTAGATGTTCTCGGCCTTGGCCCCGTGCTTTACCAAGGTGTCGAAAGCGCCGGCGCTGAGGATGTCGGTTATCTCGCGGTTCCACTCGGATACCACCAACCCAAAGCGCTTTTCGCTGATATCGGTGAAAGTAGAAGCGTCGTAGTCGCTCAGGTTTTGGAGGGAAGTTGCCATATATCGCTGATTGTCGCTGATTAACCGTGATTACACAGATTTGATTGGCCAGGGCTCCTGGCTGGCTGTATTTTTATGAGCCTCCATTTTTATCAAAAATCCCCTTCAAGCTAAAAAAATTGCGCTTCCCCAAAGTTGGAGAAGCGCAATGGGAATCAGCGAAATCACGGTTCACCCGCGACAATCAGTGATTTATTTCTCCAGCTTGGCTTTGTACTGGCGGGCTTCGCCAACCTCCTGAGCCGTGGGGTACTCACTAATGATGCGGTCGTAGGCTTTCAGTGCGCCTTCGCTGTCGCTGGCCAGCTCGCGGGCGGTGGCTTCCTTCAGCAGGTAGCCGGGCGAGAAGTACTCGTTGGCGTTGTGGTCGGCGGCTTTGGCGTAGAGGTCGGCGGCTTCCTTGGGCTTGTTCAGCTCCAGCTGCGCGTCGCCCATCAGCGAATAAGCACGGCTTTGCACCAGGTAATCGTTGGAGCTGAAGTCTTCGAGGAAATCGAGAGCCTCTTTGTATTTGCCTTGTTTCAGCGAAGCTACGCCGGCGTAGAAGTTGGCCAGGTTGCCGGCCTTGGTGCTGCCGTACTCGTTGGCAACGGTGGTCAGGCCGGGAGCCTTGCCATCGCCCTTAATGGCTTTGTTCAGCGAGTCGGCTTCCCAGTTGTTCACGGCGCGGAACATGGTGGCTTGCGCCTTCTGGTTCTGCTGGGTGCTCCAGGTATAATAGCCGAAGCCGCCCACCACGGCCAGAACGACTGCCGCCAAAATCCCCAGCAACACGTTGCGGTTGTTGCGCACGAAGTCCTCCGAATCGGCCAGGCGAGCGGCCAGAGCGTCCGGGTCTTCCATCAGCGGATTTTCGGCCGGCAGGTTTTCGGCGGGGGCCAACGGGTCGGCGGGCACGTTCTGGGGTACTTGCCCCTGGCGGGCCTGCTGGCTCTTGCCAGAGTAGGGAATCTTCGACATTACGGAGGTTATTTCAACAACAGGACCCGCAAGCGGGCCGCAGGGCCAGTGGCCGGGTTAATTAGTCGTGAATGTAAGGGTAGTCGGCCTGCACGTAGACGTCCTTGTACAGTTCGTCGGGCGTGGGGTAAGGCGAGTTTTCGGCAAACTCTACCGACTCGGCTACCCGGGCTTTTATTTTTTCGTCGATGGCTTCGAGGTCGGCCTCCGTCGCCATGTTATTGCTGAGGATGGTGTGGCGCACACCTTCGATGGCGTCGCGGTGGCGGTAGTCTTCCAGCTCCTCTTTGGTGCGGTACTTGGCCGGGTCGCTCATCGAGTGGCCCTTGTAGCGGTAGGTTTTGAACTCGAGCAGCGTGGGGCCGTCGCCTTTGCGGGCGCGCTCGGCGGCGCGGGCCACAGCCTCGTGCACATCCTCTACCCGCATGCCGTTCACCGGCTCCGAGGGCATGTCGTAGCTCAGGCCCAGCTTGTAGAGCTCGGTCACGTTTGAGGTGCGGGATACCGATGTGCCCATGGCGTAGCCGTTGTTCTCAATCACGAAGATGACGGGCAGCTTCCAGAGCATCGCCATATTGAAGGCTTCGTGCAGCGCGCCCTGGCGCACGGCTCCGTCGCCCATGTAGCAAATGCAGAGCTTGCCGGTCTTGTTGTATTTCTCGGCGAATGCCAGGCCGGCACCCATGGGTATCTGCCCGCCCACGATGCCGTGGCCGCCCACAAACCCGACCGACTTATCGAACATGTGCATCGAGCCGCCTTTGCCCTTCGAGCAACCGGTGGCTTTGGCAAACAGCTCGGCCATCACGGCGTTGGGCGAGGTGCCCAGGGCCAGCGGGTGGGCGTGGTCGCGGTAAGCGGTGATGTACTTATCGCCGATTTCCAGAGCCGACACTGCCCCGGCCACACAGGCCTCCTGGCCAATGTAGAGGTGGCAGAAGCCTTTTATTTTTTGCTGCCCGTAGAGCTGCCCGGCCTTGTCCTCAAACTTGCGCATGAGCTGCATTTGCTCATACCACTGCATGTACGTTTCCTTGGGAAACGCGGGAGTGGCTGATTTGGCTCGCTTGGGCTCGGGCGCAGCTTTGCCAGACGCAGCCGCGGTAGGCTCGTCGGTGCCGGGCATAAGAGGGTCGGGCTGGCGAACCGTGGTTACGGTTTGGCCTTGGCCTTTGGCGGCTGCACCATTGGATGCCGTCGATTTTTTAGGAGCAGCTTTTACTTTCGTATCCGCCATAGCACGTTAAGGAATATTTCGCGTTGGGAGGGCGAAATTACGTAAAACTGCTGGCAATACCGAACCTTATGTCCCTTGACTCTCTTCAGCTTCTTTTTTTTAAGAATTACGACGAAGCTGCCCTGCGTTTATCGCCCGGCCTCAATTGCTTTATTGGCGACAATGGCAGCGGCAAAACCAATCTGCTCGATGCCATTCACTACTTATCCCTGACCAAGAGCGCCATTAGCGCTTCAGACAGTCTTTCGATTAAACAAGGCGCTGACTTCTTTGTAGTTAAGGGTGTTTTTTCTACCAATTCAGAACCTGAGCACGAAACTATTCAGGTCAGCCTGCGCCAGGGCCAGAAAAAGACCCTCACTCACGATAAGCAACCTTATGAGCGCATGGCCGACCACATTGGCCGCTATCCCGCCGTCCTGATTTCGCCTTACGACACCGACCTCATCCGGCAGGGCAGCGAGGAGCGGCGGAAGTATTTTGACAGCCTGATGGCCCAGCTCGACCATCAGTTTCTGGAGCTGCTTATTTCTTACAATGCCTTATTGCGCCAGCGCAACGCCGTGCTCAAGCAAGGAGGCGACCGGTCCAGTCATGGGTTCGACCGCGAATACCTGCTGGCGCTTGATGAACAGCTGGCTCCGCTGGGCCAGCAGCTCACCGTGCTGCGGGAGGCATTTCTTAGCGAATACGTCCCCATCTTCCAGCGGCACTACCAGCAGCTTGCCGATGGCCGCGAGGCCGTCACGCTTACCTATAAGAGTGAGCTGCTCGGTGCAGATTTTGCCCAGCTATTACGGGCCAATGAGCGCCGCGACTTTGCGCTGCAGCGCAGCACCACCGGCTCACACCGCGATGATTTTGTTTTTTTGATGGAGGATATACCTGTGAAAAGCCACGCTTCCCAAGGGCAGCAGAAGTCATTTGCCATTGCGCTTAAGCTGGCCCAGTTCGAAATGCTGGCCGCCAGGCAACAGCAAAAGCCCTTGCTCCTACTCGATGATATTTTCGACCGCCTCGACGACAAGCGCATTGCCCGCTTGTTGGAGCTGGTAGCCGATGAAACCTTCGGCCAGGTTTTTCTAACCGATACCAACCTGGAAAGGACCGACCAGGCCCTGGCGCGGGTCACCATTCCCATCCTGCGTTTCCGGGTACAGAATGGAGTAGTAGCAGCCGTTTAGGGTGCTGCGGGCGCTACCTTTGCAGCCCCGATATAGGCCCGGCTTTCCACAATCCGGGCGCACCCGCTGCCGTGAAAAAACCATCTGCTCCCTCCCGCTCCGGCGAAATCATCGCGCTCAAAGAGGGACTGGAATCATTGGTCCGGATTTACCGGTTGCAAGGCAAGCTCAATGAGGTGACGGTGGTGTCGAGCTGGGAGCGGGTGATGGGCAAGGCCGTAGCCCTGAAAACCCAGGAGGTGTATGTGAACAAAGGCCGCCTCTTTGTCCGGCTCAGCTCGGCCCCGCTCAAGCACGAGCTGCTAATGGCTAAAACCCGGGTAGCGGAACTCATCAATGCCGAGGTTGGCGAGACGGTGGTAAAGGAAGTCATCTTCCTTTAGCCCGAACACCTCACCCTGTTATCAGTGGTCTGGCAGGTTTTCCTCAGCCTCTTTTTCAGAGGCTTTTTTGTGATGCCTTCCTGGTGCTGTCCAGCAACCCGGTTTTTAATCGGTCGTCATCCTGAGCTTGCGAAGGCCCTTCACCCACCCCACTCCGACTCGAGTTACTGTAAGCACACCCAACGGAAGAACAGCTCTTCGCAAGCCACGCTAGCAGAGTTATTGGGTTGCAAAACATCGTCTGTGGCACGCGCAGCATCGACTGCAAAACCGACCCGAACGCTGCACAGCACTGAAGCCCTGTGTGGGCGGGATTATCTCGACCAAGGCACGGTCTTCCGGTTTATTCCGGCTAGCCAGTAGTTTGCCCTTATTGATACAGCTCCCGCCATTCGTAGTGCTGAACCTGCATCGGCCTTGTCGAACAAAAATGTTTCACGTGGAACATTTTTGTCACTTGGGACCATACACTTTCAACAGGAGCTCATTGTAGGCCTCAAGCAGGGCAATGTACTTAGCCTGAAGAGTCAAAAGCTGCTTAGCTGGGTCAGAATCGATGTTTTGTACCGCTGTAACGCGGGGTGTAACATTGTTTGTAACAATTGCTTTTGACTGGGGTGTTACAAATAATAAGGAAGATTGTTGGACAACTGTAAAGTCATTTGAAAAGTCGTGATTTATAATCTCACCGACGCGAGTTACAAAACCGTAATCAATTGTCTCTTCTTTAAATTTACGGTAAATGGTTGGACGTGTAATACCCATTTCCTCCACGATACGCGTAATGGAAATACCGCTGTGTTTGATGGCTTCCTGCAGGATTTCGCCTTGATGTGGCATAGAGAGTGTATTGCGTAACGCTGATGCAAATATGTCACATACGTTCTGTCAAAACAAATTTGTACGAATAATACAGCTGTACCTTTTCAATAATTACACTCAACGCAACACCGCTGAACGTAACGCTGGTTGCCTATTTTACAAATTACACATGTTACAGATAGTGATTGTAACACTGAACGCGTTACACATTATCACGTAGTTAGCCGCCTCCCCTGCTTATATCAAACTACCCAAGTACAAAACCCCTGCGTTATTCACCCAGGACAGCTATCAATCGATTAGGATAATCGGTTGTGATGCCGTCGACACGGAGCGCGATAAGCCGGCGCATATCCTGCGGAAGGTTAACAGTCCAGGGAACGAGCTTGAGGGTGGGATACGCAGCGCGCAGCTGTTGCACGGCAGCCAGCGTTACACTTTGAAAGGCGGGGCCGAGCGTGGTGGGAACGAAACCAAGCTGGTCGAGATGCTGACTCCAGGGCAGCTCGTCCTCAATCAGAAAACAAGTAGCCAAATCCGGGATTTGCGCGTGGGCCAGGCGCAGAATGCGCGCATCAAAACACAGGAGCTGGGCACGGGCCAGCACGCCGACAGACGATATTTCCGTCAGAACCAGACGGAGAAATTCAGCGGGCACGGGGTGGAACAGGCCGTCGTCGGCAGGGCTGCTTTTTATCTCAATTGAGTATTTCACCGGCATGCGGCCCAGCTGCCGCGTGGCAGCTTCAACGGTGGCCAGAACTTCGCTCAGGAGCGGCTTGAAGGCTGGCTGGGAAACCTGTTCCGGGAAATCAGGATGCTGAAGCACGCCGCAGTCGCATTCGCGAATGGAGTGGTAAGGCATGTGGTATAAGTTGAAACGGGGCGGCTTTTCAGCAGGAATCCGCTCCCCGGCAGGGCCCAGGCAGATGGTGGGATTAAGCCAGGGCTCGTGCGAAACCACAACCTGGTTGTCAGCAGATATGACAACGTCCAGCTCCAAGACATCAACACCCTGCTCAAGGGCATGCAGGAAGGCTGGCAGCGTGTTTTCGGGCAGTAGACCGCGGCAGCCACGGTGCCCATGCACCTCGGGGCGGAAAGCGGGGGAAATGGCTTTAGACATGATTCTGAGCCAGATTAAATGGGCTTAGTGAAATTGTTGGGGTCCGTTGGCTATGGCCAAGACTCGGACTTAAAATGACCGGGCTTGAGCCCCCGACCCTGCCGATACCGCGGATAGGGGTATTTTTGTAGCTCATCATTTTTGCGTGTGCTTTCATGAAAAAACTATTCTTCCTCTTACTCCTGGTGGCTGTTGGCGCTGGTGGCTACTACTACTATCAAAACCAGAAACGCAGCCCTGGCGGCGCACTAATGGCCGCAGCGGCCGCCGTGCAAACGCACGACATGGCCACGTTTGAGAAGTACGTAGACGTGAACAGCGTGACTACGCACCTGGTAGATGACGTGACGCAGCAGGGTGCCCTCCTCACATCGTTGGTACCCGGCGGCAGCCTGATGATGGGCGGAGCCATGCGCCTGATAAAGCCCGCCCTGGCCAAAGCTGCCCACCAGGAAGTGCAGCGCTATGTCGAAACCGGCTCGCTGGAAGCAGCGGCCGCCGCAGCCCCAAAGCGCCTCGTGAATATTTCGCTGACCGGATTGGCCAGCAAAATCATGAGCCCGGAAAGCGCCTTTAAAGGCGTGAAGTATACCCGCGAGGAGGGCGACAATGCCTTCATGGGCCTGGAGGTATCGCAGCCCAAGTACGACACGACGATGGTGATAGAAGTGAAAATGCGCCGACAGGGCGACCATTGGCAGCTCACGCAAATTATGAACAGCGGCGACCTGCTGCGCGATGTGGCGCGGCTGGAAAAACAACGGCTGCTCAATTAGGCTACCGCAGTTACTGAAGACTCGCCTCCTTCTAAAAGCAAAGAGCCCCGGCTATATGGCCGGGGCTCTTTGCTTTTAGAAGGAGGCGAACAACTATCTCCGACCAGAGAAAAGGAAGTAGATGATGGAGCCGCCAAAGGGGAAGAACCAAATAACTACTCCCCAAATCAGCTTTTTGGTGAGGGACCAGTCCTGCTTGAGCAAACTGATGATAGCCGCAATGGCCAGGATTACATACAGGACGCCGAAGATGGAAAGGCTACCGTTGTTTTTGTATGCGCTACAGCCTGAAAAAATCAGCGCTAAGGGGAGCAAGAGTGCCGTCAGGGGCAGGCGGGAAGTAAAGTAACGAAGGGTGTTCATGAGGGGGAAGAAAATGAAAGATGAACTTGAAAACCCTTACGCAACGCTGTTCAAATAGATATAAAAAGATGAATTTTATTGATTTAACCTATTGATAATCAAATTATTGATTTCATAAAATACTGTATCTGACGAACAAACTCCAGCCCGGAAGCCGGCATCAGCACCAGAACCAGGATTACGCCATACAAAGCACCGTAGAAGTGGGCATCGTGGTTGATGTTATCGCCCCGGCGGCGGCCCTGGTAGTAGGAATAGGCCAGGTAGAGGAAACCGAAGATGAACCCCGGAATCCCGACCGGGATAAACAGCAGGTAAATCTTATTGAGCGGGGAGAATATAACCCCGGCAAACAGCACCGAGGCCACGCCGCCAGAGGCCCCCAGGCTGCCATATTCGCGGTCGTCGCGGTGCCGGAAATAGGTGGGAATATCGGATACCACGATGCCGCCCAGGTAGAGCAGCAGGAAGCGCCAGATGCCTCCCAAGGCCCCGAAGCCGTCGAGGCCCGGCGCGCCGGTGCCGTTGGCCAGCACGCTCAGCACGAGGCCGCCAAAGGAGTAGAAGGCAATCATGTTGAAGAGGAGGTGGCCCCAGTCGGCGTGCAGGAAACCGGAGGTGAGGAAGCGGTACCACTGGCTATTGTCGCGGGCCATGCGGTAGGGCCGCAGTATCCAGGACTCCATGAGGGCTTGGTTGGACCAGGCGTAGGCGGAAACGAGGACCGTGAGGCCGACGAGAATCAGAATGGGGTTGAACACGGGATATGGGAGTGTAGCACATGCTTTAGCTTGTGCATCGTGAGGACGGGCACAAGCTGAAGCATGTGCTACAAGAGAACGAAGCGCCTAGCTTTCGCGGTCCATGAGCTGGAGCGCGAGGCGGTGGAGGGGTTCTTTGCGGGAAGCAGGGGCCGCTACGCGCTCCAGGTGCTGGAGGGCATCCTGGAAGTAGGAGTTGATTAGCGCTTCCGTCTGGGGGCGAATTTCGAGCTCGTCGTAGATGGCGCGCACGGCCTGTACCTTGGCCTCGGCATCGCGCACGGGCTGGCCGATGTGTTGGGCCAGGATGGCTTGCTGGCCGGCGCTGGCCTGGGCCTGGGCGGAGAGCAGGAGGAAGGTCTTTTTATCGGAGATGATGTCGCCACCCACGCGCTTGCCGAAGGTGGCGGCGTCGCCGTACACGTCGAGCAGGTCGTCGCGCAGCTGGAAGGCCAGGCCAATGTCGGTGCCGAACTGACGGAGGTGCTCGGCATCTTCTTCGGAAGCGCCGGCGAGCCGGGCCCCCAGCTCCAGGCAGAAGCCGAGGAGGACGGCCGTTTTCAGGCGAATCATGTCCAGGTATTGGGCGATGCTGACCTGGGGCTCAGTCTCGAAATTCATGTCCCACTGCTGGCCTTCGCAGACCTCGGCGGCCGTCTGGCTGAAGCGGGCGAGGATGCGCGGGAGTAGCGTGGGGTTGACTTCCAGAAACAGCTCGTAGGCGCGCACCAGCATCACGTCGCCGGAGAGGATGGCTACATTGGGATTCCACTTTTCATGCACCGTGGCCTGGCCCCGGCGCAGGGGAGCCTGGTCCATCAGGTCATCGTGGAGGAGGGTGAAGTTGTGGAAGACTTCGGTGGCCAGGGCGGGCTTGATAATGCCGCTGAGCTCATCGGTGAAGAGGTGGGCCCCGAGCAGCGTGAGCAGCGGGCGGATGCGCTTGCCGCCCAGGCCCATGATGTAGCGGATGGGGGCGTAGAGGGTGTCGGGCTGCTCGCCGTAGCTGAGCTGCGCGAGGGCGGCGGTGATGTTAGCGGGGAAATCCAAGGGGGCGTTTCGCGCGAGGTTTCGCAAGGTTAAAAGAGGTTTCGCAAAGTTCGTTCTAAAAAGCGGAGGCTTTTGGTGAACGTCCTTTCGCACGGAGTTAGGGGAGGAAAAGGAGTTTCACCGAGGGTTGCTGGCACAAGGAAGATGGCTGAGCATTGTTTTCGATTCAACAGAAACGCCCCGTTGCCGGAAGGGGCGACGGGGCGTTTCTGTTGAAGCAAGATGGTTAGCGGCGGCGGTTGCCCTGGCTGCTTTTGCCGCCTTTACTTCCCCCCTTACCGCTCCCGCCGCTGTGGTCGCGGTAGCCGCGGGGCTCGCTGCTGCGCTGCTTACGCTCCTCGGCTTCGCGCTTTTTCACGAAGTCGGGGCGGTCGTCTACCAGCTCGAAATCGATGGTGCGGTCGAGCAGGTTGGCGGATTTTACGACCACCATCATCTCGTCGCCGAACTGGATGATGCGCTTGTTATTCTTGCCGACGATGCGATAGTTGTCCTTGTCGAGCTCGTAGAAGTCGCCGGGAATGTCGCTGATGCGAACCATGCCCTCGCACTTGTTCTCCTCGATTTCGATGTACATGCCGCGCTCGGTGAGGCCCGACACCACGCCCTTGAAGGTGTTGCCGATTTCATTAGCCATGAACTCAACCTGCTTGAACTTGATGCTGGCGCGCTCGGCGTTGGCGGCCAGCTTTTCGCGGGCCGAGGAGTGCTTGCACTCGTCTTCGACGGGCTCGGCGGGCACATTCTTACCGCCGAGGAGGTAGTGCTCCAGCAGACGATGGGCCATCATATCCGGGTAGCGGCGGATGGGCGAGGTGAAGTGCGAATAGTGGTCGAAGGCCAGGCCGAAGTGGCCGAGCGGCTCGGTGGTGTAAATGGCCTTCGACATGGTGCGAATGGCCAGGCCCTGGAGCACGTTCTGCTCGGGCTTGCCCATCACCTCGGAGCTGAGGTTGTTGAGCTCGGTGCTGATTTTTTTCGGGTTTTCGAGCTTGAGCTTGTAGCCGAATTTCTGGGCGAACAGGGCGAAGGTCTGGAGACGTTCGGGCTCGGGCGCGTCGTGGGTGCGGTACACCATAGTGAAGCGCGGCTTGGTCTTTTTGAGGTTGAACACGAACTCGGCCACCTTGCGGTTGGCCAGCAGCATGAACTCCTCAATCATCTTGTGGGCATCCTTGCGCTCCTTCACGTACACGCCGAGCGGCTTGCCGGCTTCATCGAGACGGAACTTCACCTCCTGGGTTTCGAAGGTGATGGCCCCCTGCTTGAACCGCTGGGCGCAGATTTTGTGCGCCATGTCGTTCATCACGTTTATCTCTTCGGCGTACTCCCCCTCCTTGCTTTCGATGCGCTCCTGGGCCTCCTCGTAGCTGAAGCGGCGGTCGGAGTGAATGATGGTTTTGCCGAACCACGACTCGTACAGCTTGCCGGCTTCATCGAGCTCGAACACGGCCGAAAAAGTCAGCTTGTCCTCGTTGGGCCGCAGCGAGCAGAGGCCGTTGCTGAGGCGTTCGGGCAGCATCGGAATCACGCGGTCGACCAGGTAAACGGAGGTGGCGCGGTGCTTGCCCTCACGCTCCAGCTCGGTGCCGGGGCGCACGTAGTGGGTGACGTCGGCGATGTGGACGCCGATTTCCCAGTTCCCATTGTCCAGCTTCCGGATGCTCAGGGCATCGTCAAAATCCTTGGCGTCGGCCGGGTCGATAGTGAAGGTGGTGATGGCGCGGAAGTCGCGGCGGCGGGCAATTTCATCGGGCTGGATAACCTCGCTGATGCCTTCCGATTCTGTCTCCACTTCCTCGGGGAATTCAAACGGCAAACCGAACTCGGCCATGATGGCGTTTATCTCGGCCTCGTTGCCGCCGGCGGCCCCGAAGTTGCGGATAACCTCCCCCACCGGCTGGCGGCCGCTGTCCTCCGGAAACTCGTTGATGCGCACCAGCACCTTGTCGCCGTTGCGCGACTCGTGCAGCAAATGCGGTGGCACGAACACATCGAAATACACCTTACGGTTGTCGGGCTTCACGAAGCCGAGCGTGCCCTGAATCTGGATGCGGCCCACGATTTCGGGGCGCACGCGCTTGAGCACTTCCACCACGTCGCCCACCGGGCGGCCATCGCGGGAGCTGCGCATCCGCACCCGCACCACGTCGCCCTGCAGGGCAAACTTGAGCTGGTCGGTGAACACGCGGATGTCGTCGGAATCGCCCGTGCCCTCGGGCACCACGAAGGCGAAGTTGGGCGTGGCCAAATCGACGGTGCCGATGACGGTGTTCGACGGCGCGCGCTCGGGGCGGTCGTCGCCATCCACGTAGTCGAAGCCGGCCGAGCGGCGGCGGTGCACGATGGGGTCCTGGCCGAACTCGGCCTGCACCGAGCGGTTGCGGGGCGGGGCAACCGGCAAGTCGGCTTTTTTAGTCGATTTGCGGACGCTGGACGGCATCAACGCCGTCGCCACGGCATCCGTGTCAGCTAAGCGGTATTCGTCGTTTTGGAGCAGCGTAATGAGGCCGTTCTTGCGCAGCACCTTGAGATGAGCGAAGATTTCCTCGCGCTGCCCCTTGGTCGTGACACCAAGACGGCGCGAGAGCTGGCGGTAGGCGAGAACTTTGGTGGGGTTGTCGGTGAAGGCGCGCAGCACCAGGTCTTGGCTGATGGGCGCAGGTTCGGGCTTTTCGCGCTTGGCGCGGGGAGCCCCAGTGTTTTCGGGGGTATTCATGTAAAAAAGTGGCCGCCGAAAAGTTGATTGGTCGCAGGCGGCGAGAGCGGAAAAATGGAGCCGCGTGAGCGGCGCAGTAAGTAAAACGCGGCCGGAGCCGGTAGGTTATAGCGCGGACTGTGTAGTCCGCGATTGGTGGGCAGTAGCGCGGACTTTGTAGTCCGCGTCCCCGCACCGTTTGGATAACGTTCAAATATCAGCCACAGTCGCGGACTACAAAGTCCGCGCTACAACTGCGGCTTCGATGTCGGCCAGACTATCCTTCGGAATAGCAGCCAGCAGGCCCTGGGTGTATTCGTGCTGCGGGGCCGCGTAGATGGCCGCCGCCGGGCCGCTCTCCACAATGCGGCCCTGGTGCATGACCAGCAGCCGGTCGCTCATAAACCGGGCCACCGACAGGTCGTGCGTGATGAACAGATAGGTGATACCGAATTCGCGCTTGAGGTCGTTGAGCAGGTTCAGCACCTGCGCCTGCACCGAAACGTCGAGGGCCGAGACCGACTCGTCGCAGACAATCAATTTGGGCTGCAAGGCCAGGGCCCGGGCAATGCAGATGCGCTGCCGCTGCCCCCCGCTGAACTCGTGCGGGTAGCGCTGGAAATGCTCCTCGCGCAGGCCCACGGTGCGCAGCAGCTCCAGCACTTTCGCCTTTTGCTGCTGGCGGGTGCCGCCCACATTGTGCACCCGCATCGGCTCCCAGATGGCCTCGCCCACGGTCAGCATCGGGTTGAGGGCAGCGTAAGGGTCCTGAAACACCAGCTGCAAATCGCGCCGACGGCGGCGCAACTCCCCGCTCGACAGCTTCGCCAAATCAGCTCCTTCAAACAGGATGCTGCCGGCCGTTGGTTCCGTGAGGCGGAGCAGGGCCCGGCCGAGCGTAGTCTTGCCGCAGCCGGATTCGCCCACGAGGCCGATGGTTTCGCCGGGGTAAAGCGTGAAGCTGACATCGTCCACGGCGCGAACGTAGTCGGTGGCGCGGCGGAAGAAGCCTTTGCGGAGGGGGAAGTAGACCTGGAGGTTTTGGACTTCGAGGAGGGGTACTCCATCCCCTAGCCCCTTCCCCGATGGGGAAGGGGGACTAGTTTCTAGATTTAGACCAACACTAGAGGCTAGTTCCCCCTCCCCATTGGGGAGGGGGCTAGGGGGTGGGGTGCGGCGTGGAACATCCCCCAAAACCCCATGTTCCACGGGGAACATTTTGGCGGTACCGGAATTATCCCGTAACTGCTGGGCTTCGATTTCGGGTGAGGAATCCGTAAGCGCCTCATCTTCCAGCGCAACCACGGGCGCGGGCTGGGCGAAAAGCTGCCCGCTGGCATCCTCACCCATAAAATCGGCCACCACGGGCAGGCGTTTTTTGCCCACCGAGAGGCGCGGACGGCACGCCAAAAGGCCTTTTGTGTACGGATGTTGCGGATTTGAAAAAATATCCAGCACTCTGCCCTGTTCTACGACCTTGCCCCGGTACATCACCAGAATGCGGTCGGCGATTTCGGCTACCACGCCGAGGTCGTGGGTGATGAAGAGAACGGCGGTGTTGTGCTGGCGGCGCAGGTCATCGATGAGGCGCAGCATGCGGGCCTGCACCGTCACGTCGAGGGCGGTGGTGGGCTCGTCGGCGATGAGCAGGGCCGGGCGGCAGGCCATGGCCATGGCAATCATCACGCGCTGCTTCTGGCCGCCCGAGATTTCGTGCGGGTAGCTGCTGAAAATGCTTTCGGGGCGCGGCAGCTGCGCTTCGGTGAATAGCTCGATGGTGCGGGCCTTGGCCCCGGCTTCGGTAAGGTCGGTGTGGAGGCGCAGGGCTTCCGTCACCTGGCCGCCGCAGGTATACACGGGGTTCAGCGAGGTCATCGGCTCCTGGAAAATCATGCCGATGTCGTTGCCGCGCACCTGGCGCAGCTCGGTTTCGGAGAGTTTCAGCAGGTCGGTCTGGCCCAGTTTTTCGGACTGGAAGATGGCCTGGCCGCTGGCAATGCGGCCAGGCGGCATTGGAATCAGCCCCAGCAGCGCCAGCGAGGTCACGGATTTGCCCGAGCCGGACTCGCCCACAATGGCCAGCGTTTCGCCCCGGTTCAGTTCAAACGACACGTTATCCACGGCCCGCACGTCACCGCGGTGGCTGGAGAAGTCAATGGTGAGGTTTGAAACGGTGAGGAGGGGGTTGGGCACGGAGGGGATTATGGGCGGAGTTTATAGGTAGTTTTGGAGGTGCAAGAACGTCATGCTTCGCTACGCTCTGCATGACGTTCTAGATATTCGGAGAATTTGAGGTGTTAAGTAACCAAATGGAATATAATTTTGAGGCAGTTAAAACGTGTCTTGCTCTTTATCTGCTTCTGGCAAAAGTCCCTTTACATAATCTTTGTTATAAGCGGGGTCTTGGAATAAGGGCAGCTTTTGCCCTTACTACCCCTATACTAAGATTATGGTACTTTAGCGGGGACTAGGCTTACCTTTAAACGTTTGACGAAAGGAGGGTTTTGCCTGCCGGCGCATTTAGCACACCTTTGTCCGGTACATTTCTCCCTGTCTGCTTCTACTGGATGCGCCCCTTTACTATCACGCCACTCACGCACCTGTACGCCCTGCAGCACCTGTTCTATTCGCTCGTGGCGCTGGGATTTCTCTTGGCTGTGACGGGGTCTTATGCGTTGCCGGTGGGCTTTATCTTGTTAGCAATGGCTCCGTACTTCGCTCCTGGGCTTTACGTGCATGGGGAGTATTACCTGCGCAATCGCCACACGAGCGTCGCCGCCTTTGACGACCGGCTGGAACTGACGCATGTGGGAGCAACAGTCGTGCTGCCGTACGTGGAAATAGAGGCAGTCGAGTTACATGCTGCTGGGGGCGTGTACCTGCAAATAGATTGGGAGAATTATGCCTTTCAGCCCTACCACTACCTGAAAATACAGTGTCACGGACAGACTTATTACCTGACCTCATTGTTGGTCAAAAGTCCCTTGGAAAAGATGTTCCCGCACTTGCTAGCAGCCACTGCTGGACGGTACACCCGTCACAAACGGTTCATGGCGTCGTCTCTCGATTGAGCCAACGTAGCCTAGGCTTCCTTCTGGTTAGTTGACCAACGCAACGATTCGTTCAAGAAAACGGTGGTTCAAATAAGCTAATAAGCCTTTTTACATCTTGTGAACGGTGACTTATAGAATGTAAAATGCCATTTAAAAGAACTGCTCACTTATCTTCAATATGATGCTTCGACTGCGCTCAGCATGACATGCTACCTCTCCCCTATCACACCAGCTTCTCAGCGTCAGCAGCGACTAGCGGCTGGCTCTCATTGGGAGCGGCCACGGGCTGCGACTCGTTGAAAAAGCGGCTCTGGTTGAGCAGAATCAAGGCTACGCCGATGAAGATGGACGAATCGGCGATGTTGAAGATGGGAAAGCCGTGGCTGTACGAGCCGCCGATGAGGGGCCAGGATTTGGGGAAATACCCCACGTACAGCGGCACGAAAATCATGTCAATGACCTGGCCGTAGAACCAGCGCGTGGGTGAGCCCAGCGGGGCGTTATTGTAAAGTATTCCGTAGAAAATCGAGTCAATCAGGTTGCCTACCGCGCCGCCCAAAATCAGGGCCATGCAGGCGATGTAGCCGGTAGCCACGCGCTGACGGCAGAGGCGGATAATGTAGTAAATCAGGCCCGAAACGGCCACCGTGCGGAAGGCAGTAAGCACCAGCTTGCCGTAGGGGGCGGGCAATTCGGCCCCGAAGGCCATGCCGGGGTTCAGCGTGTAGGTGAGCTTGGCCCACTGGCCGAAAATCGGGATTTCACCGGCCGAGCCGAGCTGCATGTAAGTATGCACGGCCCACTTCGAGAGCTGGTCGAGCGCGATGATGAGCAGGGCCAGCAAGAAGAATTTGGCCGCAGAGTGCGGGCGGGAGGTGAGCGTTGGGTGCATTGCAGAGCGGGTTGGAGGTGCAAAGAACGGTGCGTTTGGATGGAGTCGCCCTCCGCATCAACCTCACGGGACCCCTTTGGGGCATGCCCCCTCTCCAAAAAAGAGAGGGCACCGGCCTTGCTTCCGACGAGTTCTGGCCCATAAAAAGAGCCCGGCGCAATGCGCCGGGCTCCTTCATTTCACGCTTCTGCTCCGAACCGGTGCCCCCTCTTTTTTGGAGAGGGGGCATGCCCCAAAGGGGTCCCGTGAGGTTGACGTCAGGCGAAGCGGTAGAGATGCTTCGACAAGCTCAGCATGACGTTCTTTTCATTCACTCAACAGCCCGCTACGCCAGATTCTCCGAGTCGGGCGCTACCAGCGGCTCGCTGTGGGTAGCGGGGGCGGCCACCGGCTCTTCCTGCTTGAAAAAACGGCTCTGATTGAGCAGAATAACAGCCACGCCGATGAAGATGGAAGAGTCGGCGATGTTGAAGATGGGCCAGAGCGACACGTACTTCCCTCCTAGCAGCGGCCAGCTTTGGGGCAGGAAACCTTCGTAGATGTCCACGTAGAGCATGTCAATCACCTGGCCGTAGAACCAGCGCGTGGGCGAGCCAAACGGCGCGTTGTCATAGATGATGCCGTAGAAAACCGAGTCAATCAGGTTGCCCAAAGCGCCACCCAAAATCAGCGCCATGCAGGCGATGAATCCTGACGCGGCCCGCTGGCGCACCAGCCGGATGATGTAGTAGCTGATGCCGAACACCGCCACCAAGCGGAAAGCGCTGAGCACCAGCTTCCCATAAGGGGCCGGCAGTTCGGCACCGAAAGCCATTCCGGGGTTCAGCGTGTAGTGTAGTTTAGCCCAGTCGCCCATCAGGCGGATTTCTCCCGCCATGCCGGGCTGCATGTAAGCGTGCACAGCCCACTTCGAAAGCTGGTCGATGACGATGATGAACAGCGCCAGCAGGAAGAATTTGGCCGCAGATTGCTGGCGATTGGTGATAGTTGGGTGCATTCAGGCGAGCCGAAAATCGAGGAAATTGAAGTCAGAAAACGGTACGGTTAGGATTCCAATGCACGTCATGCTGAGCTTGTCGAAGCATCTCTACCGCTTCGTTGAGCGATTCAAATGGCGCGGTAGAGATGCCTCGACTGCGCTCAGCATGACGTGCAATCAGAAGGCATTCTTTTTATCGGATTTTGTACCTTTTATAACTGACTATCTGATGTTTTTGACGAATAAAGACGAGCTTATTCCGTGTTTGTGCGATTGAAGACTCGCCGGGGTTTTTCGGTCTCGGCGAGTCATTCATTATCAGCTAGTTGCAACCTCCAAATACACAGGCACGGAGTATTCATCAAATTCGAGTACGGAGCCGCCGTTCACATCGGCGGCGAAGGTGAGGGCGAGGGCCTGCGTTTCGGTGCGGATGTAGTCGCCGAACGCGGCCACGGCGGCCGTGAGCTCGGGCTGCTGGTCGGCCAGCGTGACGCGGATTTTGTCCTGCACTTCCAGGCCCGAGTCTTTGCGCAGGTTCTGGAGGCGGTTCACCAACTCGCGGGCGAGACCTTCCTGGCGCAGCTCGTCGGTCAGGGTCACGTCGAGGGCCACGGTGAGGGGGCCATCGGTGGCCACGAGCCAGCCGGGCAGGTCGTCGGTGCGGATTTCCACATCGTCCGGGGCCAGGGTAATGGGCTGGCCATCGACTTCCACGGCGAGGCTTCCCTCCTTCTCCAGCGTGGAGATTTCGGCCGCCGTCATGGCCTGAATGCGGGCACCCACGGCCTTCAGGCGCGGGCCGTACTGCTGACCGAGGCGTTTGAAATTGGGCTTCACCGACTTTACCAGCACGCCGCTTTCGCTAGAATCATCCAGGAATTCGACGTGCTTCACGTTGATTTCGGCGCAAATCAAATCCTCCACGAGGCCGACTTGCTCCTTGGTCGTATCATTCAGCACCGGCACCAGAATGCGCTGCAGGGGCTGGCGCACCTTCAGCACCGACTTTTTGCGCAGCGAATGCGCCAGCGAGCTGATGCGCTGGGCCAGCTCCATGCGCTCTTCCAGCCTGGGGTCGATGCGGGTTGCATCGGCTTCCACGAGCAGCGTTAGATGCACAGATTCAGGGGAGTTAAGAGTTGCGGAATTTTCAACTTTTAACCCTTCACTATTAACTCTTAACTCCCCGAAGGTCAGGTTGCGGTACAGCCACTCGGCGAAGAAGGGTGCGATGGGCGACATGAGCTGCGCCACGGTCTGCAGGCACTCATTCAGGGTCTCGAAGGCGGCGCGTTTGTCGGTGGTCAGCTCGCCTTTCCAGAAGCGGCGGCGCGAGAGGCGCACGTACCAGTTCGAAAGCTGGTCGGTCACGAAATCCTGGATGGCGCGGGCGGCCTTCGTGGGGTCGTAATTGTCGAGGTGGCCGCGCACTTCGGTAATCAGCGACTGCAATTTGCTCAGAATCCAGCGGTCCAACTCGCTTAGGTCGGCGTGCGGCACGCGGGTTTGGGCGTCCATTTCGAACGCATCCAGATTCGCGTAAAGCGCATAGAATGAGTACGTATTGAAGAGCGTGCCGAAGAAGCGGCGCTGCACTTCGGTCACGCCGGCCGGGTCGAACTTGAGGTTGTCCCACGGTGGCGCATTGGCGATGAGGTACCAGCGGGTGGCATCGGGGCCGAACTGCTTGATGGTGGCAAACGGGTCGACGGCGTTGCCGAGGCGCTTGCTCATCTTCTGGCCGTCTTTGGCCAGCACGAGGCCGTTGGCAATCACGTTTTTGAAGGCCACGGAATCTTCCAGCATTACGGCCAGGGCGTGCAGCGTGAAGAACCAGCCACGCGTCTGGTCCACGCCTTCGGCGATGAAATCGGCGGGGAAATTCTTCTGGAATTTCTCGCTGTTTTCAATCGGATAGTGCCACTGGGCGTAGGGCACGGCCCCGGAATCGAACCAGACGTCAATCAAATCGGCCTCGCGGTACATGGCTTGGCCGGTGGGCGAGACAAGGAAAATGTCATCGACGTAGGGCCGGTGCAGGTCGATTTTCTCGCCGTTGGCGTAGGGGTTGTGGGTCATGATTTCGGCCGTTACGGCCTTGTCAATCTCCGCTTTCAGCTCAGCGATGCTGCCGATGCAGATTTCCTCGGTGCGGTCCTGCGTGCGCCAGATGGGTAGCGGCGTGCCCCAGTAGCGCGAGCGGCTTAAGTTCCAGTCTACCAGGTTCTCCAGCCAGTTGCCGAAGCGGCCGGTGCCGGTGCTTTCGGGCTTCCAGTTGATGGTTTTGTTGAGCTCGATGAGCCGGTCCTTCACCGCCGTGGTCTTGATGAACCAGGAATCGAGCGGGTAGTAGAGCACGGGTTTGTCGGTGCGCCAGCAGTGCGGGTAGGTGTGCTCGTACTTCTCCACTTTGAAGGCCGTGCCGTCGCCCTTCATCTTGATAACGATGCTCTCGTCCAGCGTTTTGTAGTCGGCCCCCGACTCGTCGTGGCCGTCGTAGTTTTTCACCCAGCGGCCCGCGAACTCGCCCATTTGGGGCACGTAGCGGCCCGTCCGGTCCACGATGGGGCCGAGCGTGCCTTCGGCATCCGGCACCATCAGCGCCGGGATATCCGCCAGCTGCGCGGCACGGAAGTCATCGGCGCCAAACGTGGGCGAGATGTGCACGATGCCGGTGCCGTCCTCCGTGGTCACGAAGTCGCCATTGATGACGCGGAAAGCCCGCTCCTCCCCTTCGAAAGGCGTGAAATCGAACAGGCGTTCGTACTTGATGTCAATGAGGTCGGCACCGGTGAATTCGCCTTCAATCTTCCACGAAATCAGCTTACCCGACTCATATGCAGCTAAATCCTTGGCTTGAACAATCTTACCTCCTTCGCTTTTTTCAGGGAAATAACGCCCAACCAATGCTTTAGCCAATACCACTTTAATTGGCTGATGTGTGTACTGGTTAGTTGTGCTAACGAGAACATAAGGAATATTCTTACCGACCGCCAAACCAGTGTTGGCAGGCAAGGTCCAAGGGGTAGTCGTCCAAGCTAAGATGAAAACATCGGCATCAGAACCAGAAGCAGCAAAAAGCTTCTCCGAAACCTCATTACGCTTCACTTTAAACTGCGCCACCACCGTCGTGTCCTTCACGTCCTTGTAGGTGCCGGGCTGGTTCAGCTCGTGCGATGAAAGGCCGGTACCGGCGGCCGGCGAGTAGGGCTGGATGGTGTAGCCCTTGTAAAGCAGGCCCTTGTCGTAGAGCTTCTTGAGCAGCGCCCAGCAGCTCTCGATGTACTCGGGCTCGAAGGTCACGTAGGGGTCGTCGAGGTCGACCCAGTAGCCCATTTTCTCGGTCAGGTCGTCCCACTGCGCCTTGAAGCGCATGACGGTTTCCTTGCAGCGCTGGTTGTACTCCGCGATGCTGATTTTCTTACCGATGTCCTCCTTCGTAATGCCCAGCTCCTTCTCCACCTGCAGCTCGATGGGCAGGCCGTGGGTGTCCCAGCCGCCTTTGCGGGGCACCTTCTTGCCCAGCAGCGTCTGGTAGCGGCAGAAGATGTCCTTCACCGTGCGCGCCATCACGTGGTGGATGCCGGGCGCGCCGTTGGCGGAAGGCGGGCCTTCGTAAAACACGAATGTGGGCTGGCCTTCGCGGCTGCTCACGCTCTTTTCAAAGATGCCATGCGCTTTCCACCAGGCGAGGATGTCCTCGCCCAGCTGGCCGTAGTTGAGCGGCTGCTTGTATTCGGGGTATTTCATTGGTTATTATTCAACCCCACCCCCAGCCCCTCCCCGGTGGGGAGGGGTGCCAGACGCAGAATTGTTGGAGTGATAAAGAGTAGTGGAACGCACCCCTCCCCACCGGGGAGGGGCCGGGGGTGGGGTTAAATCGTGTAGTCACCCGAGTAATCGGCGGCTTTGTGCATTTGCTTGAGGTTCAAATCGGCATCGTCGTCCGCTTCGTGGTACGACTCGTCGTAGTGCCGGATGAGGGCGTTGGTATCCATGTCGCCGCCCTTGCCGTGCTCAAACGTCACGAGCAGCGAGGGCAGCAGAATCAGGTTCGAGAAGTTCGTTATCAACAGCGACGCCGACATTAACAATCCCAGGGCCTTCGTGCCGCCGAATTCGCTGAAGGCGAAGATGCTGAACCCCACGAACAACACGATGCTCGTGTATATCATGCTGGTGCCGGCCTCGCTCAGCGTTACGGATACGGCTTCGCGCACCCGGCCGCCGTTCAGAGCCATTTCCTGGCGGAATTTGGCCAGCAAATGGATGGAGTTATCCCCATCAATTCCCAGCGCAATCACGAAAATAAGGGCCGTGCTGGGCTTGAGGGCGATGTTGAAATAGCCCATGATGCCGGCCGTGAGAATCAGCGTCACGGCATTGGGGATGAGGGCAAACAGCACCGTCTTGAACGAGCGGAAGAGGATGAGCACCACCAAACCCACCAGCCCGAAGGCCATAAACAGGCTGTCGCGCAGGGTGTGAATGACGTATTCGTTGCCCTTCGTGAAGATGATGGTCGTGCCCGTGGGCCGGATATCCATGCCCGTGCCTTTGAAGATGCGATTCATCTCCGGAATGATTTTCGTGTTCATCAGCGTGTCCAGGTTCTGGGAGCCGATGTCGGCGATTTTCAGGCTGATGCGGGCTTTCTGGCCGGTGCTGTCGGCGAAGGAGCGCAGGAGCTTGCTGTTCATGCCGGCACCGGTGGCGTTGCCTTTAGAATTAGCCAGCGCACTGAGGATGAAGTTCTTCTCCGAGTTATCGGGCAGGCGGAAAAACTTCGGGTCGCCGTTGTAGAAGGCCTGGGTGCTGGCCTTGAGGAAAGTGACCAGGCTCACGGGTGGCGACAGCTCCGGCTGGGTGCGCAGGTACTTCTCAAACTGGTCGATTTTCTCCAGGTTCTTGAGCTTCAGCAGGCCGCGCTTTTTGTGGGTATCGACTTCGAATTCCAGCGGCATCACGCCGTTGAAGTGGCTTTCGAAGAAGGCCAAATCAGAGTTCACGGAGCTTTTCTTGGGCAGGTCATCCACCATGTAGGAGACTGATTCGATGCGCGAGATGCCGATGGCGGCCCCGGCCACCAGCACCAGCGCGGTGATGTAGACGGTGGGCCGGCGGTCTAGCACGAGGTGGTCGAAAAACTCCAGCAGCTTGGTGAGGGGCGCGGCATCGAGGTGCTCCAGCTGCTTGGGCGTGGGCGGCGGCAGGTAGGTAAACACGGCCGGAATCAGAATAAAACTGATGATGAAGGCCGCGAAAATGTTGACCGTGGCGACCAGGCCAAACTGGTAGAGAATGGCAATGTCGGTGAAGGCAAACACGATGAAGCCCACGGCCGTGGTCGTGTTATTCATGAGCGTGACGAGGCCGATTTTGCGGATTACCCGCGTCATGGCCAGCATCTGGTTGCCCGATTTGCGGTAGTCGTAGTGGTAGCGAGAGAGCAGGTAGGTGCAGTTCGGGATGCCGATAACGATGATAATACTGGGAATCAGGCCCGTGAGCAGGTTGATTTTGAAGCCCAGCAGCACAATCGAGCCGATGCACCAGATAACCGTGACGCCCACCACGATGAGCGGAAACACCACCGCCGACCACGTTCGGAAGAATACCAGCAGCGTAATCCCGGTCACAATCATGGCCAGAATGGTGAAGAACTTCATCTCGCCCGCCACCTTGGTCGTCATCGTGGAGCGCACGTAGGGCAGGCCGGCGTAGTGCAGCTTGATGCCCGTTTTCTTCTCAAACTGCCCGGCGAAGCCCAGAATGTTATTCATCACCGCCTGGCGCTTCGAGGAGTTCAGGTACTTCGGGTCCATCGTCAGGGCCAGCAGCGTGGCCCCGGTGGTGGGGCTGATGAGCTGGCCTTTGTAGAACTCGACGTTGTTCACGACGCGCATCAGGCTGTCCAGTTCCTTCTGGCTGCGCGGCGGATTCCGGAAAATAGGAGCGGTTTTGAAGCTGTTATTCGCGGTGTCTTTGCTGATATTGAGCAGCTTGCTCACGCTGAGCACGCCGTTCACGCCTTCTATTTTGGCCAACGTATCGGTGAGCAAGCGGAATTCGTTGAAATTGCCCAGCTTGTACACCGAGCTGTCCTGCAGCCCGATAACCAGCACGTTACCATCTTCCCCAAACCGTTGCTTGAACTGCTTGAAGTACACCATGTCCGGGTCCTTTTCGCTTACCACCTGGGCAAAGTCGTAGGTCATTTCCACGTCCTTGGCTTTCCAGGCCATGAAGACGGTGATGACAGCCAGCACCGCAATCAGCGACAGGCGAAATCGGATGATGAATAAGGCAAGCTTTTCCCACATAAAATCCTTGTAAAGAGGTAAAGTTACGCGAAGGGGCGCGCCGCGTTTGTCATTGCGAGCGGAACGCAGTGGAGCGCGGCAATCCGTCCTCCCGATGCGACCAGCCCTGAGATGCTATAAAGCCCTTTCCCGTGAAACCTCACGAGCCCCCTGCGGGGCGGGCCCCTCTCCCGCGGAGAGGGGAGTCTAACGATGGAATTTTCATCACGAAAAAGCCCCGATACTGAGCAGTACCGAGGCTTTTCACATCTCAGGGTTGGTCGCATTGAGAGGACGGATTGCCGCGCTCCACTGCGTTCCGCTCGCAATGACAGATACCTGGTCCTACAGCTGCTCGAAGATGCGGCGGAAGCTCACGGCCTCGCCGATGTAGGCGCGCAGCTCCGAAATGGGCATGCGGGTTTGCTCGCGCGAGTCGCGGTGGCGCACGGTCACGGTTTCATCTTCCAGGGTCTGGCCGTCGACCACAATGCAGAAAGGCGTGCCAATGAGGTCCTGGCGGGTGTAGCGCTTGCCGATGGCGTCGCGCTCCTCCAGCACGAGGCGGAAATCGAACTTCAGGGCGTCGAAAATTTCCTGGGCTTTCTCGGGCATCCCGTCTTTGCGCACGAGCGGAAAAATGGCGGCTTTCACCGGGGCCAGGGCGGGGGGCAGCTTCAGGAACGTGCGGGTCTTCGTTTGCAGCGTTTCGCCCTCCCCTTCCGTGATGGTCTCTTCGGTAAAGGCATTGCACATCGTGGCCAGGAACAGGCGGTCGGCGCCCACCGAGGTTTCCACCACGAAGGGCACGTAGTTGCCGTAGGCTTTGCCGGTGGCGGGGTCGATGTCGGCGTCGAAATACTGCTGTTTTTTGCGGCTCAGGTTCTGGTGCTGGGTCAGGTCGAAGTCGCCGCGCGAGTGGATGCCTTCCATTTCCTTGAAGCCGAAGGGGAATTCGTACTCGATGTCGACGGCCGCCTTGGCGTAGTGGGCCAGCTTGTCGTGGTCGTGGAAGCGCAGCTTGGCGGCGGGCAGGCCCAGCGCCTCGTGGAAACGACGGCGCGCCGCCTTCCAGGTGTCGTACCACTCGCCTTCGGTGCCGGGGCGCACGAAGAACTGCATCTCCATCTGCTCAAACTCCCGCATCCGGAAGATGAACTGCCGGGCCACAATCTCATTCCGGAAGGCCTTGCCGATTTGAGCAATACCGAAGGGAACCTTCATGCGGGCCGATTTCTGCACGTTCAGGAAGTTCACGAAAATGCCCTGAGCCGTTTCGGGGCGCAGGTACACGGGCGGCGCATCCGAGTCCACGGCCGAGCCCTGGGTCGAGAACATCAGGTTGAACTGGCGCACCTCGGTCCAGTTGCCGGTTTTGGAAACGGGGCAGAGAATTTTCTCGTCGAGGATGAGCTGGCGCACGCCGGCCAGGTCATTGGCCGTGAGCAGGCGGCCCATCTCGGCGGTGAGGGCGGCCCCACGGGCCGGGTCGCCGGCGTTTTCGTACTCGGCGGCTTTTTCTTCGAGCAGCACGTCGGCGCGGTAGCGCTTCTTGCTGTCGAGGTTATCAATCAGCGGGTCGTTGAAGCCGGCGATGTGGCCGCTGGCTTCCCAGGTGCGCGGGTCCATAAAAATGGCCGCGTCGATGCCCACCACGTTGCCGTTCAGCTGGGTCATGGCTTCCCACCACAGGCGCTTGAGGTTGTTTTTCAGCTCCACGCCGTTGGGGCCGTAGTCGTACACGGCGGCCAGGCCGTCATAAATTTCCGAGGACTGAAATACGAAGCCGTATTCCTTGGCGTGGGCCACGATGTCTTTTAGTTGCGCGGGTTCAGATGCTGGGTTCATACCCACAAAAGTAGCCCGATGCGGCGGAAGCCGAAACTTGTGCGTAGAAGGCGCGGCCGTTTGCCAGGCATTGAGAATGACAGTCGGCATCACAATTCGGTAACATACTGTCTTTGCACCCTCTTCCTACCTTTGAGCCATGAATCAAAATAAATTCCCACAAACCCGTCCTATATGTTTGGTTTAGAACCTCACGTGTTGTTGCTGCTTATCGTGTGCTTGATAGCCGCTTGCGCGTTCGAGTTTGTCAATGGCTTTCACGACACGGCTAATGCCGTGGCTACCGTTATCTACACCAACGCGCTACGGCCCTGGGTGGCGGTGGTCTGGTCGGCTTTCTGGAACTTCATCGGCGTGTTTGCCGGCGGCATTGGCGTGGCCATGGGCATCGTGTACCTGCTGCCCGTCGAGAGCCTGGTCGACTCTAACGTCTACCACGGCATCGCCATGGTGGGCGCGCTCATCCTGGCGGCCATTATCTGGAACGTGGGTACTTGGTACTACGGCATTCCGGCTTCCAGCTCGCACGCCCTGATTGGGTCGATTTTGGGCGTTGGCATTGCCTTTTCGCTGCTGCCCGAGTCGCGCGGCGCGGCCGTGAACTGGAGCAAGGCCAGCGAAACGGGCATTGCCCTGCTGGTGGGCCCGCTGCTGGGCTTCGCCCTCACCATCGGTATGATGTTCCTGTTCAAGCGCTTCGTGCCCAATAAGGCTATTTTCAAGGAGCCCCACAAGCGCAAGCCCCCGCCCCTCTGGATTCGGCTGGTACTCATCACCACCTGTACGTTGGTGAGCTTTTTCCACGGCTCCAACGACGGCCAGAAGGGCGTGGGACTGGTCATGCTGATTCTCATCGGTATCGTACCCTTCCGGTTTGCGCTCGACGAGAGCAAGAACCCGCTCGACCTGCGCGAGTCGCTGGGCAAGGTGGAGTACGTGATGAGCCGCGTGAACCGAGCCGAGCTCAGCCCCGCCGACCAGAAGACCTTGGCCGAAATGCAGGTGCAGACCGCCGACCTCGACCGCATTTTCGCCGGCAAAACCGACATCAAGGAACTGCCGCAGCAAACGCGTTTTGAAATCCGCCGCGACGTGCTGCTGCTCGGCAACCGTGCCAAGAAGCTCATGGCCTCGCCCAATGTCAGCCTCAGCACCCAGGACCGCGGCATCTACGACGCGGCCGCGGCCAACATGAAAACCTTCACCGACTACGCCCCGTGGTGGGTGCTGCTCATGGTGAGCCTTTCGCTGGCCTGCGGCACCATGATTGGCTGGCAGCGCATCGTGAAAACCATTGGCGAGCGCATCGGCAAGGAGCACCTGAGCTACGCGCAGGGCGCTAGTTCGGAGCTGGTAGCGGCCGCTATCATCGGCATCGGCACGCAAATGACCCTACCTGCCTCCACCACCCACGTGCTCACCTCATCCATCGCGGGTAGCATGGTGGCCAGCCGCGGCGTAAAGAATATCAACCCCGGCATCGTGCGCAACATTGCGCTGGCCTGGGTGCTCACCCTGCCCGTGACCATGGTGCTGTCAGGCCTACTGTTCCTACTGTTCCGCGCCATACTAGGCTAACCAACAGCCAGCCAAAACACAAAAAAGGCTGCCCATTGTGGGCAGCCTTTTTTGTGTGCATACGCGAGCGAGGAGATTACCGGCCTTGAGTTTTAGCAGCCAAAATTGTGGTTAACCTGCCTGTTTTCATTCACTTGTCCACTTATCCACAGCTAAAAATCGTGAAAATGTGGATAAGCCAGCCTATTTAGGCCACTGCACTTCCATATCGTCGTTGATGAAAACGCCGAAATTGACGAACTGCAGCTCGCCTTCTTCGAAGTATAAGTCAATCATCGACTTCTCATAGGAGAGGCGCACCGCGCCTTCTTCCATCTCTTCTATCTCGGGCGCAGGCTGGCTGTGGCGCTGCATCAGGGCCTTCACCTGGTCCACGCTCAGGCCGTGAATGGCTTCGCCGAAGAGGCGCATGCCGGGGTTGTCGGTTTCGATGCAGCTCAGGCGGAAGTCGTCTTCGCGGTCGAAGTAGAGCGACAGCAGGTAGTCTTCTTCGTGGTAGTTCCAGGCCTTGTGCTCGAACTCGTCATCGTCGTCCGACTCTTCAATTTCCTCGGGCTCGCCCACCAGGGTCCGGACTTCGTCCATGGTGGCCCCGAAGCGCAGCGGGCCCATGCCGGTGCCCAGAATAATTTCGTTTTCCTCGATGCTGGAGGGTTGGGGAGTGCTCATGAGATTGGGGGGGTGAAGGGTAGTAGGCAAAGGTAGGGTTGGTGCATGGTTGTTGGTGCCTGGTGCTTGGGCTCAGAATATTTCACGGTGGAACAAACCAAGCTCCAGTCACCAACAACCATGCACCAATTCACTTCCCGTACTTCTCCACAAACGCTTGCTTTTGCAGCAGGTACTCGGGGTGAACTTTGGCTTCGTCCCACTTGCGCTTGAAAATGGCAGCGGCTTCCACCTTATCCACATCAGGGTGGGTGGTACGGGGCAGCTCGGCGCGGCCGTGGGCGCCGCTCTGGCCTTTTTTGTCGTCGGGTACGGGGCCGTCGTACTTCTTGCCGCCCTTGTGGTTGGCATAGCGCCGGGCCCGCGTGAAGCCCATCTGAATGAATTTGCGGGCCATGTCGGCCCCCACAAAGTCATGGGCTTTCAAATACGCCTCAAACAGGCCGTAAATCGTCTCCGACGACTCGGTGGCTGCCGCCGCGTCTTTGAAGCGCCAGTGGGGCAGGATTTCGCCCTTGTAGGGCTGTACCAGCAGCACGCCCTGCTCGCCCCGGCCCACGCGGTACAGCTCGGGGTGCTGGCGGAAATCAACGGTGTGGAAATCGAGGGTGTAGTCAAACGGCATTTTGCGAAGCAGGCATCGGTGGGTTTGCGAACTGCTTTCTACGCGTTTTCCCCAAAAGCGGTATTTGGGTTTCTAAATTCCGAATCGTTTTGCCTGACTTGTTTGAAACTGGCCTTTCGAAATTTTAAGAGGGTTTTCCCCAGTCTTACTTTTTAATTAAATTTTTTTCTAAAAAACCCTTCTTATTCTCACTCATTAGGTCGGTTGATAAGTGGATAAGCGCGGGAGGTTATCCCCAGCGTGGATAACGTGGGGGTAATGCCACGCTTTTCCACGCGCTATACACCAGCTATGTGGAAAACAAGGCACTGTTTATCAAGGACTTTTGCTGTTTTTCAACATGTCCACCTGGTTTCCCCATTTTCATTATCCCCCGGAAAACGGGGATGTGGGAAGGGCTTTTGTGGTGGGGAAGTTATCCACGGTTATCCCCCGTCGTTTTCCCCTGTGTGAAAGTCGGAATTGCCAAAAAAACTTCTACCCCACTTATCCCCGTGCTGTCCTCCTGTTTCCCCCAGGTTATCCCCGATTTTACCCCCAGCCGATAATCAGTGTGGAAAACCCAGTGGAAAACCGGTGGATTAGCCCCGAAAACCGGTCTCAGTAACTGGAAAAAGCCCTGAGTTATCCACTAATGTGGAAAGCAGCGGCTGTTTCGGCTGTTCCCCGACGGTGGGAGCTTGTGTGCGGCAAGGAGAGCCCGGAAGCCAGCGCGGCAATATGGAAAAGGCTGCTAAAGGATTTTCAACCCAAACCCTTTCCCCGCAACGGTAGCTTCTGGGCGGCTCACGGGCCTTGCCGTGCTGATTGTGGCGATTGAAAGCAGTAGGTAGCGGTTTTTGGGTTGGTGGTACACTTCACCCCCTATCGTTTCACCTCATCCGTGACCTAAGAACTGCTCTGGAGGCATTTTAAGGGCAGTTTCCAAGTCAACCAAACGGCGTGGGGACGCGAGCTACAAGTTGGCGGTACTACCCGCCAGGCCCCGTTCGGGTGCCCGCTAAAACTTCAGCGGCTCCACAACATCGAAACCAGCCCGGATTTGCAGCGACTTGGGGTACAGAAACACCGGCTCGGGGGCCAGGAGGAGGTTGGGGTCGCCACCACGCCAGCGACCGTCGCCGTCGCTATCAATCAGCACCCGCAGGCGGTAGGTACCGGGAGGCATGTCGGCAAACCGATAAGTGCCTTTGGGGGAAGCCAGGCTGGATACGACCTGCAGCTTATCGTCGAGCAATTGCAGCTCGAAGCTCTTTTCCTTGGTGCTGATGGTGCCAGATAAGCTGGTGGAAACGTCCTGCTCGCTAATGCCCAGGCGCAGGGGCCGCAGGCGCAGCGACTGCGCCGTGATGGTCGTTATCGCCGTGCTGTCGAGCAGCACCTCGAGCCGGGTTTTGGCTTTGGTATTGAAGCGGACGGTGAGCTGGGTGCGGTCGGGGCTGAGGGTGCCATCGGCGGGCAGGCGCAACGGGCGGCGGCGCACCGAGTCCTCCACCAGCGTGCCAAAGGGCCGGCCCGTGGCCACGCGCACCGGCACGGCAAACTGGAATTTTACCAGGCCTTCGGGATAGACATTGGCTACCCCGCCCTCCACCGAGTACAGCGGCGGGTTCACCACTTTCCGGGCCGTGGCTGGCGGCACCGGAAACTTTACCTGCAAGGTGTCGACGGTGCTATTGCCGGTGCTGTCGGCCGTGGTGAGGAGGTAGCGGCCATCGCCTACTGCCGGCGTTTTGAAGAGCACCACGGTGCGGCCCCGGTCGGCCAGCTGCACGGCTTCGGACACGGCGGTAGCCGTAGTGCCGGGGTCCAAGGGGGCCAGCGTAGCCGAGCTCAGGCCTTCGTTGAAGCTCAGGCGCAGCTGCGTGGGGCTGGGCTGCCGGGTGGTGAGCAGCGGCGGGCGGCGGTCGGGCTGGGTGAGTACGAGCGTGACGGGGGTGCCGGGGCCGCTGGCCACGGTGATGGGCGCGGGCAAATAGGCAATTTTCTCGCCGTCGTCAAATTGGCCGTTGTTGTTTTTATCGGTGATGGCGTAGAGCTTGTAGCGGCCGGCCTTGAGGAAATTCAGGCTGAAACGGCCTTCCTTGTCCGTGAGCACGGTGTAGTACGGGCGGCCCCGGCGCACGCCGGCCGTGTCGGCCTCGCGGTAGAGGCCGATGCTGGCTTCGGCCACGGGTTTGGTCGTGAGCAGGCCGACGACGTTGCCGCTCACCCGGCCCGAGTCAAGCTCCGGGCCCGTGCTGAAGGTGAGGCTGGCGTTTTTGGCCGGCAGGGCTTCGGTGATGTCCACCACGGCTTCCCGGAAATTGAAGCTGTACGTCGTGTTCGCGTCCAGCGGCTTGTCGAAGAGCAGGCTGATGGAGTTGCGGTCTTCGCGCAGCTTGTAGGGGTTGTCGGCGGGCAGCTGGGGGGTGATGAGCAGGTTTTTGCTCAGGTCCTTGGTCACCACGGGCTCGGAAAAAATCAAGCGCACGAACTGCTGCTTTACGTTGCGGGCCGCGCTATCGGGCGAGCTGCTGATGCGGCGCGGGGGCGTGCGGTCGCGGGGGCCGCCCAGGGGCGGGGCCACGGCGGCGCAGCTTTCAAGCAAGGCAATCAGCGCCAGCAAAGCCAGCAATTCAGCGCGAACGGACATTATACAACAGCAGCGTGGTGAGCGTAAGAACAACAATGGCCGCCCCGATGCGCAGCCCCGTGCGGCGCGTCACGGCATCGGGCGGCTCCGGGGAGGTAACGACGACCACCTGCCGGGCGGTATCGGCCACAAAGGTCGGCGTCGCCGTTTTGAGGGTATCGGGCCGGGGCGCGGGCACGGTTTGGGCGTGCGCGGCGGCCGTGAGCAGGCCCGCCGCAAGACCCAGCCGCCACCGCGCGCCCCGCCGCATCAGGCCGCCGGGGTGCGCCGCCCCACCACGTAGAGCAGGCTCGAATACTGCCCTTCGTGCTGCTCGGCGTACTGGTTTGACTTGTAGCCGGCCTTCAGCACCGTGAGCAGGCCGCCGGCGCGCTCGGCCTTGTGCTTCTCGCTGAGCATGCTCACGTAGTAGGCATCGAGGGGCATGGGCAGCGTCTGGCGGATGGTCAGCTTATGCTTTTTCAGCAGCTGGGCCATGGTTTTGGGGGCGAAATGGTAGAGGTGCCGGGGCACGTCGTAGGCTGCCCAATGCTCGCGGTAGTGCTGGGCGTCGAGGCTTTCCACGTTGGGCACGGCAATGAGCAGCACGCCATCGGGCTTAAGCAGCGCCGTGAGCTGGGCCAGGGTTTCGTTCAGCAGATGCACGTGTTCCAGCACGTGCCAGAGCGTCACCGCATCAAACGTGCCGGGCTGAAACGAAGTCAGGCTCTCCTGCCCAATGAGCTGGCCAAGGCGCTTACTGGCCTCATCCCGGGCGCGGGCGTTGGGCTCCAGGCCCGAAACCTGCCAGCCCGCCGACTTGGCCGCCGCCAGAAAGTGGCCGGTGCCGCAGCCGTAATCCAGCAGTTTGCCCCGGCGCGGGGCCAGCTTATTCAGCAGGCTCACCTTGCGCCGCATAGTGAAAAACCGGGCCACCCGATACGCCTGATTCACGAGCCCAACTGCCGCGCTGTTGTGCGACACGTAGGCCTCAGATTCGTAGTATTTGCCGATTTCGGCCGCGTTGGGCCGCGGGTTGGTGAACTGAAAGCCGCAGCCCGCGCACTGCACAATGGCGAAGCTTTCGTGGCTCACCGTGTTGTCCTGAACGATGAGCTTGTTCTTAAACTCCGTTTTGCCGCAAACCGGGCAGCTTTCCAATCGTTCGTAAATCACTGATTTTCGCTGATTAATCGTGATTTCGCTGATTTATTTTGGTGCAAAATCCGTCGTTCTATCGGGTAAAGTTCGCAAATTCATCGCCGAAAACATCAGGACTTGCTTCTAATCCAATCGGAGCCAGCAAAACAGCAATCAGCGAAATCACGGTTAATCAGCGAAAATCAGCGATTGAGGTACACCATCAGCACCGACACATCGGCCGGCGAGATGCCGCTGATGCGCGAGGCCTGCCCAATGGTTTCGGGCTGAATCTTGAGCAGCTTTTCGCGGGCCTCGTGGCTGAGCGCGGGCATGGCCCGGTAGTCGAGCCGGCCCTGAATCACGAAGTTTTCCAGCTCCTGCTGGCGGGCCGCCTGCTGGTTTTCCTTCTGCAAATAGGTTTCGTACTTGATGTTGATGATGGCCTGCTCCAGCGCCTCGGCATCGTAACCAGCCAGGGCTTCGTCCAGGGCGGGCAGGGCGCGGCGCAGGTCGGTCAGCTCCACGTTGGGCCGGCGCAGCAGGTTCACGGCGCGGGTTTTCTCGTGGATTTCGGCCGAGCCCAGCTCCGTCAGCATTGGGTTGATTTCAGACGTTTCAATGGCAAATTTCTGGAACAGCGTAGCCACTTCGGCGGTCTGCGCTTCCTTCATTCGCACCCGCGCCAGCCGCTCATCCGAGGCCAGGCCCAACTCGTGGCCCAGCGGCGTGAGGCGCAAATCGGCATTGTCCTGGCGCAGCAGAATGCGGTGCTCGGCCCGGCTCGTAAACATACGGTAGGGCTCGTCGGTGCCCTTGTTCACCAGGTCATCAATGAGCACACCGATGTAGGCCTCGCTCCTTTTGAGCACGAAGGGCTGCTTGCCGTGCACCTTGTTGTGCGCGTTGATGCCGGCCATCAGGCCCTGGCAGGCGGCTTCCTCGTAGCCCGTGGTACCATTAATCTGGCCCGCGAAATAGAGACCCGAAATGAGTTTGGTCTCAAGGGTGAGCGCCAGCTGCGTGGGCGGGAAAAAGTCATACTCAATGGCGTAGCCGGGCCGGAACATCTTGGCCTTCTCAAAGCCCGCGATTTCGCGCAGGGCGCGGTACTGCACGTCCTCCGGCAGCGAGCTGCTGAAGCCGTTCACGTAGCATTCTACCGTCGACCAACCTTCCGGTTCTACGAAAATCTGGTGCCGGTCCTTATCGGCGAAGCGGTTGATTTTATCCTCCACGCTGGGGCAGTAGCGCGGCCCCAGGCCCTTGATGCGGCCCTGGAACATGGGCGACTTCTCGAAGCCCTCGCGCAGGATGTCGTGCACCCGCTCGTTGGTGTAGGTGATGTAGCAGGGGCGCTGCTGCGTGAGACGCGGCGTGTCGAGGTAGGAGAATTTGCTCGGTGCTTCGTCGCCGCCCTGCGCCTCCATTTTGGAATAGTCGAGGCTGCGGCCGTCCACGCGGGGCGGGGTACCGGTTTTCATGCGCCCGGCCTCAAAGCCCAACTCCACCAGCTGCTCCGTAATGCCCCGGCTGCCCTTCTCGGCCGCCCGGCCGCCGCCAAAATTTTTCTCGCCGATGTGGATGAGGCCGTTCAGGAACGTACCATTCGTCAGCACCACCGACTTGCCCCGGAACTCGATGCCGAGGGCCGTAGTCACGCCCACCACGGTGTCGTTTTCCACCACCACGCCGGTCACGGCTTCCTGCCAGAAATCTACGTTGGCGATACCTTCCAGGGTCAGGCGCCAGGCTTCGGCGAAGCGCATGCGGTCGCTTTGCGCGCGCGGGCTCCACATGGCGGGGCCTTTCGAGCGGTTCAGCATTCGAAACTGAATCATGGTCTGGTCGGTGATGATGCCCGACTGGCCGCCCAGCGCGTCGATTTCGCGCACAATCTGGCCCTTGGCCACGCCGCCCATGGCCGGGTTGCACGACATCTGGGCGATGGTGTTCATGTTCATCGTCACCAGCAGCACTTTCGAGCCGAGGTTGGCGGCCGCAGCCGCGGCTTCGCAGCCGGCATGGCCCGCACCCACTACAATGACGTCGTATTCTTCTTGCTGAAACATAGAGCGCGAAGTTTCGCGAAGTTTAAAATTTAAGTCTCGCTAAGGCGATAAAGGTTAGAACCAAGCTTTGCGAAACTTGATTTCAACTTTGCGAAACCTTGCGCGAAAAAGCCTGTCCGGCATTGATAGCTACAAAATTACGCAATTTGGTCCTTCAAATCCTCGGGCAGCCACTCGGCGAAAAGCTCGGTCGAATTGGCCTGCACGGTTTCCCGGGAGAAGGGCAGCCACTGGCCGCTGATGCTGTCGAATACCTCGGTAGCGGCGGCGCAGGCGAAAAGCTTGTAGTCAAACTTGGGGTAATCGTGCACCAGATAGCCGGGGTAATAGTAGTCTAGGTGCAGCCGGCGGGCGTAGTCGGTTTTCAGCAGCAGCAGGTACTTGCCGAGGCTGTACTTGCGATAGTTGGGGTCGTAAAAGTTGAGGATGCCCGCCAGGGTGCGGTCGCCCCGGTCGAAGATGCCGGTGGCAATCAGCCGGCCACCGTCGCGCAGCTCGATGCTGTAGGTGTTGAACACGTTGTGGGCCGCGCCGCCCAGCAGCACCTCATCCACAGTGGGAGCGGCATCGAAGGTGATGGCCTGCCGGTAGCGGGCGTACAGCTCTTCATACTCGGCAGTGAGGCGAAACGGCCGCACGGTAGCCGCAAACCGGGCATTGCGGCGCAGCAGGCGGCTCTGCTCGGGGCCCCATGCCACGCGGGCCAGGTCCAAGCGCAGCCAGTGCGCGGTGTAGAGGCGGCTATCGAAGGGTACGAACTGGCAGGTGAACAGGTCCTGCTGCATGCGGTAGTAGCCCTGGGCCAGGTAATAATCCAGGGCATCGCCCCGAATAATGGGTAAGGCGGACGATGAAGAAGCGGCCATAAATTGGGGCAACAGCGCATAAAAGAACGTCATGCTGAGCTTGTCGAAGCACCTCTTACTGCAGCAGTAAATCTAATTACTTACGCGGTAGAGATGCTTCGACAAGCTCAGCATGACGTTCTTTATTCTTGAATTTTCAGGTGAAACGGCTCAGAAGGTCCGCAGCGCCAGGCAGTAGTCTTCGCGGGCCCGCATGGCGGTCTGGCTCAGCAAGTCTTTGTCCTGGTAGCCGAGCAGGTGCAGCACGCCGTGAATCATGACGCGGTGCAGCTCATCGCGAAAGCTGATGCCCAGGTCGTTGGCATTTTCCCGCACCCGGTCAACGCTGATAAATACGTCGCCCTCAATAATATCGGCATCGTCCGAATTGTCGAACGTGATGACATCGGTATAGGTGTCGTGGTCGAGGTATTCGACATTCATCTGGTGCAGGTAATCATCCGAGCAGAAGATGTAGGTGAGCTGCACGATGCGGTGCTCATGCACCTGCGCCACCCGCTCAATCCAGCTCAGGATGCCTTCGGCCTCCGATAACTCGAAATCGGGCACGTCCTCCACCATGAACTCGATGCCGGCGGCTTCGTGGTGCAGCTCGCCGGGCGGGAAGTTTTCGTGGTGGGGCGGGCCCGCCGGCGGAGTGCTCATCATGGCAGTTTAGGCGGCGATGTGGTCAGTGGCGGCGGTTTCGTCGGTAGGGGCATCGGCCAGCTGGAAGGTAAGCAGCACGCGGCGGCCTTCCTTGCTGAACTCTACCTCGTCGGCCAGATGGCGAATGAGGAAGATGCCGCGGCCGCCCGGGTTCTCCAGGTTTTCGGGCGCGGTCGGGTCGTCCAGATTATCGTAATTAAAGCCCGCCCCCTCGTCCTCAATCTCGAATTTGAGCTGCTGTGGCTCCACGTAGAGCGACAGGTAAACGTTCTTGTCTTTGTCGAATTTGTTGCCGTGGCGAATGGCGTTGTTCACCGCTTCGGTCACGGCCACCATGATATTACCGTAGATATCGTCTTCAATCTGAAAGGTGTCCTTGGAGTTGTCGATGAAACTTTCGACCACGCGGATATTCTCAACGAGCGACGGAATCTGAATTTTTACCTGCTTCATAAGGCGGTTTAATAGGACGAACAGCAGCGTGTTCGGGGCGGCAAAAATAGTCTTTTAACGGCAAAGCGTCACAACAATTTCTGCTACCCTCGGTCGCGTAGTTCCAACAGAACACTAATTAGGTAACGAAACTGCGGCCGGTTTGGATGAATTAAGGGCCACAGTTATTTGATTTTCTGAAAGTACTCACCCACCTTGCGTTGGTAATACGGAGTAAGGTTCGGTGGGGTACTACGTAGTAATTCGGTCTGGCGTTCCTTGCTGACCTTGTATTTGTCGAAGGCTGGCGGAAAAACCGGCGGCTTATTCTGGGCGGCCTGGGCCTCGCGCTTGGTATCCTGGTCGCGCTCGCGGGCCGATTTTTCCACCTCCAGCAAGCGGGTCAGAATCTGCTGCTGGCGCAGGATGGTTTCTTCGGTGAGGCGCTTGTTGACGAGGTCGGTTTCGGTTTGCTCCATCATTTTCTTGAGGTCGCCGGTGCCGCCCCCGCCCTGCTCGCCTTTGCCGTCCTTGCCGTTCTGGCCGTCCGGCTTGCCGTCTTTGCCGTCCTTGCCGCCCTGGCCCTGGCCTTGCGAGCCGCCGGGCTTGCCACCCTGCTGCATCTTATCGAGCTGCTGCATGGCCTGGCGTAGCATCTGCTGCTGGCCGGCCAGCTTGGCCAGCTCCTGCGACATGGCCCGGCCGGTTTTGCCGCTCTTGGAGAGCTGCTGAATCTGTTCGTTGAGCTGTTTCTGCATCTGGCCCATGCTGCCGGGGCCGGGCTTGCTGCCCTGGCCCTGCCCTTTGCCCTTGCCTTTTTTCTTGCCGGGCTTGCCTTGGCCATCCTGGGGCTGGCCTTTGCCGGCCTGGGCCTCCTGCTGCATCTGCTGGAGGGAGCTTTGCAGCATCAGGGCCAGGTTGTTCATGCTGGTCATGGCCTGCTGCTCGGTGGCGGTGGCACGGGCCAGGTCGCGCTGCTGAATGTGGGTGAGCGACTCGTCCATGCGGCCGTTCATCTCGCCCACCTCGCGTGTCACGAAGCTCTGAATCTTGGGCTCCTTCTTGGCCAGCGCGTACAGCGAATCCTGGATAATCTTGGCATCGTCGCGCAACTTGCGCTGGGTCTGGCCCAACTGCACGAAGCGCGGGTCACTCTGGTCTACTTTGCGAAAATCCTTCATTAGGTTTTCCTGGTCAAAGCTCAGGGTGAGCAGGTTGTCCAGGATATCGCGCAGGTCGTCGATGTTCTGCTGGGCCTGGTCACTCTCTTCCTCGCTCATCTGGTCGCGCATTTTCTGCGCCATTTTCTTCATGCGCGAGGCGGCGCTTTTCTGCTTGCCGGCGGCCTTTTTGTTCTGGTTTTTGCTCAGGCTCTGCTGGCTTTCCTGCATGTCCTGGTCGGTCTGCTCCTGGTCGGGCTTCTGCTCGTCCATGCCGTTCTGGTCGCCCAGCTCCTTGTCCATCTGCTTCAGGTCCTGCAGCTCTTTTTTCAGGTCCTCGAATTCCTTCCGGGTTTCGGCCTGCTCCTGCTTCAGCTGCTCCTGCCTGGCTTTCTGGTCCTGGTTCGAGGCCTTGTTATCGGGATTTTCCTTATCGTTCTGCTCGGTTTTTTCGGCCAGCTTTTCCTCCTGTTTAGCCAGTTCATCCAGCTTGTTGGCGGTTTCTTCGGCCTTCTGCTCCAGCTGCATCTGCTTGAACATTTCGAGGGCGCGGTCCAGCTCTTTCTGGAGCGTGTCTTCTTTGTTTTCGAGCTGCTGGATGAGCTTCTGCATCTCGGCATCGGGCTGCTTCTGCTGCTCCAGCAGCTTTTGCAGCTTGTCGTAAAGCTTCTTGGTTTCGGGGTCGAGCAGGTCGGCCATCAGCTTTTTCAGCTCCTCGGCTTTTTTGGCCAGCTCCTCACTTTTCGGGTTGGCCTGGTCCTGCTTCTGTTGCAGCTGCTCGAACATTTTCTGCATCTGCTCCATCTGCTGGCTCAGCTGGTTTTTCTGGTCCAGCATGTTTTCCAGCTGCTTGCGGTCCTGAAAGCTCAGGTCGCGCTTGGTCTTGAGCTTGTCCTGGGTTTTGGCCAGCTCGCGCTCCAGCTTCTCGCTCTGCTTGGCGGCCTGGCTCATCTGGCTGGCCACCGACTCGGCCTGGGCCTGCATTTCCTGGCGCATTTCGCGCTTGCCGGGCAGGCGAAACTCCGCCGGGCGCGTGCGCGTGGCTTTGGCCCCGTGCACGCCATCGTTGTCCCAGGCTTCTACATAGTATTCGAGCCGGTCGCCGGGCCGCATATTCAGGGCACCAAGGTTCCAGGTGTAGGCATAGGTGCCGGCGCTTTCGCGGGGCAATTCGAGAGGTTTTGAGTTTTGGGTTTTGGGGGTTGAGTTGGGTCCCTGGCCGGCGCGGCGCAGGGCATAGTGCAGCTCCAGCCGCGTGAGGCCGTAGTCGTCGCGCACTGTCCCGCCCAGCGCCAGATAGCGCCGCGTCACCGTATCCGAAAAAGCCTCCAGCGTGAGCGTGGGCGGCAAGTCGGGCACGGCCGTGAGCTGGTAGGCAATGGGGTCGCGGTTGAGGCTGGCCGGGTTTTTCAGGCGCAGCAGATAGGGCTGCGAGCGCAGCACCCGCCGCGTGGCGGTGAAGGTATCGTCGTCGCCCGTGGCCGTCAGCGTTTCATCCGGGTTCTGGAAGATTAGCGCCAGCTCATCGGTAGCCGCCGTGGCGAATTGCCAGCGCACCGTGCTGCCTTCGGGCACCGTCAGGTTACCGCCGTTCTCAATGGTTTCGGCGGCCTTGCCGGTGTAGGGCGGGTAGGTGATATTAACCTTGAAATCGCGCAGATTGGGCCGTTCCAGCACCGTCAGCTGGTACTCTGGCGAGTTGAAACCTGCTCCCTTCAATTGGAAACTCACATCGGCCTGCGGCTGCTCAAACGTGTAGCGGAACTGGTCGCCATGCCCGGCCACCTTGCTCAGCCGCCGCTCGCCCTCAGCAAAAGCTATGCTGACATCGGCTGGCAGGGCGGCACCGGCCACGCCCACATCCAGCGTAAAATCCTCGCCCCGAAAGGCCGTCAGCTTAGAATTTTTGATGACAAACTGAAACGGGGCCGGCGGCGAATACGCCCGCCGGTAGTGCCAGATGCGCTCGGTGCCCTGCACCAGAAAGCTGGGATAAAAAGCCAGCAGCGCCAGCAGCACCGCCACTGGCACGGCCGCATATTTCCACAGGGGCTTGCTCTGCTGCTGGATGTTGATGCCCTCGGCGAAGGAAAACTGGCCCAGCTGGGCGGCCCGCTGTTCCAGGCTGGCCGCAATCAGGGCGTTATCGCGGGCCTGCCCTTGCAGCTGCAAGGCGTTCAGCAGCCGGTCCTGCACCTCCGGAAACAGCTCCCCTACCCGGCGGGCGGCCTGCTCATCGCTCAACAGCCGCCGCAGGTTGGTGAGGGCCGCCAGCGGCGTCCAAATCCAGCGCACAAAACTGTAAACAGTGAGGCCGATAAATCCGAACAGCAGTCCGCCCCGCACCACGGTGGGTAGGTACAGAAAGTATTCGAGCCCGTTGAACACCACGAAAAACGTGAGCAGCAGCCCACCGGCTACCAGCAGGCCACGCACCAGCAGGTTCAGGTAAAACTTACGCTTGAAGGCTTCCAGCTCCGTTCGCACCCGCGCCAGGGCGGGGTACCCGGCCGCCGCAGCGCCGTGCTCCATCAGCATCGCCATAAATCAGGTCTTAGTCTGGAAAGATACAACGGGATGCGGTGCTTGGTTCGGTGTAGCGCGGACTTTGTAGTCCGCGAGTTACGCCAGTAGCATGAGCTAAGCTACCCAACTCGCGGACTACAAAGTCCGCGCTACTGCACCTCCACCCAGGCCGGGCAGTGGTCCGAATGCACTACATCCGTCAACAGACCCGCGCCCACCAGCTGCGGTTGCAGGGCCGCATCGGCCAGCCAGTGGTCGAGGCGCCAGCCCACGTTGCGGGCCCGCGAGCCGGCCCGGTAGCTCCACCACGAATAGTGGCCTACTGCTTCGCCGTGGTGGTGCCGGAAAGTGTCCACCAGCCCATCGCCCAGAAAATCCTTGAACCACTGTCGCTCCTCCGGCGTGTAGCCGGGGCTGTGCTGGTTGGCTTTGGGGTTGTGCAGGTCGATGGCCGTCTGGCAGCAGTTGAAATCGCCGCCGATAAGCAGCGGCGGCGTAGCGCCGTCGGCCCGCAGCCCGGCCACGTACTCCCGGAAAAAGCGCAGCCATTCCAGCTTAAACGCCTGCCGCTCCGGCCCGCTCGTGCCCGAGGGCATGTAGGTGTTCAGCACCGACACGTTCTCAAAATCCAGCCGTAATACCCGGCCTTCGTCGTCGTAGCAGCTTTGGCCGCAGCCATGCACCACGGCCGTGGGCTCCACTTTCGAGAAGATGGCCACGCCGCTGTAGCCCGGCTTCAGGGCCGGGTGCAGGTAGGCATGGTAGCCCAGCGCCTCAAACCCCGATACGTCCAGAGCCTCGCGGCCGGCCTTGATTTCCTGCAGGCACAGCACGTCGGGCGCGGCTTCGGCCACCCAATCCAGCAGGCCTTTGCTCAGGGCCGAGCGCAGGCCGTTGACGTTGTAAGAAACGATTTTCATTGTTCATCTAAATAAAACAAGAACGTCATGCTGAGCGCAGCCGAAGCATCTCTACCGCGCAAGTAATTAGTTACTAATGCGGTAGAGATGCTTCGCTACGCTCAGCATGACGTTCTGAATCACAGGTCATCCCCCGGGTCCAGCGCGAAATATTCCAGCGCATGCCATCTCAGCATGCGCTCCTGCTCCTTCAGGTTGGCGAAGGGCACGGGGCGCAGCAGCTTGTAGTGCGGCCAGCCATCCTCGTCCACGCGTTCCAGCGCGTAGTGGCCGCTCAGGCTGAAGAGGCGGCAGGTGGCAATGTGCATCAGGTCCTGCTTCTGCTCCTTGGTGAAGGTGGTGATGCCCTGGTTCAGCTCCTGAATGCCGATAAGCAGCAGCATCGCGTTCAGGTCGGGGCGCTTGCCGAAGCGGGCCTCCATTTCCACCATCAGAATTTCCCAGCGGGCTTCGAAATCGGCTTCCGCTTCGGGATGCTCGTGTTCGGCGGTCGTCAGTTTGTCGCTCATACCGTTGGTTCGGTGCCGTGCGCGGCCTTGTGGGCCGCCAGTGCCGCCTGCTCCGCGCCCTGCGCCGCGCTGCCAGCTTCCGATTTCAGGATTTCCCAGTACTCCACCGCCCGGCGGAAGTGCGGAATCACGATGCTGCCACCGATGACGTTGGCAATGGCAAACACCTCGTAAATCTCCTCGTCGGTCAGCTTTTCCTCGAAGCATTTGCCCACATGGTACTTGATGCAGTCGTCGCAGCGCAGCACCATGGAGCAGGCCAGGCCCAGCATTTCCTTGGTCTTCACGTCAATCGCGCCGGCCGCGTAGGTGTTGGTGTCGAGGTTGAAAAACCGCTTGATGACTTTGTTATCAGCCGCCAGAATGGTGGCATTCATCCGCTGGCGGTACTCGTTGAATTCGGTTACTTGGGACATTATGGATTGGATAGGCAAAGGAAAATGAACGTCATGCTGAGCGCAGCCGAAGCATCTCGCGTGCAGCAGCAAACCAGCTGTTCAGCGAATTATGATTACTTCTCCGAGCGAGATGCTTCGGCTGCGCTCAGCATGACGTGCTTACGGCTAATGGTAACCAATACTAGCTACATTGCTCCTTCAAAATTACTCCCAAACACCTCCCCCACTCTACCGCCATGCTCCGCACCCTGTGGGCCGATTTCCTCGGCCTCATCTACCCGCGCCTGTGCCTGGCCTGCCGCGAGCCGCTGGTGACTGGCGAAACCCACCTCTGCACCGGCTGCCGGGCCGAGCTGCCCTACACCGATTTCCACCTCTTGCCCGCCGATGCGAACCCGCTGGGCCGCCGCTTCTGGGGCAAGCTGCCCCTGCGCCACGCCCTGAGCTATTTGCGCTTCGTGCGCCACGGCCGGGTGCAGCACCTGCTGCACGAGCTCAAGTACCAGGGCCAGCGCGATGTGGGTACCGCCCTGGGCCAGCTCTACGGGGCCGAGCTGCACGCCGCTGGCATCGCCGCCGATTTCGACCTCATCATCCCCGTGCCGCTGCACCCGCGCAAGCTGGCCAAGCGCGGCTACAACCAGGCCGCCGCCTTCGCCACCGGCCTCGCCGAGGGACTGAAAGTGCCCGCCAGCAACACCGCCCTGCGCCGCACCACCAACACTAAAACCCAAACCAAAAAGAACCGCGCCCAGCGCTGGGAAAACGTCGCCACGGTATTCGAGGTCGAAAACCCCGCCCTCATCATCGGCCGCCGCATCCTCGTGGTCGATGACGTGCTCACTACCGGGGCCACCCTCGAAGCCTGCGGCGCGGTGCTGCTGGCCGCCGGCGCGGCCGAGGTCAGCATCGCCACCATTGCCTACGCGGACCGCAGATAGGGACCGCAGATAGGTGAGATTTAATGATGAAGTAAGATGCGGAATTGCTCATTGCGCGCTGGGATGGGCACAGCTCAGGCAGAATATTTTTTGATTCTGCCGCCCTATTCTCTCATCCGATTCTCCTGTTCGAATGCAGCGAATAAAAAAAGCCGCCCGGTAAAGGCGGCTTTCTTCATCTTACGTAATCCAAAAATCTTACCTATCTGCGGTTTTACTTGTTGCTGCCGGCGTTAATCATCGCGCAGCGGAAACCGATGGTTGCCGTGGCCGAATCCTCGGCCATGAAGCGGCGGGTGCCGGGCGAGAGCCAGTAGGCCACATCGCGCCACGAACCACCTTTGAACACGCGCACATGGTCGTCAATCAGTGACTGGTAGCCTTTCTTGTCGTACTTATCGGCCGGGTCGCCCACGCCGTTGCGGCGGAAGGGGTTCAGGTCTTCCACATCCTGGTATGAGAGGGGGCGGTACACGTCCTGCACCCACTCGTTCACGTTGCCGGCCATGTTGTAGAGGCCGTAATCGTTGGGGGGGTACGAGTAGATGTAGTCGGTAATCATGGCCCCGTCGTTCAGGCTGCCGGCGATGCCGGCGTAGTCGCCGCGGCCCCGCTTGAAGTTAGCCAGGAACTGACCCTGCTTGCGGCCGTAGGCGTTGCGGGTCGACTTGCCATCCCACGGGTAGATACGCTTCTCTTCCTGGTTCTCATTGTTCACTTCCTGGGTGCCTACGAGCGCCTGCGCGGCGTACTCCCACTCGGCCTCGGTGGGGAGGCGGTAGTTGGGCAGGGTGTTGCCTTTCTCAATCGAAGGACCACCTTTGCCGTCGCTCAGCCCGCCAGCCGTAGCCGTGCCTTCGGCACCTGCGGCGGCAGCTTTGTCTTTCTTCTTGCCGAATAAGCCACCCTTGCCGGATTTGCTGTCTTCTCCGGAAGCCAGACCCTCGTTCACCTTGGCGGTACGCCAGGTGCAATAGTCATCGGCCTGCAGCCAGCTCACGCCCACCACGGGGAAGTAGCGGAAGCCGGGGTAACGCAGGTAATACGTCACGTAGGGGTCGTTGAACGACAGGTCGCGCGCCCACACCGTGGTGTCAGGCAGGGCCGAGCGGTAAAACTCTTCGGCCGAGTCGGTGCGAATGAAGTGCAGGTATTCGAGCCAGTGAATGTTGGCTACTTCGGCTTCGTCCATGTAGAACGAGGCGATGGTCACCGTGCGCTCGATGTTGTCGTGCGACATAGTCACGTCTTCCTCCTGCGAGCCCAGTACCGTACGGCCACCTTCGATAAACACAAGGCCGGGGCCTTCGGGAATCTTCTTGAAGTTGGCGACCGCCATGCCCTTCTCCGTGTTATACTCAATACCCGTAGTAGAGGAATATTTGCCGGGCTTGGAGGCAGTGGGCGGCCCTTTTTTACCGCAGCTGGCCAAGGCCACTAGGCCCACTACTGCCAAGCGTAGATAATTGGTTAATTTCATAACAAAGTTAAAATGAGTATGGGGTGGAGAGGGGTAGCTAGGGCAATTAGGACACAATAGTACAAAAAATTAGAATGCCGGACAAGGGGCCAGCGGGTAAACACGCCTTTTTAGGCGACGATGGGCGTTTTCCAATCGGTCAAATGCGCGAAGGGCCAGCGTAAGTTCATGGGCTCCGCCCAAATCGGCGCTCAAGCGGCTGATGCCCACATCATAGCTGTAGCCCACGCGCAGGCCGCCGGCCTCAATACCAGCTACCACGGCCAGTACGTGCTGAGCACCAACGCTGCCCGGAGCAAAAATATTGCGATATACCGCCCCAAGCGTGACCGGTGAAGCGGTGAAGTAGAGGCCGGTTTCGACGCGCTGCGAGCCGCCCTGCCGGGTGTAGGCGGCTACGGGAGTATAGCTTACCTCGCGGGTGGCCACGCCCGTTCCGGGCTTGACTACGAAAAACTTATAGCCGCCCGAAGCACTCAGCAGCATCGGCAGCTGGCTCTGGCGCTGGAAACCCAGGCTGGGCTGATTGAGGTGCTGCCCCGCCAAGCTCAGCCAGCCTTGCTCGGAATATAGCACGGCTCCGGTGCCCACGCTCAGGTAGTTAACGGGCGAAAAGCTCAGCGCTTCGGCCGAAGGGCCGGTCAGGCTGCCATCTTCCAGAATCTGGTCGCCAAACACGAAATTGTCATATCCGACGCGTTGGCGGCCGTAGCTGGCCCGCAGGCCGCCGCTCAGGGCCAGCCGCTCGGTGAGGCGGGTGTGGTAGGCATAGAGGCCCCCGATTTCGAGGCGGGTGTAGCCCACGCTCCCGGTCCGGTCCTGGTTGATGAGCAGGCCCAGGGCGTGGTGCTGGCCGGGCGTGGTCAGGCGCACGTCGGCGGCGGCCTGGGCGCTCACGAAGGAGCCCGCTACGGTCGGGTGCTGGTTGCGGTAGCTCAGCGTGATACTGTAATCGTCGACCAGCCCCGTGAAAGCCGGGTTGGTGTGCAGGCGGGTGGCAAACGGCTGCGAGAAGTATACATCCTGCGCCTGAGCACCCGAAACGGCACTCAGCAACAGGCCCGCGGCCAGGGCCAGCCGCAGGGTTCTGCTGCGCAACGAAGGGTAAAGCACTGGCATAGTGGCCGGGATAACGCCGCCACTACGCGGATTAGTGCGGCGGGCTACGCGAAGATACACCCGAAGCCGCCGGAGCCGGGGCTGCCGGGGGCTTATTTCTGGAGCACTTTCACGCTCAGGCGGCGGTTTTGGGCGCGGCCTTCTTCGCTGGTATTCGGTGCAATGGAGTAGCGCGGACCGTAGCCATGGGCATCAACGCGGCTGGGGCTGATGCCCATTTCGACCAGGCTGGCCCAGGCGGTGCGGGCGCGGGCATCGCTCAGCAGCTTGTTCACCTTGTAGGTGCCGGTGCTGTCGGTATAGCCACCCAGCTTGACGCGGGCCCTGGGGTAGGCGCGCAGCAGCGCGGCCACATTGCGCAGCTGGCTCACCGATTCGGCGGTGAGGGTGGCCTTGCCGGCATTGAAAAACACCCGGTCGAAGTTGAACCAGCCCCGGGTCAGGTCCACGGTATCGACCTGCACCGCCGCGTTATCGAGAAACCGGTGGAGGTAGCTCTCGGTCGAGTTGGTGCCCACGCCCGCGATGACGGCCCCACCGGGTAGCTTCAGGGTGGTGGGCTGGCCGGTGTCGTAGAGGTAATTGCCGGTTTTAGCGTCGTAGCGGCCCGGCACGATGGGGTCGGGCGCGGGGGGGCTGGTGCGGCGCGGGGGGTAGCGGTTGTTGCGGGCGTAGCGGTAGGGCGCTGCCGGAGCCGGGGCTAGCACGCTCGCGGGCGGCGGCGGGGCGGGCGCGGGAGCCGGAATGATTTGGGGAACCGGCTGAAACCGGGCTGCCGGGACACTCCGCGCAGGAGTGGCGCTGCGGGCAGCAGGGGACATTCGGCCGGAGGTCGAAGTCGTAGTAGCAAACAGGATGGGCCCGCCTACCACGCTCTCTGCCGCGAGGCCTTCGGTGGAGGTGGTTTTGGTGGCCCGGGCACTCCGGCTTTTGCCGGGATTGTTGCTGGCAGCCGCATCGAGCTTGCTGAGGGTAACGGTGAAGGGAGCCGTTTTGCCATTCTCCAGGAAAATGCTTTCCATTGTCTGGGGGCGATAGCCGCCCTCTCCTACCTGCATCACATAGGGGCCACCCACCGGCAGATTGGGAATGACGAACCGCCCGCTACCGTCGGAAGCAGCGGCGTGGCGCACTCCCGATGGAACATGAATGACGGTGACAGCAGCGCCGGGCAGGGGCTTGTTCTCATCGGATTGCACACTGCCGCTAAGGCTCGTGGTAGCGGCCTGGGCGTGCGCCAGGTGCGCAAACGCCAGTAGCAAAAAAGTCAAAAAGGGAAGAGAACGATTCATAATGCAGAAAATGCCAAAAAATTCAGGTGGCCTCCTCGCTACTTGAGCCAAAAGCCGCCCGGATATTGCCGGTAGCGGGTAATTGTAGGATGCTGAATCAGGGAAACAGGGGTAAAGCAGTCAATTATACCGCAACCTGGCAATGAAAAAAGCCAAGCGAAGCCAAATATAGCGTAAAAATCTATTTATGATAATTTGTTAATAATTTATAATTTATCTAATTAACTAAAAAAGGATTTTATCAAGTCGATTCTCCATTGATAATTCCTTGAGTGGGGATTCCTATAATAGCGGGAGTAGTTTGGTGGTGGTGGTGCGTTAATAGCCAAGCGCCACAGTGGCTGCTTGGTAAGTCGTAATAGCGCAGCCGTGCGGCTTCACAATCAGTTTGGTGCTGATGATGTGCCAAAACCGGGGCAAGCCCCTGGTTTTACCTTTGGCTGAAATAACTCATTTTGTCCTGCTATGCGGAAAATTCTGTTGGGTGTTATCGTATTTGTGGTGGTGCTGCTGGCGGCGGCCGTGGCCGCCCCGTTCCTGTTCAAAGACAAGCTGCGGGCCCTGGCCGACAAGCAGATAGCGCAGCGCGTGCGGGCGCAGGTGCAGTACGACCCGGCCAATATCGAGGTGAGCGTGCTGCGCTCCTTCCCCGATTTGACGCTGGATATCAAAGACCTGCGCGTGATTGGTCTGGACTCATTCAGTCGCGATACGCTGGCCTACCTGCCCAATATGCGCGTGGGTCTGGACATCATGACGGTGATTAAGGGCGAGGAAATCAAGATTAACAGCGTGGAGCTGGAGCGGCCCGACCTGAGCCTGCGCCGCCTGAAAAGCGGCCTGGCCAACTGGGACGTGGTGATTTCGGACTCGGCCGCCGCCGCCCAGGGGCAGGATACCAGCCAGGTAAGCCTGGCCATCAAGGGCTGGAAGCTGACCGACGGCCACCTGCGCTACGAGGACCTGACCCTCCCCTTCCGCATGGAGGCGCGCGGGGTGAACCATAGTGGCAGCGGCGACTTCGCCAGCAACGTGTTCGATATGAAATCGCAGACCACGGCCACCGACCTGGACATGACCTACAACAACGTGGCCTACGTGACCGATAAGAAGCTCGATGCCGATGTGACGATGAACATGGATTTGAACAAAAGCCTGTACACGTTCAAGGACAACAAATTTATCCTCAATGACTTTCCGTTCAGCTTCGCCGGAGCCATTGGGCTGCCCAATGCCACGGATATTACCTACGACATCACCTTCAAGGCGCTGGAAACGGACTTTAAAACCCTGCTCAGCCTGGTGCCCGGTGCGTATAACGACAAGTTCAAAAACATTGAAACCAGCGGCAAAGTGGCGTTTGATGGCTACGCGAAGGGCGTGCAGAACGACACCAAAATGCCCGGCTACGGCGTGAACCTGGTGGTGACCAACGGCCAGTTCCACTACCCGGAGCTGCCCCGGGCGGCCAAGAACATCAACCTGAAGATGACGGTGAGCAACCCCACGGGCGTTACCAACGACCTGAAAGTCAACATCCCGCAGTTTCACCTCGACTTGGGCCCCGACCCGGTGGACGGCAATATTGCCATCGACGGATTGGAGCCGATGAAGGTGGACGGCCGCGTGAAGGCCAATGTGAACCTGGCCGAAGCCCTGAAAGTGTACCCGGTGAAGGACCTGGCCATGCGCGGGCAGCTGTTCGTGGACGGCACGGCCAAGGGCATCTATTCCAAAACCCGGATGCCGGTGGTGAACGCGGCCATTCGCCTCACCAACGGCTTTGTGAAATCGGCCAAATTTCCGGCTCCCATTGAGAATATCAACCTGAGCGGTACGGTGGTGAACACGACGGGCCAGGTGAACGACACGCAGATTAATCTGCCGCAGTTCCGGATGGTGCTGGAGGGCGAGCCGCTGGAAGGCCGCCTGATGGCGCATAATATTGATAAACCGGTGTTCGATACCAAGGTGCGCGGCACGGTGGACCTCACCAAAATCACGAAGATTTTCCCGCTGAAAGGCATGACCGTGACTGGCCGCGTGGCCGGCGATATTGCCGCCAAAGGCAACATGGCCGACGTGGAAGCCGGCCGCTACCAGAACGTGGTGGCCAGCGGCACGGTGCGGGCCAGCAACGTGACCTACAAGAGCGCCGACCTGCCGCAGGGCGTGAAAATCAGCTCGGGCACTGCTACTTTCAACAATAACCAGATTGCGGTGCAAAGCCTGAACGGCACGGCCGGTAGCTCCGATTTCGCGGCTTCGGGCACCATCAGCAACTACCTGGGGTACTTGTTCACGCCGGGGCAGTCGCTGAAAGGCAACCTGACCGTTAACTCGCGCAATTTCAACGTGAACGAGTGGATGGTGGACGAGGTATCGGCCAGGCCCACGGCCACCGGCGGCGCGGCCCCGGCCAAGGCCAATGGCGTGTTGCAGATTCCGAAATTCTTTGATTTGGTGCTGAACAGTCGCGTCGACAACGTGACCTATGACAACCTGAAGCTGACCAACGCCCAGGGCACCGTGCTGGTGCGCGACCAGACGGCCACGCTCAAAAACATGACGTTCAATACGCTGGGGGCCACGTTTGGCACCACGGGCAGCTACAGCAGCCAGAACCTGGCGCACCCGAAATTCAACTTCGGGCTGAACATCAAGGACCTGAATTTTCAGAAGGCTTTCTCGGCCTTCAACACCATTAAGACACTGGTGCCGCTGGCCAGCCAGGTGGAGGGCGTGTTCGGCACCAACTTCAGCGTGAGCGGCGAAATGGGGCCGGATATGTTCCCGAACCTGGCCACTCTATCAGGCAAAGGGGTTTTTGACGTGGTTCGGGCGGCCATCAATCAGTCGGAGGTGATGACTAAGATTGCCAGTCTCACCACTCTGCCCGAGCTGAAAACCCTGCTGGTGGTGGATAAGAAAATCCAAGCCAACATCGTGGATGGTAACCTAGTAGTGCAGCCCTTCGACCTGGCGGTAGGCGACGTGAAAATGACCATCGGCGGCTCGAACAGCCTGACCGGAGCGCTGGCCTACATCACGGCCCTGAACGTGCCCACCGGCCGCCTCGGCACGGCTATGAGCAGCCAGCTCACCCGCCTCACGGGCGTGAGCAACATCAAGGGCACCGACCGCGTGACGCTGGGCCTGAACATTGGGGGCACCGTGAAGGCCCCGCTGGTGAAGCTGACCAGCGGCAGCATGAAAGACCAGGGCAAGGCCCTGGTAGCCAACGTAGCCAAGCAAAAGGCCCTCGACCTGCTGGGCGTGAAGCCCCGCGCCATGAGCCGCGAAGACAGCATCCGGCGCGCCGGCCAGACCGAAGAAGAGGCCGCCCGCCAGGCCGAAAAGGACAAACAGCAGCAGCGAATTGATGCCGCTAACAAGGCCAGGGAACAGCTGGCAAAGGGTTTCAACAGCCTGTTCAACAAGCCCAAACCGAAGCCCAAACCCGTAGACCCCGTGCCGGCTGATACCACCAAGCCTTAAGCTGTCGGCAACTTTGGCCGTATTATTGGAGTAGGGCAACTGATTACCGTGTTGGTAGTTAAATAGTTGCATTAATCCCAGAATCACCTAATCTTAACTGTATGAAGCTCAATCGCCTGTTTCCCCTTGCCGCCATCGCCCTGCTGGGCCTGGCTGGCTGCTCGAAAAGCGACGATGACAACACGAGCTCGAAACTTGAAGTGCGGCTCATGGATGCCCCCGGCGACTTTCAGAGCGTGGTGCTGGACGTGCGCCAGGTAGAAGTACACCTGAAGGAGGAGAACGACCCGAACGGCTGGAAAACCTTGAGCTTCACTCCCAAGGCAATCAATGTGCTTGAATTCGTGAACGGCAAATCGGCCCTGCTGGTGAGCGAGGATTTTGCCCCCGGCGACCTCAAGGAAATCCGCCTCATCCTGGGCCCTGACAGCTACGTCATCGGTCGCGATGGCCTGCGCTACGACCTGAAAACGCCCAGCGGCCAAAGCTCCGGCATCAAGCTTAAGCTCGATAAAGCCACCCTGCGCCAGCGCGAAACCTTCCAGCTGCTGCTCGATTTCGACGTGGCCAAGTCCATCGTGGAGCGCGGCAACTGGCGCCCCGGCAACGACAAAAAGGAGCGGTACCTGCTCAAGCCCGTCATTCGGGTAGTGGCCCAGGACCTGCGTGGCGGCCTGTACGGCACCGTGAACCCCGCCGCGGCCCGGCCCCAGATTCTGGCCATCCGCACGTCGGGCCTGTTGGCCCCCGATACGGTGAGCACCATGGCCGATGCCTCGGGCGCGTACCAGATTGGCGGCCTGGCGGCCGGCACCTACCGGGTCGAGTATTTCCCGAGTACCGCTGCGCCGGTTGGCCAGACGCCCTACCGCACTGTGGTCGTTCCGAACGTGACTGTGCTGAACGACCTGCGCACCGACCTGCGCGTGACCACCCTGAACTAACTCCGCTTATAAATGCACACGAAAAAGGCCGCCCATTGGGCGGCCTTTTTTGCTGTTGTATACTTCAGTGAATCTGCTGGATAGATGCCGTGCTCCGAAATTTTAAAGTTGCGGCACGCCTTGGGCACTCAATTCGCGGCAGTAAGTGATGAAGTCGGAATTCACGGGCTCCAGGCCGTGGTCGCGCAGGCGGGTGGCTACCTGGGCGCGGTGGTAGCTGGCGTGCACCACGGCATGGGTCAGGATGTCGTGCACCAGGCTATCATATTTGTCGCCCAGCGAGTTGGTGTAGGAAATCAGGCGGTGCAGCTCAGTCTCATCGGCCTGCACCATAAGCTGGTGCAGGGGTTCGGAGGTTTGGGCGTGCAGCTGGTGGCAGGTTGCTAAGTCGTGCTCCTGCCACACCTTCACGGGGCTGGGGGTGCCACCGATGCGCGAAATCCAGATGGCCTGGGCATTGAGAACGTGACTGAACAGGCGCAGCACGATGGGTGGAATTTCCTGGCCGGTAGCGGCCACTTCGTCGAGGCGGCTGAGTACGGTGGTATTGGCCCACACGTTGAAAGCGCCGAGTTTTTCGAGGGTATTCATAAGGCAATAAGTGAATGAATGAATGGGTGAATGAGTGAATGAAAACGAATGCACCTGAATGTCATTCACTCATTCACTCATTCACTCATTCACCCATTCACTCATTGGTTACCGCGGGTCCTGCCAGACCAGCTTCTCGTTGGATTTGTTTTTTTCGAAGTCTGGGCACTGGCCGTCGCCCTTGCCCGTGATGCCGCCGTCGGGCTGGCAAATGAGCTTGCCTTTGGTGTCGAACACCTGCGAATACTGGTCGCAGCACGGGGCCGACACATAGTAAACGTCTTTGCCCTCATACTGATAGCGCAGAATGCGTGTGATGGGGTTGCGCTTACGCTCCGATAGCACCGCCGCGATGCGGTCCTTCAGCCAGCCTGGGCGAACCGCGGTGTCGGATTCGGCCACGCGGGCAGACCCGGGGGCCACGGCGTTGGTGCTGGTCCGGGTGGGCGCGGGCGTGCCGGCCGCAATGGGCCCTCGGGGCGGCGTGGCGGGCGTAGTCACGCTTACTTGCTGCGGGGCGCAGGCGGAGGTGAGCAGCAGAGAGGCGGCTAAAACAAGGAGGCGCATGGTCATTTAGGGGTTAGCAGCCAACCACCGTACGGGTTGGACTTCAACGGCGTTTGAATAGGCTTACGCCCACATCAGGCAATGGTTTTTAATCCATTTTTAAAATGCGGGTTGGTCAAATGAAACGGGGCACGAACACCAGCGCCCCCACCAACAGTGCCCCCAGAGCCGCCAGTAGCACGGCTCCGGCCGCCACATCCTTGGCCTTGCCAGCCAGCGGGTGGTAAGCCGGCGAGGCCAAGTCAGTGAGCGCCTCAATAGCCGTGTTCATCAGCTCGGCGGCCCACACGCCGGCTACGGAGATGGCCACCAGCGCCCATTCCAGGCGCGTTATCCCGCAGTAAAACCCCAGCCCAATGACTATCACCGTGGCCAGCGCGTGGAAGCGCAAATGCACCTCGGAGCGCAGCGCTGACCACACGCCGCGCCCGGCGTGGCCGAAACTAGCCACGCGCCGCCGCCACAGGCCCTCGGGCGGGCGCAGGCGGTCGGGAGTACGTTGCGAGGGCTCAGCCACGGGCTTCAAATTCCTGAAAAACCGTTTGGCGCAGGCCCGACCACTCGGGGCGCAGAATGCTGAAAATGACGGTATCGCGGCGCAGGCCGCCCTGGGTGAGGCGGTGGTGGCGCAACGTGCCTTCCTCGGTAGCGCCCATGCGGGCCATGGCCGTGCGCGACTTCTGGTTGCGCGAGTCCGTCTCCAGCTCCACCCGCTCGCAGCCCAGTGCCTCAAAAGCATAGCTGAGCAGCAGGTGCTTGCAGGCTCGGTTCAGGCCCGAGCGCTGAAACTTGCTGCCCACCCAGGTGTAGCCGATGCTCAGGCGCTGCTCGGCCTCGTGTACGTGGTAGTAGCTGGTGCTGCCGGCCAGCTCGCCGGTGGCCCGGTCGATGATGGCGAAGGGGTAGCGCTGGCCCTGCTCCCGGGCCTCCACGGCCTGGCGCAGGTAGGCGGCGAGGCTCACGGCATCGTCGGCGCGGGTGAGGGTGTAGCGCCACAGCTCGGCATCGAAGGCCACGGCTTTGAGGGCTTCGAAATCGGTGAGTTCGAGCGGGCGCAGACGCACGCGGCTGTTTTCGAGGACGACGGGGGCGGAAAAATCCATAGCAGAATAGGAGTAGGCGCTTAACAATTAATCGTTTGTCATCCTGAGCGGAGCGAAGGACCTTATCACGCTAGAACACGTCGTTCAATTGTGACAAGGTCCTTCGCAAGCTCAGGATGACAGACGACTATTGGGATGACAGAAAGCTACTTGATTTCGCCCACCATTTCCTCGGGCTTCATCCACTCATCAAAATCCGCCGCCGTGATGTAGCCGAGCTTGATGGCGGTTTCCTTGAGCGTCGAGCCGTTTTTGTGGGCGGTCTGGGCAATTTCGGCGGCTTTGTAGTAGCCGATGTGCGGGTTGAGGGCCGTGACGAGCATCAGCGACGAATCGACGTGCTTTTTGATGTTGGCTTCAATGGGCTCGATGCCCACGGCGCACTTGTCGTTGAAGGCCACGCACACGTCGCCGATGAGGCGGGCCGAGTGCAGGAAGTTGTAAATCATGACCGGCTTAAACACGTTCAGCTCGAAGTGCCCGCTCATGCCGCCGATGTTGATGGCCACGTCATTGCCCATCACCTGGGCCGCCACCATGGTCATGGCCTCGCACTGGGTGGGGTTCACCTTGCCGGGCATGATGCTCGAGCCGGGCTCGTTGTCCGGAATGTGCAGCTCGCCGATGCCGGCGCGCGGGCCCGAGGCCAGCAGGCGGATGTCGTTGCCGATTTTCATGAGCGAGGCGGCCACCGTTTTCAGCGCGCCGTGGGCTTCCACGATGGCATCGTGAGCAGCCAGGGCTTCAAACTTGTTTTCGGCCGTGATGAAGGGCAGGCCGGTGAGGTCGGCAATGTGTTTGGCCACGTTCTCGGAGTAGCCTTTGGGCGTGTTGATGCCCGTGCCCACGGCGGTGCCGCCCAGGGCCAGCTCGCTCAGGTGGGCCAGCGTGTTCTTGATGGCGCGCAGGCCGTGGTCGAGCTGCGACACGTAGCCCGAAAACTCCTGGCCCACCGTCAGCGGCGTGGCATCCATGAGGTGGGTGCGGCCGATTTTCACGATGTGCATGAACTTCTGGCTCTTGGCCTTGAGCGTGTCGCGCAGCTTTTCGATGCCCGGAATGGTGAGCTCCATCAGGATTTTGTAGGCCGCGATGTGCATGGCCGTCGGGAACGTGTCGTTCGAGCTTTGGCTCTTGTTCACGTCGTCGTTGGGGGCCAGCACTTTCTTTTCGTCGCTCAGCTGGCCGCCCTGCAATACGTGGCCGCGGTAGGCAATCACCTCGTTCACGTTCATGTTGCTCTGCGTGCCCGAGCCGGTTTGCCACACCACCAGCGGGAACGAGTCGGCCAGCTCTCCGGTCAGGATTTCATCGCAGACCTTGCCAATCAGCTCGGCTTTTTCGGCCGTCAGCACGCCGGCGTCGCGGTTGGTGAGGGCGGCGGCTTTCTTCAGGTAGGCGAAGGCAGCGATGATTTCCTTGGGCATCCGGTTGATGTCCTGGGCAATGGGGAAGTTCTCGATGCTGCGCTGCGTTTGGGCGCCCCAGTAGGCGGTAGCAGGCACCTGCACGGTGCCCATGGTATCCTTTTCGGTGCGGAAATCCATTTGTTGATGTGCTGATTGGTTGGATGGGTTGAGTTGCTGATGCGGACCAGCAACGGGCGCAAAAGTACGCCACTGCTGAATGGTGGCTTTTATCTCAACCGAAATAGCCGCCGAATGCCCTCCTCCGTACAGGAGAAGTATCCCAGTGGATAAAAACCACGCAGTTTTCAGCACTTCAGCACATCAAAAAATCAATCCGTCACCATGTCCTCCATCAAACAAGTCATTGAAATCCTGGCCTCGTCCGATAAAAGCTTCGAAGACGCGCTGCAGCGCGCCGTGGCGTCACTCAGCACGTCGGTGCCCAATATTTCGGGCATCTACATCAAAGACCAGAGCTGCAAGGTGCGCGACAACCGCATTGTGGAGTACCGCATCACGGCCAAGGTGAGCTTCGGCACGCCTGTGGAGGACTTCGACATGACCGACATTGAGCGCACCTACAACGAAGCCCCCCAGCCCGCCGGCAACGGCGCGCCCGACTACAGCCACCTCGAAATTAAAACCGAGCCCGAGCTGCCCACGCCCGTCGAGCCCGAAAACGGCAGCGCCACCGAGCCCGCCAGCGGCGGTGGCTACAGCGGCTAAGGCTGCCTGAAAAGCTGCCTAATAATTCCACGCGCCGCATCGTCTTCACTCAAGGCGATGCGGCGTTTTGGTGTCCGCCAAGCGGCCAATTCGGAGGGCGGATGCCGGAGAAAGGCCGCCGTTATTTGAGTCGTCTTTCTTTTCGGGCTTTGCCCCGCCTCAACCTGCGCCCGGCATGACGTTATTGCTCCTCTAAATAGCCATTTGAGAGGCTGCCACTTAATTCAGTTTTGCCATGAAGCCATTTGTCTCCCTGCGCCTGACGGCGGCCCTGCTGCTCAGTATGCCCCTTTTCATTAGCTGCAGCAAGCCCGCGCCGCCCGACACGGATACGGCCACCGAGCTGGCCACTGCCCCCGCCTCAGCCAGTGCCCCGGCCACCTACTTCGCCAACACCGAAACCGGCGTGCAGGACGGCAACGTGCGCCTGATTCCCATCAGCACACCCAAGGGCCAGTTCAAGGTTTGGACCAAGCGCTTCGGCAACAACCCCAAAATCAAAGTGCTGCTGCTCAATGGCGGGCCGGGCGCTACGCACGAGTATTTCGAGTGCATGGAGAACTTCCTGCCGAAAGAAGGCATCGAGTTTATTTACTACGACCAGCTGGGCTGCGGCAACTCCGATAACCCCCGGGACACCAGCATGTGGAGCCTGCCGCGCTACGTGGAGGAAGTGGAGCAGGTGCGCCAGGCCCTGAAGCTGGACAGCAGCAACTTTTTCCTGTTGGGCCACTCCTGGGGCGGCATCCTGGCCGCCGAGTACGCCTTCAAGTACCAGCAGCACCTCAAGGGCCTCATTATCTCGAACATGATGATGAGCTGCCCCGCCTACGGCAAATACGCCCAGGACGTGCTGGCCAAGCAGATGAAGCCGGAAGTGCTGGCCGAAATCCGAAAAATCGAAGCTAATAAGGACTTCAGCAACCCGCGCTACATGGGCCTGCTCGAACCCAACTTCTACGCCCAGCACCTGTGCCGCATCGTGCCCAACCCCGAGCCGGTAACCCGCGCGATGGGCAAAATAAATCAGTCGCTGTACGTGACCATGCAGGGCCCCAGCGAGTTCGGTATCTCGGGCAAGCTCACCACCTGGGACCGGGTGGCCGACCTGCCCAGGCTCACGGTGCCCGTGCTCAGCATCGGCGGCAAGTACGACACCATGGACCCCGAACACATGCGCATGATTGCGACCAAAGTGCAGCGCGGCAACGCCCTCATCTGCCCCCAGGGCAGCCACATGAGCATGTACGACGACCAGCAAACCTACATGACCGGCCTCGTCAAGTTCCTGAAATCGGTGGACGAGGGCACCCTGAAACCCGGAGCCACTCTGTGATTTAATGGTTAGTGGTCAATAACTTATCTTGACCACTAACCACTAACCACTAACCACTAACCACTAACCACTAACCACTAAAACGGCACCGTTATCTCCACCGGCAGCGGGGCGCGGCGGCCGCTGGCAATGCCGGGCTGCCAGGCCGGGCCTTCGCACACCATGCGCAGGGCTTCGGCGTCGTAGTCGGCCCGCAGGCCGCGCAGCACTTTCAGGGTGCTCACCTTGCCATCGGCCCCCACCGTGAACTGCAGGCGAACCAAGCCACTGAGGCGGGAGGCTCCATCCTCGGGTTCAAATCCGGCCGCCTCGCGGCGCAGGTACTCGCGGAAAGCCGGCGTGCCACCTACCGGCGCGGGGTTGATGGCCGGAGCCGTCGGCATGGGCGTGGCCGCCACGCGCGCCGCGTTATCAGCCGCCAGGTTGTTGATACCTGATTTGGCCTGGGCGAACTGCCGGCTCAGCCTGACTGCATTATCGTGCGCCAGCGTGTCAGCGGCGGTTGGTTCGACTAGTGCGGGGGCACTTTGGAGCGCAACCCCGGCCGCGGAGCTGGCTGCCGTCGGGGCCGCTGTTGGCACGGGCATATCAGCGGCTTCCGCGGCGGCCTCGTTTGCGGCCATTTCGCTTTCCTGATTTGAGAAACCGAAACGGTCAGCCGGTTCCGTAGCCGGCTGAGCGGCCGGCCGGGCTACCCGGCCAAGGGCCCGCCGTCGCGGCACCGGAGCTTGCATGACGGCCGCGTAATCAGCCGGCCTGGCGCTTGCTGGTGTTGTTGAAGCCACTAAGGCATCTGTTGCTTGAGGCACTGCCGTAGCCGCTGGAACTTCAGCAGCCGCTATTTCAGGTATTTGGGCGGGCGTAGGCGAGCCACTTGGTATGGTGCTCGGAGCGGGAGCTACCGGTGACGTCGTTTCGAGGCGGGCGGTGGAGGGGGCTGGCGCATAATGCTCCCAGCTCCAGATGCCGCTGGCTACCGCGCCCAGCAGCGCCGCCGCCGCCGCAATGCGCGGCCAGGCCCAGCCACCCGCCACGGGCACGGGTTCGGCCGGGCCCACACGGGCTTGCAGGCGGGTGCGTAGGTCGGCTACGGCCTGGTCGGTCGTGGCCGGGTCGGTCATCGCGAAGCCGGCCACCACATCGGCGCAGCGCTCGCAATCGAGGGTGTGGGCTTCGATGCGGTGCTCATCCTCGGGGCCGAGCCTGCCGGCCGCGTAGGCGCGCAGCTCGGCCGTGGCCGGGTGCGGACCGGGGGCGGGCAGCTGGGCAAAAGGCGAATCAGCGGGCGACATGAATGGGGCTTTTATCGGAAGTGGGAAGTGGCGGGAGCGAAGCAGCTGCGGGCGGCGCGGGCGGTTCCAGCTGGCGCCGCAGCATGCGCTTGCCGTTCTGCAAGTGGCTGCGGACCAAGTTCAGCTCCAGGCCGGTTTCGGCGGCGATGTCGCGGTAGCACTTCTTTTCGAGGTAAAATAATTCGAGGCAGCGGCGCTGGGCCGGGGGCAGCTGGGCCAGCGCCGCCTCCACGCTTTGCAGGCGCAGCTCGGCGGCTTCGGCTTCTTCGGTAGCCGCGCCTTCGTTCGGCAGATGCCGGGCGGCTGCCGATTCCACATCGGCTGCATCGGGAAAGCTGAGAATGAGCGGCCCGGCGCTGGGGCCGGCGCGCTTGCGGGCCCGCAGCTGCATCAGGCAATAGTTGCGGGCCGTGGTGTGCAGCCAGGCCGGAAAATTGTCGGGCGCGTGGGTGCGCAGCACTTTCACCAGATGCTCGAACAACTGCATGGCGGCATCCTGGGCATCTTCGTAGGGCGGGGCCAGGTAACGGCGGGCTACAGCGAAAGCCTCGGGCAGGTACCGGTCGTAGAGCCGGCCGAGGTCGGCCACGTCGCCGTGCGCGCGGTAGCGGGCCAGCAGCTCCTGGTCGGAGAGTGGCGCGGCAGCGGGCGACGGCGAGCGGCGGAAAAACATGGCAGCGGGAGCAGCTTTGGGGTCGTTAAGATAGCGGGCGGGGCCGAAACGCCGTAGGTGCGCGCTGACCGGCAGCAGCTCAAAATCGCAAAAAAAGCCCCGGCAGCGCAGAAGCAGCCCCTGGGGCCGGCTCTGCGCTGCCGGGGCAGTCGCAAGTGGTAGGTCAGCGGCTTGGGCAGCCACCGAAGTGCTGCTCAGGCCGCAGCCCGATTTATGGGCTAACCAGGTTCAGGCTCAGGTTGAAGTAGAGCGGGTTGGTGAGCGTGTTTTTGAAAAGCGAGGGCTCCGAGCCGAGGGTGCTTTCGCGCTCGCCGGTCACATCCTGGTTGCGAAACGCGTCGTTGCGGTAGTTGTAGCGCAAGCCCGCCTGGGCCGATACCCACACGAAGCCCGCGAGTTTGCGCTCATAGGTAACGCGCGGTTTCAGCTCGCCCCGGCGCAGGTACACGTTGTCGTTGCCGATGCGGCCCAGGTAGTACGCGTTGCCTTCCAGCTCGTAGCCGATTTTAATCAGCGACGTCGTGCCGAAGTTGCGGCGCAGCTCGGCCCGGGCCGGAAATACCACCTCACAGCCCCATTGCGGCGAAAAAGTGCGGTTGTAGAGCAGCACCGGAATGTAGAGCAGCTGGCCCGCGCGATAGGTGCGCGTCAGGCCCAGGCCCCACTGCAGGTTGTCGTTGGGCTTCCAGCCATAAATAGCCGTGCCGCTGAAGGTGAAATGCTCGCTTTTCAGGTCGCCCAGGTTGCGGTAGTTGCCGTTGGCATCCAGGTTGAACTGTAGCAGCAGGAAGTGCTTGTTGTCGAAGGGGTTGAAGATGGTGGTGTTCACGCCCGTGGTACGCAGGCCATCCTTCAGCTTGTCGAAAAAGGGCGAGCGCTCGGGGTTAGCCAGGTTGAGGCCCGTGTTCCAGTAAGTGAGGCCCACGTTGAAAATAAAATCGGTGCGCGAAACCACTGGCGCATTGAGCGCCAGGCGAATGCCCCGGGCCGCGTCAACTCTGGTTTCGGCCGTGGTGCCGCCGCCAGCGGCCGTGGTGGGGCCGGTGGTGGTGAGGTCGAAGGGCAGCTGCGCCTCGTAGCCAACCGAAATAAGCTTCGTCGGCGTCAGGTAGAGCACTTTCTGGGTGTTGTAGCTCATGCTGGCATCGGCGGCGGCATCGCCAAAAGCGTCGAAGTTCTCTTCGGCGGCGGGGGCAGCGCGGCGGCTGGTGTCGGCCGGCACTGTTTGGGCCCGGGCCCCGATGCTTAGTAATAAGCCGCCGACAAGTAAGGTGTAGAATGAATTCATTGATAAGAATTAGAAATCGAAAAACAGGAATAAAGCCGGCGCAGGCTGCCCGCTACCGGAGCGAGGAGCAACAAGCTGAAAGTGGGCGTATGGGCCGGCAGTCAGCTTATTGCTCCTCAATCCGAAGGGTTACTTTTTCATCATCTGGCGCTTCCACACGTCGGTACGTCCGAAGAGCGATACGCCGATGAAGCCGCGTACTTCCAGGGTGTTGGCATCTACGAGCGTCATTTCGCAGCTGTAGTCGCTGCCGTTTTTGGGGTCGTAAATCTTGCCGCCTTCCCACTTGTTGTCGCCCGAAAAGGTGAATTCGCGCATGTTTTCGAGGCCCTTCAGGGGGGTTTTGCGCTTGGCTTCGTCCGGGTTGTTCACGTCGGTGCGGGGCGTACCGGCGGGCGTATTGGCCACTTTCAGCCACACCAGGCGGCCGTAGTACTTATCGGCCTTCTTGAAAATCTGAATCATACCCGTGCCTTCGCCATTTTTCCACACGCCGAGCACGGCATCGGGGTTGCCAGCGGCGCGGGCGGGCACAACGGCCAGCAGCAGGCTGAAGATGAGGAGCAGGCCGAAGCCAACGAAACGCTTATTCATAATCGGGAGTGGGAATTTGAGTGAGAAAAAATGGAGACATAACAAAATGAAGTCCAAATGTAGCAACGCAGTCCACTATTGATGAATGTAGGGTGAAGATTTCTCAAAGAATTTAACTTCTTGGGAATTAGCGCTCAAAATGTGGCCTTGGTGGCAGCTGGTGGGGGAGGCTGGCTAAAAGCGGGGGGGGGCGTGTGCAATTGCCCGGTCAGGTGGCATCAGCAAGGTATTCACCTAATCCCTGTGTGCCATGAAAAACCTCCTGCTTCCAGTGCTGCTTGTGCTGCTGGCCCCGGCCAGCCCTGCTTTTGCTCAACGCGCCCCCACCGCCATCCCCGTTCCAACCGATACGGTGCGCAACCACGAGGTGCGCGGCGTGGTGCGCGAGCAAGGCACCGGCCAGCCGCTGCCCGGTGTCACCGTCCTCATCAAGGGCACCACCATCGGCGTTTCGACCGATAACAATGGCGCCTATGCCCTGCTAATGCCCAATGCGCCCAAGGCCATACTGGTGTTTTCCAGCGTCGGCTACGTGACGGTGGAGCGGGCCGTGGGGCCGGCCCGCGTCCTCAACGTGAGCTTAGTTATCGATGCCAAACAGCTGAGCGAGGTGGTGGTGACAGGCATGCAGGGCCGGGTGTCGGGCGTGCTGATTCGGGGGGCTGCGGCGCTTCGGGGAGGCAAGGCCAGGCAGGCCGCTCAATACGGCTATTCTGCGCCGGCGGCCGATAAAAGCTACGTTCCCTACCCCGCCCGCGAAGAGGCCGGGGCCGGCGATACCTACGCCCACGTCAGGGAAAACGCGTTTTTCGAAGCGAAGAAAACGCCCCTCAGCACGTTTGCCCTCGATGTGGATAATGCCTCGTACGCCAACGTGCGCCGCTTTCTCAACGAAGGCCAGCTGCCCCCGCGCGATGCCGTGCGGGTGGAGGAAATGCTGAACTACTTCCGCTACGACTACGCCGCGCCGCCCGCCGCTTCGCCCGACCCCGTGCGCATCAGCACCGAGCTGGCGGCCTGCCCCTGGAACCCGGCCCACCAGCTGGCCCGCATCGGCATTCAGGCCCGGAAAATTGAAACCGCCAAGCTGCCGCCCGCCAACCTCGTATTCCTGGTCGATGTGTCGGGCTCGATGATGGGCCCCGACCGCCTGCCGCTGGTGCAGGCTGGGCTCCGGCTGCTGGTGAAACAGCTGCGCCCCCAGGACCACGTGGCGCTGGTGGTGTACGCCGGCGCGGCCGGCCTCGTGCTGCCGCCCACGCCCGGCTCGCAGCCCCAGGTCATCCTCGATGCCATCGACCGGCTGCAGGCCGGCGGCTCCACGGCCGGCGGCGCGGGCCTGCGCCTGGCCTATTCCACGGCTCGTCAGAGCTTCAACAAGGAAGGCAACAACCGCGTGATTCTGGCCTCGGACGGCGATTTTAACGTGGGCGAAAGCTCGGATGCGGCGCTGGAGCAATTGATTGTGGACCAGCGCGAAAGCGGCGTCTTCCTCACGGTGCTGGGCTGCGGGCGCGGCAACCTGCGCGACTCGCGCATGGAAACCCTGGCCGACAAAGGCAACGGCAACTACGCCTACCTCGACAACCTCGACGAGGCCGGCCGGGTGCTGGTGGCGCAGTTCGGCGGCACGCTCTTCACCGTGGCCAAAGACGTGAAGCTGCAAATCGAGTTCAACCCCGCCCGCGTGGCCAACTACCGCCTCGTGGGCTACGAAAACCGGTTGCTCGAAGCCGAGGATTTCAACAACGACCGCAAGGATGCCGGCGAGCTTGGGGCGGGCCACACCGTGACGGCCCTCTACGAAATAGTGCCCGTGGGCAGCGCCCAGCCGCTTATCGATAACCTGAAATACCAGCCCAATAACACGCAGTCACTCCCTCACCCAGTCACTCAAAACGAAGTTTTAACCGTGAAGCTGCGCTACAAAGAGCCGCAGGGCAGCAGCAGCAAGCTCCTCAGCCAAGGCCTGGCCGGCGCGCCCACCAGCATTGAAAAAGCCACGCCCGACTTCCGCTTTGCCGCCGCCGTGGCCCAGTTCGGCATGCTGCTGCGCCAGAGCGAGCAGCGCGGCACCGCCACCTGGGCCGCCACCGAAAAACTGGCCGACGGGGCCCGGGGTGCCGACGCCGACGGCTACCGGGCCGAGCTGGTTAGGTTGGTAAGGCTTGCTGAAGGCCTGAGCGGCACCGGCACCGTAGGCGTGCGGTAGGGGCGTAGCGCGGACTACACAGTCCGCGCTACAAACCAGAAACGCCCCACCGTACTAGCGGTGGGGCGTTTTCGATAACCTATTTCGGATAATTACCCGAGCAATAAACGAACTTGGATAGTGGGATAGAATGGCCGGTAATCGGCTTAAATAATTTAGAAGGAGTAGTTCAGGCCGACTTTGATTACCCGGTTCTGGGCGTCGAAGCGGTTGTCGGTGTCGAGCGAGGTGAGGCCGTAGTCGTAGCCGGCGCTCAGGCCCAGGCCGTTTTCGAACTGGTAGCCCAGGCCCGCCACGGCGGCAAAGTCAACTTTGCGCAGCTGGTTTGAGATGTCGAAATCCTGCCTGTAGGCCGAAAAACCCAGCGCTCCGGCTTCCACCCGGGCCTTGCCGCTGACCAGGAACGAGACCTGCGGACCCGCGTAGAGGTAGAAGCCCGGCGTGATGAACACCTTGGCCAGCACCGGCACATCGACATAAGCCAGGCGGGCCGTGCCCGTCACCTGCGTATTCAGAAAATCGAGGGCCGGGAAGGGCAGCGTGCCCCGGAGCACGGTGCCTTTTTCGGAGTAGCTGATGCCGGGCTCGATGGCGAAGCCAGGCCCAATGGGCAGCGTGGCGTACAGGCCGGCGAAGAAGCCGGGGCGCAGCTCGCGGGTGATGGCACCATCGGGAGCGTAGCCGGCCAGGGTGGTGAAGCTCTTCACGGCATCGCCCTGCACGTCGGCCAGGTTCAGGCCGCCCCGAAAGCCGAAGCGCACGCCCGAAGCGCTGCCGCTGCTGCTGGGCGAAGAATAAGCGGGCTTATTATACCCTGGCGAGCGGCGCACCGGAGCCGAAGCCCGGGGCGAGGGTGCAGCTTTGGGGTTGCCATAGGCATCACGGGCAACCTGGGCCGAAGCGGTGGTCGCCACTGCAGAAATCAATAGGCAAGCCGCGGCCAGGCCGCCCGAAAGGCGTGAAATTTTCATAACCAGAACTGGTTGGAGCGAGTGAAAGAAACCGGCCCTCGGAGGCCGGAGTCCCGGCCCGGCTATTGGGCCGATGAGGGATGGTATTACAAAACCGTGCCAAACCACCAGCCGGTCGGCAGAAGCCAACGCCGGATTCTTCCGGCTTTCAGATTAACGTCCTGATTTTCCTGATTAAGCCCTCCGCAACATCGACCAACGGCCAGCCCTGAAAAGCAAAAAATCGGGGCCGCTCCGTGGAGCAGCCCCGATTTTGCAAGTGGAAAGTGGAAAAGGAAGGAAGGGTAGCAGGAGTTACTCGCGCACCACCCGGCGGCTGGTGGCCGGGCCGGTGGGCGGCGTGAGGCGCAGCACGTACAGGCCTCAGCGGCTGGGTTGAAACAGCCTGATTTTATTCTGCCTGCCGGCTGGGTCGTGGGGCCGATTTCGGCTGGTTGCTTGCAGAAATTGTCCGAGAAGCTTTAGCTATTGCTGGGGATTTTCTAGGTTTAGCCGGAGAGCAACCGCCCGAAAAGGGCTAACTTGCGGTTCGTATTGGCCTTCTAACTCGTTTTTATTCAGTGTTGATTTCCTTCCTGCCGCGCCGCGCCGTGGTGGCTGCTTCGCTCAGCCTGCTGGCCGCCGCCGGCTTCTCCGCCTGTTCCACCCGCCCCGCCGAGGGCGAAACCGCCGCTGCCGGCACCGCCGCCGAAGGGGAGGTGGCCGCCAAGCCCGCGCCCATCGATACCATCAAGCTGAAGGCCCTGGCCATGCGCCGCGACTCGCTACGGGCCGACTCCATCGTGCGCAAAAGCGGCGCGTTGCCGGGTGCTATCCTGCCGGGCCGCCGCATTGTGGCTTTCTATGGCAACATTCGCTCGAAGGGCATGGGCATTCTGGGCCGCGAGCCCAAGGAGCAGATGTTCCGCAAGTTTGCCGGTGTTATCAAAGAGTGGGAAGCCGCCGACCCCAGCCGGGGCGTGCAGCCGGCGCTGCACAACGTCACCATCACGGCCCAGGGCACGCCCGGCAAAGACGGCAAGTGGCGCCTGATGAACTCCAAGGCCACCATCGAAGAAGTTATCAGCTGGGCCAAGGAGCACAAGTGCATTCTGTTTCTGGATGTGCAGCCCGGGCACAGCACCCTGCAGGCCGAGCTGCCCAAGCTGGAGCAGTACCTCAAAGACCCCATCGTTCACCTGGGTATCGACCCCGAATTCTCGCTTTCTACCATGCCCGGCGTGCGCCCCAACCAGCGCATCGGCACCCTCGATGCCAAGGACGTGAACTTCACGGTGAACTTCCTGGCCCGCATCGTGAGCGAGAACAAGCTCCCGCCCAAGGTGCTGACGGTGCACCGCTTCACCCGGAAGATGATTACCAACTACAAAAACATCAAGCTCGACCCCCGCGTGCAGATTGTGATGCACATGGACGGCCACGGCGAGCCCACGCTCAAGAAAGATTCCTACCACGACTACATCGTGAAAGAGCCCGTGCAGTTCACCGGCTTCAAGCTGTTTTACGAGTACGATGCCCGGCCCAAGCCCCACCACATCATGACGCCCGCCGAGGTCATTGCCCTCGTGCCGTCGCCGCTCTACATTCAGTACCAGTAAAGAGTGACTGAGGGAGGGAGTGACTGAGTGAAGAGTGACTGAGTGAGAGAGTGAGAGAGTGATGTTCAAAAGCGTAACGTATTTTGAACATCACTCAGTCACTCCCTCACTCAGTCACTCTTTAGTGCGCGGCGTTCAGGTCCATTTTCGCGCCGGGCTTGTTGCGCTTGATGAGGAAAATGAGCGGCAGGCAGGCGATAAAGAAGAAGCCGAGCGCCGAAAATACCTGCGAGTAGGTGATGATGGAAACCTGTTTCATCAGAATGCCTTCGAGGGCGGCGTAGGCCTGCTGGCGGGCCTGCTCCGGGGGGAAGCCTTTGTTCACGAAGTTCTGGGTGAAGGCCTGGATGCGCTGCACGGTTTCGGGGTTGTAGAGCGAGATATTGGGCAGCAGGCCCACCCGGTTGATGGCAATGTTGCGTTCCAGGTACGTGCCCACGATGGCCACGCCAAAAGAGCCGCCGAGCTGGCGAATCATGCCGGTGATGCCCGCCGCCTGGCCCGCATCCTTGCCCTGCAGGCCGGCCAGACTCATGGTGGTGATGGGCAGGAAAATGAGGCCCAGGCCCACGCCCCGCACCATGAGGGGCCAGAAGAAGTCACCCTCGCCGGCGGTAGGCGAAATGCGGGCCGACATCCAGAACGTGAAGAGGAAGAAGATGGTGAAGCCCGCCGGAATCATGTATTTCTGGGGCACGCCCGCTTGCAGGGCCTTGCCGATAACAGGCATCATAAAGCCCGAGGCCAAAGCTCCCGGCAGCAGCAAAAAACCAGTTTGGGCCGCCGTGAAACCCAGAATACGCTGCGTGAAGATGGGGAACACAAACACCGACGCGAACAGCCCGAAGCCAAGCACGAACGACAGGAACGCACCCACCGCCAGGTTGCGGCTCTTGCCCAGCACCCGCAGGTCCACGATGGGCTTGTCGGCCGTGAGCTCGCGCCAGATGAAACCGACGATGCCAACGGCTGCAAACACCACGAACGTGTTGATATAGGCGCTTTCGAACCAGTCCTCGCTTTCGCCCTGCTCCAGCACCAGCTGCAGCGAGCCCACGCCCAGAATCAGCAGGCCAATGCCGGCCCAGTCAATCTCGCGCAGGGGCCGGGGAATGGCGTTTTTGATGCGCTCCGGGTCGCGGATGAACAGCAGGGTGAAGATGGCCGCCAGGATGCCCACCGGCACGTTCACGTAGAAAATCCAGGGCCAGCCCAGGTTGCTGTCCACGATGTAGCCGCCCAGCGTGGGGCCGATGGTGGGCCCGATAATGATGCCCATGCCAAACAACGCCTGCCCCAGCGGCAGCTGCCGGGGCGGAAAGGTGTCAATCAAAATAGCCTGCGAGGTAGCCATCAAAGCGCCGCCCCCGATGCCCTGAATGAAGCGAAACGCCACCAGCTCCCAGATATTGGTGCTCTGCCCGCAGGCGATGGACGCCAGGGTGAAAATGACCACCGACACGAAAAAGTAGTTGCGCCGCCCAAACTGCTCGGCCAGGAAGCCGGTCATCGGAATCACAATCACGTTGGCGATGCCGTAGGCGGCCACCACCCAGGTCACTTCCTGCTGCGTGGCCGAGAGGTTGCCCATCATCTGGGTCAGGGCCACGTTCACGATGCTGGTGTCAATGAGCTCCAGCAGGACGCAGAGGACGACCGTGATAACGATAATCCACTTGGTAAATCCGGTTTCCATCGGTGAATGAGCGAATGAGCGAATGAGTGAAGTAGCTTAGCGGCTTGCTTCTCATTCGGGTTAAAAAAATAGTGATGGACTCTAAATCAGCTTTTGTTGAAGCATTTCGGGCACGCACGAAAACAGCAGCGTTACGGGTAATTCGTCTGTATCAACAATTGCCAAAAACAGGTGAAGCCGAAGTAATAGGCAAGCAGCTGTTACGCTCCGCAACATCGGTGGCCGCAAACTACCGGGCCGCCTGTCGGGGCCGTTCGGGGGCAGAGTGGTATGCCAAACTGTGTATTTGCGTGGAAGAAGCCGATGAAACCCAGCTGTGGCTGGAGTTGCTCGGCGATTCCGAAATCTTCCCCAAATCAAAATTGGAAAGCCTGGAGCAGGAGTACCTGGAAATTGTATCAATACTCGCCACCGCCCGCAAGTCTTATTCCGGGAAATGAATGAGTGGCTGAGTGGCTGAGTGAATTATCAAACAGCATTCACTCAGCCACTCATTTACTCATTCACTCATTGAACTCTCACCACCGCATTCACGCTCATGCCGGCGCGTAGCGGGTGCTGGGCATCGACATTATCGAGCACGATTTTCACGGGGACGCGCTGGGTCACTTTCACGAAGTTGCCGCTGGCGTTGTCGGGGGGCAGCAGGGCGAAGCGGGACCCGGTAGCGGCCGAGAGTGACTCGATGTGGCCCCGAAACTCCTGATGAGGGTAGGCATCCACTTCCAGCTTCACGGGCTGGCCCACTTTCATGTCCTCCAGCTGGGTTTCCTTGAAGTTGGCAATGACCCAGGTTTTGTTACTCGACACCAGACCCATGAGCTGCTGGCCGGGGGCCACCACCTGGCCGGGCTGCACGTTTTTCTTGCTCACCGTGCCGTTGCCGGGGGCCAGCAGCGTGGTGTAGCTCAGCTGCAGTTTGGCATTCTCAAGGTCGGCCTGGCGCTGTTTCACCACGGCCTGGGCCACGTTGATTTGCTGCTGAGCGGCCAATACCTGCTGGCGGGCCACGCTCACCTGGTCGGTGGCGGTGGCGCGCTGGGCGCTGGTGGCGCGCAGGTTGGCCTGCACGGCATCGTACTCACTCTGCGGGATGATGTCTTGCTGACGCAGGAATGTGCTGCGTTTCAGGTCTTTCTGGAGCTTGGCCTGGTTGGCCTCACTCACGCCAATGCCGGTTTGGGCAGTGCGCACGCTGGCCTGGGCGGTGGCCACGCCGGCGCGGGCGGCGGCTACCTGCGCCTGGGCGGCGGCCAGGGCGGCCTCGGCGGCATTTACGCGCTGCTGGAAGTCGGCGGGGTCGAGGGTGGCCAGCACGTCGCCTTTTTTCACGGGCTGGTTATCTACCACTTTCACCTCAAGCACCGGGCCGCCCACACGCGGTAGAATCGGGAATACGTCGCCTTCTACCTGGGCGTCGTCGGTGCTTTCGTGGGCTTTGGCAAACTGGTAGCGCGTCCAGCCGTAGTAGCCGCCGGCCAGCAGCACCACCATCAGCACAATGAAAAAAAGCGGATTGCGACGCTTGGGCTCCTCCATCGGCTCGCCCTCAGTGGTGGCGGCGTGGGGGTAAGGAGCAGGAGTGTTTTGCACGTCGGGGGGCGTTTCGGTCTGGGCCATCTTAATTAAATTAAGAATGAGGAAGTAAGAATGAAGAATTACGAAGACAAAGGGGGAGAACGGAGAACTGTTGGAATGAAGCGACCCAAACGGCCAATTCCTCATTCTTCATTAGGCAAAGCGTCGCGCACCAGCATGGTAGCGCAGTGAGCGGTGCGCAGTACGATTTCGGCGGTATTGCCCATCAGAAAGCGGGTGAGGCCCGTTTGGCCGTGCGCGCCGATAATAATCAGGTCGGCTTGTTGGCGGCTGGCTTCGGCCACGATTTCCGGGGCGGCCTCGCCGCGCACCATGCCCGTGTGCACGCGGGCCACACCGGCCTGCTCAGCCGACGCGCGAAAGGCCTGCATCCGGTCTTTGCACGAGCCAAAAACCTGGGCATCAGGCTGCTGGCCGCTGGGGTCTTCCCGCGGCTCGCACACGTGCAGCAGGCGCAGCTCGGCCCCGGTAGCCACGGCCAGCGCCGCCGCGTAGGCCACCAGCCCCGCCGATGCAGCCGAGAAATCAAGCGGACAGAGGATGCTTTTCAATGGGTGAATGGGTGAAGGAGTGAATGAGCAAATGAGGAGTACTGGGAGTAGGAAGGGAGCGAACGCGAAACATTTACTCATTCGCCCATTCACTCCTTCACTCATTTCCAGATAACCTCGCCGGTGGCGCGCTTGAGTTGGTACTGGCCGAGGGTGTAGTTGTACATGGCCTGGGCGCGGGCCAGGCGGGCCTGGGCGAGCTGGGTTTCGGCGTCGAGCACGTCGAGGTTCTGGCCCACGCCGTAGCGGTAGCGGCCCCGGGCGCGGGTGAGGGCATCGGCGGCCTGGGCTATTTGCAGCTGCGAATTATCGTAGCGGGCCTGGCTGAATTCCAGGTTGTTCGCGGCCTGGCGCACGTCGGCGCGGATTTGCTCCTGCGTATCCTGGGTGCGGGCCACGGCGCTGCGCGAGTTGGCCAGGGCTTCCACGCGCTGGTTCTTGTTCTTGTGGCCGTCGAAAATCGGCACCGAGAGCTGCACCACGCCCACCGTATTGGGGCGGATTTGGTTGAGGTTGGGCAGGTAGCCGTTTCTGGCGCCCACCTGCGCGCCCACGCCCAGGCTGGGCATGTTGCTGCGCTCGATGAGATGCTGCTGGAGCGTGGCCGACGTCTCGGCATCGCGCGCCAGCTTGATTTCGGGGCGGTTTTCGTAGGCCTTGGCCAGCTCCGCGTTCACGTCCACGGCCTGGGGCTGGAAAGCCAGCTGGCCCTTCACGGGCAGGTCGGCCTGGCTGGGCTTGTGCAGCAGCCGGGCCAGCTGCACCTGCTGGTTGCGCAGCTGGTTTTGCAGGTCGATGCGGGTATTCTGGGCCTGGGTGATGCGCACGTCGGTGGTGGTCACGTCAAACCTGGTGCTCACGCCGCCTTCCACGCGCTTCTGCATTTCGTTGCGGTGGGCCTGCAGCGACACAATCTGAGCGTCCTGCACCTTAATGCTTTCGCGCATAAACAGGATGTTGTAGTACACCTGCGCCGCGTTGAAGGCCAGGTCGCGGCGGCTCACGGTCACGTTGTCTTTGGCCGTTTGCACCTGCGCTGCGGCCAGCTTCACGGTTGCGTCGCTCTTGCCGAAGTCCAGCAGCAGGTACTGCGCCGTGATGTGGGCGTCGTAATTATTATTGGGCGCAATCTGAAACGACTCGCCGCCCAGCGGTATCTGCACCACGGGGTCGATGCGGGTGTAGGTGGCCGTGCCCGTTACCTGCGGCAAAAACCCGGTGCGGGTCTGCGCCAGCCGGCCGGTGGCGGCGTTGGCCAGCTCATCGAGCGTGGTGATGGCCGGATTGGCATCCAGCACCGAGCGCACGGTGCCATCCAGCGTCAGCGAGTCGGAAATGACATCGATACCCGGCGCGGTTTGCGCCTGAGCCGCACCAGCACCCAGCAGCACCAGGGCAACTGCCGCAACAGCCGGGGAAGAAAAGCGAGAGAACATAGAGAAAAGCAGAGTTGAACCGAGCTGCCCCTTACCGAAAGCTGTGCCAGGGGTCCGGGCACTATGCAGATTGCGCGAAAACCGCGCTCCAGGCATTCTAAAGCCGTTTACAGCCAAGTTCAGACCACGCTGAACATATCCACCGGCCTGCTGTTTTCCTCAAATAATAGGAATTGCTCATAATGCAGTCCTGATATTTCAGGAAATCACCGGGCAGACTGCCGTGCTGACTTGCAGAAGAAGAAGACCATGCCCAACCAAGACGAAACCCTGCTGCTGCATATCAACGAGGCCATTGCTACGGTTCGCGACAAGCATTCGCTCTTCAAAATCGTGACGACGAAGCTGCGCCTCATCTTTCCCTTCGACCTTATCGGCATCAACGTTTTCGATGCGGAGCTGAAGAACAAGCGAATTTTTCTGCGCGATTACTACGGTGAGGAAGAAGTGCCGCCGGCCCAGCCCGGCCTCCCCAATGCCTTCTCGCCCATCGCCGGCTCACCGATTGAGCAGCTGGTGGCCGACCCGCGCGTGCAGCAGCTCACGCTGCTCGGCTACATGGGGCAGTACCCCGATTATGAGCCTTTTATCCGCATGAAGCGGCTCGATATCGTGCAGCTCACGGCCGTGCCGCTGAGCACCGGCGGCCACCTCACGGGGTTTCTCCTGCTGGCCTCGCGCCGCAAGCCCGACTTGTCGGCCGACGACGAAAAGCTGCTGGAAAAAATCGGTTCCCTCATCGCCGTAGCCGTGGCCAACACCCTGGCTTTTGAGGAAGTAGCCCGCCGCGAGCAGGAGCGCACCCTGCAGCTCAACATCACCAACGCGCTGCTCAGCATCAAGCGGCGCGAGCCGCTGTTTCGGGCCGTGGCCGAGGCGCTGAGCCAGGTGGTGTCGTTCGAATACTTTGGTATTCGGGTGCAGCGGGCGGGGCAGGGGCCGGCGTTTCAGGCCTTTGCCGAGTTCTCGCGCACCGGCCCCAGGGCTCCGCTCGCAGCCCTGGGCCCCGACCGCGACAAAGACGAAATCCTGGCCAACGAGGCTGGCATCCACCAGCAAAACACCGCGCTGATGCAAGCCGCTGCCATCTACTCCGGCCCCGAGTTTAAGGCCCTGGCCGTGCGCTACCCGCGCCTGCGCTACGTGTACGAGCACTACCACACCCGCGCCCTGCTGGTGGCCCCCATCTGGCAGCGGCCCGACGGCGCGGCGGTGCTCACGCTCTCGGCCGCCCGCCCCGATGCTTTCCGGCCCGAAGACCTGGCCACCGTGCTGGCCCTCACGCCCCAGATTGCGCTGGCCCTCGAAAACCTCTTCGCCTTCGAGCAGATTGAGGAGCTGAAGGCGCAAGTGGAGCAGGAACGGACGTACCTGGTGGATGAAATCAACACCTCGGCTCGTTTTGGGGCCGACTCGGGCGCGTTCGTCGGCAGCGGCCCGGCCCTGCGGCAGGTGCAGCTGCGCATCAGCCAGGTAGCCCCGACGGATACGACGGTGCTGATATCCGGCGAAACCGGCACCGGCAAGGAGCTGGTGGCCCGTGAGCTGCACAATGCCTCGCCCCGCCACGCCCGCGCCCTCGTCAAGCTCAACTGTGCCGCCCTGCCCGCCAGCCTGATTGAGAGTGAGTTGTTTGGACACGAAAAGGGCGCTTTTACCGGGGCCGTGGAGCGCCGCATGGGCAAGTTCGAGCTGGCCAACGGCGGCACTATTTTCCTGGACGAAATCGGTGAGCTGCCGCTCGACCTGCAGGCCAAGCTGCTGCGCGTGCTTCAGGAGAAGGAATTTGAGCGCCTGGGCGGCACCAAAGTGCTGCACTCCGACGCCCGCGTGATTGCCGCCACCAACCGCGTGCTGGCCGACGAGGTGGCCGCCGGCCGCTTCCGGGCCGATTTGTACTACCGGCTCAACGTTTTCCCCATCGAGCTGGCCCCTCTGCGCGAGCGCCGCGAAGACATTGAGCCGCTGCTGCGCCACTTTATCCAGCGCCTGAGCAAGCGCCTGGGCAAGCCCCCGCGCCAGGTACGCCCCGCCGACCTGGCGGCCCTGCAGGCCTACGCCTGGCCCGGCAATATCCGGGAACTGGAGCACGTGCTGGAGCAGGCCATCATCGTGAGCCAGGGGCTATTTCTGGAATTTGGAGGCTTTGCCGCCGCGCCGCCGGGGCTGGCGGCGGGCGCGGTTTCAGCGGCCGGTTTAGCGCCCCTCAAAACCCTGAAAGAGCAGGAGCGGGACCATATTATGGCGGCATTGCAGCGCACCGGTGGCCGCGTGAGCGGTGCCCAGGGCGCGGCTTTGTTGTTGGATGTCAACCCCAAAACCCTGGAGGCCCGCATGAAAAAGCTGGGCATCCGGCGCACGGTGGGCGTGGAAATGCACTGAGGCAATACAGTCGTGGGTGGCACATGGCCGACAGCAGGTTTCCGGCTTTCGGGACAATTTCATGGCCACTGGTTTGGGCCAGGCGTATGAGGGGGCATTGTTCCACCAATCACGACTCCCTGCTATGGCCACGCCCGTCACCACCCCCAAGCACACCGACCCCGCTACCAAGCGCGACGAGAAGAAAAACGAAACCGAAGTGAAAGACAAGGTTTCCGGCAAAACCAAAGTGACTCAGAAGAAGTAGTCTTCCAAACACATAAAAGAGCCCGGCGCGTCTGACGCGCCGGGCTCTTTTGCGTTCGACAAACATCCTTATTCCCAGTCTTTCAGCAGCCGACGCAGCAAGATGATTTCGCCGGTGTGGTAGGCGTTGTGGTCGGCAATGAGCATGGCCTCGCGCAGAATGGTCTGGCCCGCGCCGTGCGGAATAGTGGCCAGCAGGTCGGTCTTCTCGTCGTGCAGCAAGTCGATAAAGCGCTGCCGGTCGGCCTGGATGTGGTCCAGCGTGGTCTGCCATTGCGGTTCATCGGCGGTAGCGTCGGCGGCGGGCCAGTAGCCGGCCGGCCACTCCGGCGACTCGTGCGCTTCGCCAAGTGAAAACTCCACAATATCCCACTGCGCAATGCGCAGGTGCTCCACCAGTTGCCAGATGGTATAGGGTGCTTCCGGCACACGCCGGTTCCAGATTGCGGGCGTGAGGTCGGCGCAGGCGTCTTCGAACGTGGCGTGCGCGTTGGCCTCGGTGAGCAGGCTGATGAGCTCGGCGACGATGCCTTGTCGGGTGGCTTGGTCCATAAAACAGGGAGTGCTATTTCTTTTTCAGTGCCTGCCAGGCCCCGGTGCTCCACAGCGCCGCGCCCATCAGCACGGGCTGAAAAAACAGCCGCCCCAGCCGCTTGGCATCCGTATCGAGGCCGAAGGCAGAAAGATGGTGGGTGTACTGATAGATATTGCCCGGGAATACGGCGGCATAAAACACGGCCAGCCCCAGGCCCATCCGCACGCGGTTTCTGCCTTTCAGCAGCAGCAGCGCCAGGCCGAGCCCGATTTCCACCACGCCCGATAGCAATACCACGGTGTCCTTGTCCAGCGGCACGAAATCGGGCACCTGGGCCTGAAAATCCTGCCGGGCAAAGGTGAAGTGGCCTATTCCAGCTACGACCATAAAGGTGCCCAGCAGCCCACGGGCCACGTTTTGGAGCGTGGTAGTGTGGATTTCTTGTCGCATAGGTTCCTGAGTGATGAAGTGTGGACGCAATACGGCCGGCCGACGGTGCGGGTGCACGAGGTAGAAGCGGGGGCAAGCCCTACCGGGTACGCCCCCGCCCCTACGCTTAGTGCGCCTGCAACCAGTTCTTACCCGAGCCCACTTCCACTTCCAGCGGCACGCCGCGCGGCAGCAGCAGCGCCGTGGTCATCAGCTCCTTGATTTTTGGGGTGATGTAGGCCACTTCCTCCGCCACGGCGTCAAACACGAGTTCGTCGTGCACCTGGAGTATCATCTTGGTGCCCAGCTTCTCTTCGCGCAGCCAGTGGTGAATATTAATCATGGCCATTTTGATGATGTCGGCGGCCGTGCCCTGGATGGGGGCATTGATGGCGTTGCGCTCGGTGTAGCCGCGCAGCGTGGCGTTGCGCGAGTTGATGTCGCGCAGGTAGCGGCGGCGCTTGAGCAGGGTTTCGGCGTATTCCAGCTCGCGGGCCCGGTTGATACTGTCGTCCATGAAGGCTTTCACCGAGGGGAATTCCTGGAAATAGGTCTCGATAATATCGGTGGCTTCCTTGCGGCTGATGCCGATGCGCTGGGCCAGCCCGAAGGCCGAAATGCCGTAGATGATGCCGAAATTGACGGTTTTGGCCTTGCGACGCATTTCTGAATCCACTTCCTCGATGGGAACATGGAACACCTTGCTGGCCGTGCTGGCGTGCACGTCGATGCCCAGGCGGAAGGCCTCAATCATGGTCTTGTCGCCCGAGAAGTCGGCCATGATGCGCAGCTCCACCTGCGAGTAGTCGGCCGCGAGGAGGACGTGGTTTTCGTCGCGCGGCACGAAGGCTTTGCGGATTTCGCGGCCCCGCTCCGTGCGGATGGGGATATTCTGAAGGTTGGGGTTGGTGCTGGAAAGCCGGCCGGTGGCCGCCACGGCCTGGTTGAAGCTGGTGTGCACGCGGCCATCCACGGGGCTCACGAGCTGGGGAAGGGCCTCCACGTAGGTGCTGCGCAGCTTGGTGAGCTGGCGGTATTCGAGGATGAGGGCGGCGATGGGGTTTTCGGCGGCGAGCTGACTCAGAATTTCCTCGCCGGTGGCGTACTGGCCGGTTTTGGTCTTCTTGACTTTACCCTTGCCGATGTCCATTTTATCGAACAGCACCTCGCCCAGCTGCTTCGGCGAGCCGATGTTGAACTCCTGCCCGGCTTCGCGAAAAATCTGGGTTTCCAGCTCCGCGATGTAGCCCTGCAGCTCGGCCGAATACTCGTTCATGGCCACGCTGTCAATCCGAATGCCCTCGTACTCGATGTCGGCCAGCACGGGCACCAGCGGGTTTTCCACGTCGTTCAGCAAACCCAGCAGGCCCAGCTCCTTCAGCATCGGCTCGAAAACGTGCTTGAGCTGGAGCGTCACGTCGGCATCCTCGCAGGCGTAATCCTTCACCTGGGCCGGCGGCAGGTCGGCCATCGTGATTTGCTTCTTGCCTTTGGGGCCGATGAGGTCCGTGATGGGCACCGGCGAGTAGTGCAGGTAGGTTTCGGCCAGCACGTCCATGTTGTGGCGCATGTCGGGCTCGATGAGGTAGTGGGCCAGCATCGTATCGAACAGCGGCCCCGAAATATTGACCTTGTAGTGCTTGAGGATGGTGAGGTCGTACTTGATGTTCTGACCAATTTTCAGAATCGTTTTCGCCTCAAAAAATGGGCAGAACTCGTCCACAATGGCCTGGGTGGCGGCGTGGTCGTCGGTGGGCACGGGTACGTAGTAGGCCTCGCCCGGCAGCCAGGCGAAGCTCATGCCCACCAGCCGCGCCGTCATGGTATCCAGCCCGGTAGTTTCGGTGTCGAAGCTCACTTCTTCCTGCTGCACCAGAAACGCGAGCAGCGACTGGCGCAGCTCGGGCGTGTCCATCAAGTGGTAGTTGTACGGCACGTCTTCCAGGCGCTTGTGAAGGCCGCCGGGCGCACCGAGGCCCGCAGTTTCGCCTTCCTCCGCGCCGATGGCTACGGCCGCGTCTTCGCTGCTGCCAAATAGCGACGCCTGCCCGCCGGGTACCAGCTTGGGCCGGCGCACGGGCGTGCTGCCGGGCGCGGCCACGCTGGCCGGCGTGCGCTGCGGGCCGCTGCCGCTCAGGATGCGGGCGGCCAGCTGCCGGAATTCCAGCTCCTCAAACAGCTCGCGGAGCGTGGCTTCGTCGGGCGCATCGAGCACCAGCTTGTCGGCCTCAAAATCGAGCGGGACGTTGACGTGGATGGTGGCCAGCTCCTTGCTCATCAGGCCCTGCTCGGCGAAATTGCGCACGTTTTCCTGCTGCTTGCCCTTCAGCTCGTGGGTATTGGCCAGTAGGTTTTCCACCGAGCCGTACTTCTGAATCAGCGCCTTGGCCGTTTTCTCGCCGATGCCGGGGATGCCGGGAATGTTGTCGCTCGCGTCGCCCTGCAAGCCCAGAATATCAATTACCTGCTCCACGCGCTCAATCTCGAAGCGGGCCAGTACGTGGGCCACGTCCAGAATCTCGGCCGCGTTGCCCATGAAGGCGGGGCGGTAGATTTTGATGTTCTCCGTCACCAGCTGGCAGTAGTCCTTGTCGGGCGTCATCATAAACACCTCGAAACCTTCCTTTTCGGCCTTCTGCGCCAGGGTGCCAATCACGTCGTCGGCCTCAAAGCCGTCCATCATCAGAATGGGAATGTGAAAGCCCTGAATGATTTTCTTGATGTAGGGCAGCGCAATGCCAATGTCTTCGGGCATGGCCTGGCGCTGGGCCTTGTACTCGGCGTACTGCTCGTGCCGGAAGGTCTTTTTGGGCCCATCGAAGCACACCCCGATGTGCGTGGGCTTTTCCTTTTGCAGCACTTCCACCAGCGTGTTGGTGAAGCCCAGCACGGCCCCCGTATTCATGCCCTTGGAGTTGATGCGCGGGTTTTTGCTGAACGCGAAGTGCGAGCGGTAAATCAGGGCAAAAGCGTCGAGCAGGAAGAGCTTTTTGGGGGCGGTAGCGGCAGTATCGGTCATGAGGGCGAAGGTACGGGCGCGGGCAGTAGCGCCACCTGCCGGGTGCGCGCCACCGCCCGCAAGCCCCTAAATTCGCTGCAAGCCCTTGTAAAAACCGTCCTGATACGACTTGCCGATGGGCACGAAGTGCCCGCCGCGCAGGTTGGCCGTATTGTCCTCAATGGACTCGATGTGCTGGGTATTGAGCAGGTAGCTGCGGTGCACCCGCACGTAGTTAGCAAACGGCGACAACCGGTTTTCCAGCGCCTTGAGCGTGGTGTACACGATGTATTTCTGCTTGAGCGTCACAATGTTGACGTAGTCCGACAGGGCTTCCACGTACAGCACCTCGTCGAAATTGACGCGCACCATGCGGCTGTTCACCTTCACAAAGAGGTCGGCCGAAGTGGGGGCTTCGGCAACGGGCCCGGCGGCCGGGGCCGCCACCGGGCGGCGCGGCTGCACCCGCTGCACCGCCTGAGTGAAGCGGGCAAAGTCGAAAGGCTTCACCAGGTAGTCGGTCACGCGCAGGTCGAACGCATCCACCGCAAAGTCGTGCCGGGCGGTGGTGATAATGACTTCGGGCGGGTCCGTGAGCACGCGCAGCAGCTCCAGGCCGCTGAGGTGGGGCATCTCAATATCCAGAAACAGCACGTCCACGTGGTTGCCCTCCCGGAAAAAGGTGAGCCCGGCAATGCCATCGGCCAGCGAGGCCACCAGCTTCAGGTTGGGAGTAAGCTCAACGTAGTGTTCGAGGGTCAGACGGTTAATCTCGTCGTCGTCAATGATGGCACAGGTCAGCATAGGAAAAGGCAAAAGGGATGGGTAGCGGCCGGGAGTAGATAAAGCATTTTTCCATTCGCAGACATAAAGTAACCACCGGCCAGGCAAAAGTATGCGCTCGCCCAGAAAACGAATAATTATTGCCCTGGTTATTATGTGGTAATTTTTATATAGTTTTGTGGCGTACTAAGAATGTTGTTTGCGTATTGCCTCCAACTCACCAGTATCAGGCACCTGTCCAATGATTACGAAGTGTATGCGTCTAACGGGTTTCCTGCTGCTGGCTAGTATTGTGGGGGCCCAGGCGGGTAACCGGCCCAAGCCGCTCAAAACGGCCGCGGTCGAAGCCCGCAACGAAACGGCGGCCCCCAGCCTGTCGCGGCACATGCGTGATGCCCGCCGCATCACCATCTTTCTCGAAGATGCCCTGCTGCTCAGCACGGCCCAGCGGTATGCCGTGGCGCGCTGCACCGTGGCCGAGCGCCGGGCCCTGGTGCTGGCCGTTACCGAAGCCGACTTCAGGCAGGCGCAGGGCCAATACCTCAAGGCGCTGCACAAAGTTTTGGCGCTCAGCCAGCTGAATGCCTACGTGGCTCTGTGCCAGCAGCTGGCCGGCACCACCCTGCCCCTCGACGGCACCGAGCTGGCCGTGCGCTAGCCCGCTCCCGGCCCCCAAAAAGCAGCCCGAAGCAGGGCTCCGGGCTACTACTACCTATGCTGCCTAAGCAGTCGTTCAAAAGTAAACAGGTTGTCAGTTGCTTGTTGTTAGTTGTCAGTCAGACGATTACCATCCTGCCAACAACTGACAACTAATGACTGACAACTTAATGCCCTGGGCGGCTTGCGCTACGCCTGCGCGGCCATTTCCTGCTGCACCAGCGCCTGCACGGCGGGCTGCTCGAAATCAGCTTCGGCCTGAATATGGGGCATGAGGCGGCTCATGATGGCATCCTGACGCTGGCCGGCGGCCCAGGCCTCGGCGTAGGGCGTGTGCGAAAACGTGACCTGCGAGTACAGCGGCGTCCAGCGGCCGGGGAACTGGGTGGCGATTTTGGCCTCAATTTTTTTCTGGAGCAGAAAGCGCGGGTCGGCCACCCGGTCGCGCATCTCAATGAAATTGTAGAGCGCCAGGTCGGCCATGGCATCCGTATTGGGCTTGCGCTGCTGCTGAAACTCGGCAAAAATGGTGGGCCAGGCCGCGTCGCCGTGCGCCTCGAGCAGCTCGTTGAGCGCGCTGCAATCCTCAAACCCGGAGTTCATGCCCTGGCCGTAGAAGGGCACAATGGCGTGTGAGGCATCGCCGAGCAGCAGCACGTCGTCGTCGTACTTCCAGGGGAAGCACTTAATGGTGACCAGCGAGCCCGTGGGATGCGCGAAAAACTCCTCCTCCAGGGCCGGCATCAGCGGCACGGCATCGGGGAATACGCGGGTGAAAAAGGCCGTGACTTCGGCCGGGGTTTGCAGCGCGGCGAAGCTCTCGGGGCCTTCGTAGGGAAAAAACAGCGTGCAGTTGAACGAGCCGTCGAGGTTGGGCAGGGCAATCATCAGGTACTGCCCGCGCGGCCAGATATGCAGGGCATTTTTCTCCAGCAGCCAGCTGCCATCGGGGCCGGCCGCGATGGTCAGCTCCTTGTAGCCATACTCCAGGTAGTCCTGCGAGTAGTCGTAGCGGTCGGTTTTTTGCAGGGCGCCGCGCACGGCCGAAAACGCCCCATCGGTGCCAAAAAGGCGGGTATAGGGCACCGTACGGGCCTGCTGGGTGGCCGTGTCGAGCAGGTTGAGCTGCTGCTTTTTCAGGTCGATGCCCAGGCACTGCTGGCCGAAGTGCAGCTGCACGCCGGTCTGGGCCTCGGCCAGGTCGAGCAGGCGGCGGTTGAGGTGGCCCCGGTTCACCGAGTAAATGGCCTGTCCCTCGTGGCCATAGGGCTGGTGGGTGAGGTTGCCCTGCACGTCGTGCATGACCCGGCCGGTCATCGGGATGCCTACCTGGCGAATATCGTTGGCCACGCCCACGCCCCCGAGGGCCCGCCAGCCCCGGTCCGACAGGGCCAGATTGATGGAGCGGCCTTCCTGGAAGCCGGCGCGGCGCGGGTCGGCGCGGCGCTCAAAGACCTGCACCGGATGGCCGCGCCGGGCCAGGTAGAGCGATAAGAGGGAGCCTACCAGGCCGGCTCCCATCACGGTGAGGGGCTCGGTAGCAGGCAGCGGAGCAGCAGTAGTGGACATGGGAGTGGGCTAAGCGGGGTGGGTGGGGCAACGAAATTACTACGGTCCTGGCGCTTGGCCCCGCCCGGCCGGTCGGCGCCACCGGGCTGGGAGGAGTGTTCGCCGGTTAATTAACATACTTAACCGGAAAAATGCCTTATCGGACAACCATCGCCGGACCTTTGACGAATTAGAACTAAACTCATTTTTGCTATGACTCACTTTCGGTTTCGCTACAAACGGGTAGGGTATATGCGCTGGCGCTGCCGGGCTGCCCGCCACCGCACCACCCTGCTGCTATTGCCCCTCACTCCGGCCGCCCGCCACGTGCCCAGCCAGGCCGCGTGGCGGCGCCCGGCTCCGGTTCAGCTGCCAGCCACTCCCCAGCCTCTGGTGCTGCGCGTGGGCCACTACGTGGTAAGCGAGCAGGGCGACCCCCAAATCTCGGGGCATCCCGATATCAGATATTAATCAAGTAATATTTGACCGGATAATATTTAAATAATTAAAAATATAACACCATTCGTTGGATAATGTGGTGAAATAGGGGATGGGTACGAAGAATTAGCGGTATTTTTGCTGCCTACTTTTTAAAAATTCATTCCAAATGCATAATCGTTACCTACTTATCATCTTATCCTTGCTACTGTCGCTGAGTAGCCGGGCACAAGGCCCACAAGCCATCAGTGGAACGGTCCAAACAGAAGCGGGTACCCCGCTGCCGGGAGCCACCGTCATCGTTAAAGGAACCTACACAGGCAGCAGTACCAACGAGGAAGGACAGTTTCAGCTGAAATCGGATTTTTCCAAGGGCCCTGTTACCCTCACGGTCTCGTTCATCGGCTACGAAACGCAGGAGCTGACCCTGAGCGCGCCGGACAATGCCATCAGCATCACGCTGCGGCCCAGCGCCGTGCTCGACCAAGTGGTGGTAGCGGCCTCCCGCGTGGAGGAAAGCATTGGCCAGGTGCCAGTGACGGTGGAGAAGCTCAGCCAGCGCCAGGTAGAGCAAATCACCACCCCCGACCTGGTGGCCGGCCTCGGCCGCTTCAAGGGCATCGACGTGAGCAGCTCCAGCATGCTCACCACCAGCTTCAGCACGCGGGGCTTCAACTCCTCGCGCTCGGAGCGCGTGATTCAGCTGGCCGACTACATGGACACGCAGCTGCCGAGCCTGAGCAGCAACTTCGGCAACCTGCTGGGCACGCCGGTGCTCGACGTGGCCAGCGTAGAAATCGTGCACGGCCCGGCCTCGGCCCTCTACGGGGCCAACGCTTTTAACGGCGTATTGCTCACCAACTCAAAAGACGCCTTCCGCGACCCTGGCCTGACGGTGCGCCTGCGCGGCGGCAACCGCGACATGCTGGATGGCCAGCTGCGCTACGCCACCAAAATCGGGGAGCGGGTGGCGTTCAAGATTTCGGGCGGGGCCATCGTGGCCAACGATTTTATTGCCGATAACCAAAGCGCCACCTCCACCCAGATTGAGCCCGGCAACAACGCCGCCGGCTCGAACCTGGGCTACGATGCGGTGAGCCGCTACGGCGACGTGGGCAACACTTTCACGGCCTCGGGCGGGGCGCTGGCGGGCAAAACGGTGTTTCTACCCGGCTACACGGAGGGCGAGCTGGTGGCCGACGACAACAAAACGTATTCTTACAAAGTGGCCCCCAGCCTGGCCGTGCTGCTCACCAACAGCCTCAAGGCCAGCATCGACTACAAGTACACCAGTACCAACTCGACTTACCAAAGCGCCAGCCGCTACCGCTTCGTGAACAGCGGCGCGCACCAGGGACGGGTGCAGCTGGAAGGTGCCAACTGGTTTGTGCGCGCCTTCACTACCCGTGACTTCTCGGGCAGCCGCGACCCTCAAACGGATGGCTCTTACAACCTGGGCTTCTTGGGCGCGTTCCTGCAAACGCAGATTGCTCCCAACTTCACCGTGCCCAACAGCAGCGGCGGCACCCGCCCCGGCACCTACGCCGAGCGGTACTTTGGCACCTACGCGACCAGGTATAACCAAGCCTTCGCTACCAACGGCAACAACGCCGACGGGGCAGCCCAGACGGCCCGCGATTTCGCCAATGCCAATGCCCCGCTGCTGCAGCCCGGCACGCCGGAATTTAACGCGGCCCGCAACCAGATTATTCATGACCCGACGCCCGGCAAGGGCGCGCGCCTGGTTATCCGCTCTATCCTTAACGAGGGCAGTGGGCAGTACACCTTCAAAAACAACTTTGCGGACGTGACCGTAGGGGCCGCCTACCGCCAGTTTCTGCTGGGTTCGGACGGCAGCTTGTTTGAGGACGTAAAGGATGGCGAGCGCATCAAAAACTACGAGTACGGCGCTTACGCCCAGGCCAGCAAGACCTTGCTCGACGACCACCTGAAGCTGGCCGCCGCCGGCCGCGTCGACCGCTTCCAGAACTTCGGCACGGCGTTTTCGCCCCGGGCCTCGGCGGTGTATTCACTGGGAGCTGACAAGCTCCAGAACTTCCGCGCCAGCTTTAGCCGCGCTTTCCGGGCTCCCACGCAGAACGACCAGTACATCCGCCTCGATGTGGGCCGGGCCATTCTGCTGGGCAACGTGCGCGGCGGCTTCCAGGGCTACACTACGGCGCTTACCCCGCAGTTGCCCGGCATTCTGGCCCCCACCCGCACGGCCGAGCTGGCCGGCTTCGAGTACAGCAGCCCCGCGCTCAAGCTGGAGGAGGTGAACAGCTTCGAGCTGGGCTACCGCGCCCAGCTGGCGAAGAAGCTATACGTCGATGTGGATTACTTCTACAACACGTACAACAACTTCATCGCCACCCAGAACTTCATTGGCAACGTGGACGGCACCCGCCCCACGGCCCAGCAAATTGGCGCGGCGGCCCCTGGCCGCTTCCAGAGCAGCGCCCTGCCCACCCGCGTCATCCAGATTGCCACCAACGTAGACCAGCGCGTACAGAGCCAGGGCGCGGGCATCACCCTCACCTACGCCTTTGCCCCGGCCCTCAGCGTGAGCGGCAACTATAGCTACAACGACCTCATCACGAAGGATTTCAAGGTCGGCACCCAGTCGTTCTTCAATACGCCGCGCAACAAGTTCAACCTCGGTATCGACGGCCAGCTGCTGGACCGCGCCTTCAGCTACAACCTGAACTACCGCTGGGTCGACAGCTTCCTCTATGAGTCGACCTTTGCCACCGGCACCGTGCCCACCGCCCAGACGGTAGACGCGCAGCTCGGCTACACCATCAAGCCGCTGCACACCACCGTGCAGGTCGGCGGTACCAACCTCCTCGACTCGCCCAATCTGCAGGTGTACGGTGCTCCCAACTACGGTCGTATCGTGTACGCGGGTCTGCTGTTTGATATTAAGTAACCGCTGCTATATCAACCTCATAAGAAAGTCCCGGCCAGCTATTGGTCGGGACTTTCTTGCTTTAAACGGCCCTTGATTTGGCTGGTAGTACTAGCGGCCGGCCACCCAGCGAAACGTGAGGTTGAGGCGCGGCCCCACGGGGCGGGCCGTTTTGGGCAGGGCATGCTGCCAGTGCTGCTGGGTGGGGCCGCGCATGAGGAGCAGGCTGCCAGCGGCCAGGTCGAGGCCGAAGGGGGCGTGCGCCAGGCCGGCCCTCGGGCGCAGCCGGAAGCGGCGCGTGGCTCCCAGGCTGAGGGAGGCAATGGCGGGGGTGGGGCCCAGTTCGGGCTCGTCGTCGGCGTGCCAGCCCATGCTGTCGCGGCCGTCGCGGTACAGGTTCAGCAGCACACTGTTGAAGCGGGCCCCGGTGGCGGCTTCGAGGCGCTGGCGCAGGGCGTGCAGGGCCGGCAGCCAGGGGCGGGGCTCCCAGCGCAGGCCCGAGTAGGTGTAGCGGGCATCGGGGTCGCCGTACCAGGCCGTGAGGCGGGGCTGCGGAATTTCCTGCCCAAAAATGCGAATGGCCCGCTGCTCCCACGCCGCCTCAGCCGTTAGCCCGGCCAGCAGCGCGGCAGCTTCCGTTTTCGATAAAAAAGCCGGGTCGAAAAGCAGGTCGGCCTGGGGCAACGACAGCGGCGAGAGCGCCATGAGCAAGCAGTGAGAACGGGGCGCACTGGCCGGCGCGCCCGGGTGGGTGGGTCGGGTTAGGGCTGCTTCTGCATCCGCTCCAGCTGCTCGCGCACTTCCTTGGGCTGTTGCTTAATGAGGTAGGGCATAATGCGTTGGGCACCCCATACAATCAGCATGCACACCAAAATGGGTGCGATAATGCTGCGGCTTCGAAAATTGGTGCTGCCAATGTAGCGCGGCCATATCCACAGCACATAAATCAGGGCCGCCGGCAAATTGAACAGTAAAACTCCCCAAATAGGGCTCAGTCCCTGCTGAAACACCGCCCAGTTGACCAGCGCCGAACCTGCGAAAAAATACGCCACCACGAAAATCGCCAGGCCCAGCGTAGCCCGCTTTTTCCCCAGCCGGTAGAGGTTCATGCCCATCAGTACCCCGCCCGTAATCATGGTGGATACCGGCAGGATGGAAAACAGCACGATGGCCATCGGCGAGTACAGGGCTGGGGTGGTTTCGTCGGTCTCGCCCGTGGTGGCATCGGCGGCGGTGGGGGGCAGGGCGCGGCGGCGTTCGGCTTCGGCGGCTTCGTCGAGGGTGCGTTGGTTGGCGGCGGCCACCTCCATCCCGGGCCGCAGGGCGGCTTCTTCGGGTGCGGGCTGGCCGCGGCGGCGCAGCTCATCGAAGGCGGCCAGCACGGCGGCCTCCCGGTACTGCGCATGGCCGGTCACGTATTCGCGCAGGGCCGCGTCGGTCTTGAGCAGCATCTTAGCGGCGTAATCTTCCATTTTGGTCAGTTAAAAGTTAAGAGTTAAGAGTGAAAAGCAGAAGTTGTTAAACGAAAAACGGGTGCCAAGCAGACACCAGCCGCAAAGAGGGTTTAACTCTTAACTTTTAACTTTTAACTGAAAAAGCGCGCCAGCGCTTCGCCCACCCGGTCCACGTCCTCAAACGAATTATAGAGCGGTACGGGTGCCAGGCGAATGACATTCGGTTCGCGCCAGTCGGCGATGATGCCTTGCGCGGCCAGAAAATCAAACAGCTCGCGCCCGCGCTCATGCACCAGCACCGAGAGCTGGCAGCCGCGCTGGGCGGGGTCGGCCGGCGTGATGATTTCGAGCTGCGACGTGGGTAGTCCCAGATTCAGGATAAGGCTTTCGAGGCGGCCGGTGAGCAGCTCGCTCTTGCGGCGCAGCGCGGCCATGCCCCCGGCCCGCTCCACAATGGCGAGGCTGGCCCGGTGAATGGCCATCGGGAAAATCTGGGCGTTGGAGAGCTGCCAGCCGGCCGCGCCGGCCATGGGCTGAAACCCCTTCTTCATCTGGAAGCGCACCGTCGGGTCGTGGCCCCACCAGCCGGCCAGGCGCACGAGGTCGGGCCGCTCGGCAAACCGCTCGTGCACGAACACGCCCGACGTACCGCCGGGGCCCGAGTTCAGGTACTTGTAGGTGCACCAGCAGGCGAAGTCCACGTCCCAGTCGTGCAGGTGCAACTCCACGTTGCCGGCCGCGTGGGCCAGGTCGAAGCCCACGTAGGCCCCCACCGCGTGGCCCGCCCGCGTGATGGCGGCCATGTCGAAGGCCTGTCCGGTGTAGTAGTTCACCCCGCCGATGAGGACAGTGGCCAGCGAGTCGCCGAGTTCTGCGATTTTGGCTTCGATGTCCTCGGTGCGCAGGGTGTGCTCGCCGGGCCGCGGCACCAGCTCCACAATGGCTTCGGCGGGGTCGAGGCCGTGCAGGTGAGCCTGGCTTTCGATGGCGTATTGGTCGGAGGGGAAAGCGCCGCCTTCCATCAGAATCTTGTAGCGCGTGGCCGTGGGGCGGTAAAACGACACCAGCAGCAGGTGCAGGTTCACGGTCAGGTTGTTCATCACCACCACTTCCAGCGGGAGCCCGCCCACCAGGCGGGCACTGGCCTCGGTGAGGGTGTCGTGGTAGTGCATCCAGAACGAGGGCGCTTGGAAATGGCCTTCCACGCCCAGCCGTTCCCAGGCATCAAATTCCTGCTCGGCGGCGGCGCGGGCCGCTTTGGGCATCAGGCCCAGCGAGTTGCCGCAAAAGTAGGCGGAGGGCTGCCCATCGGGCCCGGCCGGCAGGTGAAACTCCTGGCGAAAAGCTGCCAGCGGGTCGGTCGCGTCGAGGTGGGTGGCGGGAGTGGCGGAAAGGGCAGCGGTCATAAAGGCAAAGGTCGGCGCAAAGCCCGCGCCGATGCTAACAAAAGGTTATGGCCTTGCGGGCGTTCAGAACGTGTACCCCGAATTTCCAATTCGGCCGGGCGAACGTCAATCGTTCAACGGCCGAGCTAAAAATCCGGCCGGGCGAACGTCAATCGTTCAACGACCGAGCTAAAAATCCGGCCGGGCGAACGTCAATCGTTCAACGACCGAATTGAAAATTCGGGGTACTCGTGTGGCCGTGCCCGAACCGCTCGGCGGCGAGCCCCAGCCAATCCAGCGCATTCTGGCCCAGCATCCGGGCTTTGGTATCGGCCGAAAAAGGCATGGACCTGATGAGCTGGCCGGGCTCCAGCTCCCCCAGCGGAAACGGGTAGTCGGAGCCGAGCGTGATTTTGTCGGCCCCCAGGGTTTTCACCAGGTAGTCGAGCATCAGCGGGTCGTGCACCAGCGAGTCGACCCAGAACTTGCCCAGGTAGTTGCGCGGGTTGTGGGGGTTGTCCACGGCGCAGAGGTCGGGCCGCACCTGCCAGCCGTGCTCGATGCGGCCGATGGTGCTGGCGAACGAGCCCCCGCCATGCGCCACGGCCACGCGCAGGTTGGGCAGGCGCTCCAGCACGCCGCCGAATATCAGCGAGCACAGGGCCAGCGTGCTTTCGGCGGGCATGCCCACCAGCCAGGGCAGCCAGTACTTGGGCATTTTCTGCTGGGCCATCATGTCCCAGGGGTGCACGAATACGCAGGCCCCGAGCTCCTCGGCGGCGGCGAATATTTCAAAAAGCTCGGGTGCGTCGAGGTTCCAGTCGTTCACGTGCGAGCCAATCTGCACGCCGGCCAGGCCGATTTTCAGGCAGCGCTCCAGCTCCCGGATGGCCAGCTTGGGGGCCTGCATCGGGATAGTGCCCAGGCCCACGTAGCGGGTGGGGTAGCGCCGGACCACGCCGGCAATGTGGTCGTTGAGCAGCTGGCTCAAATCCAGGCAGTCCAGCGGCTGGGCCCAGTAGCTGAACATGACCGGCACGGTGCTCAGCACCTGCACCTGCACGCCAAACTGGTCGTACTCGCGCATCCGCACCTGGGGGTCCCAGCAGTTGTCCTGCACTTCGCGGAAGAACTTGTCGTCCTGCATCATGCGGGCGCAGCAGGGCTTGTGGTGGTCGAGCCGGATGAAGCCCCCATAGCCGTAGCGCTCGGCCAAATCGGGCCAGCGCTCGGGCAGAATGTGGGTGTGAATGTCGATGGAAAGCAACGGGTGGGTGGGCGAGGGGTGGGGGAGGAGGAGCGGAAAAAACGTCATGCTGAGCGTAGCCGAAGCATCTCTACCGTGCAAGTATTCATTTACTATTGCGGTAGAGATGCTTCGGCTACGCTCAGCATGACGTTCAACTATTATTCGGTCACTGGCACCGGTGTGGGCGCTTCCATATAAGTGCCGCAGTTCTGGCAGGTGCGCAGCGCTTCCGAAGCCCAGAACTTGTTCATGATGGGCGGCAGCTGGGCCACGATGTCGGTGATGAGGGTGAATTCCTCGTGCAGCTTGTGGCCGCAGTTTTCGCAGTACCACTGGAAGCCGTCGGGCTCGTCGGTGGTGCGGTAGCGCTCGAGCACCAGGCCCACGGTGCCGGCCGGGCGGCGCGGCGAGTGCGGCACGTGGGGCGGCAGCAGAAACATCTCGCCGGGGCCGATGGTGATGTCAACCGGCTGGCCGTCCTCCATGATTTTGACGGTCATCGTGCCTTCGATTTGCCAGAATAGCTCCTCGCCGGCATCCACGTGGTAGTCTTTGCGGGCGTTGGGGCCGCCCACCACCATCACGATAAAGTCTTTGTTGTCTTTGAACACCTGCTGGTTGCCCACCGGGGGCTTCAGCAGATGGCGGTGCTCATCAATCCATTTCTGGAAATTAAAGGGGCGGGCTATCATGGGTGGTGATTAGAGACAGGTGAGGAGAAGATGCCCAAAAATAGCCAAGCAATTGTCAGCTTTTCCCGGGCTTTGTCAGGGTGAGCTGGCAGGCGGGCCGTTAGGGCGCAACAGAACATAACCGTCGGCAAAATGCTCTTCCGTAAAATCGGGAAAGGCGGCCCTGATGTAGCGATGCGCCGCCCCACCGCGCCAATCGGGGCTGATGAGTACGGCCGCCGGCTGAAAATGCTGACGGAAAGCCCTGGCCGCCGCTACCGATGGCGGGCGAACAGTGGTGTCGGCAGGGGCTTGCTGTAGGCGCAGCAGCATCCGCAGCACCGAGTCGCCCCGCTCAAACGCCTCGAAACGAGCATCCGGAATGCGGGATAAGTAGGCCGACAGCAACTTCTTGCGGTAATGCGGCTGGTAGAGAAAATTAACCAGCTCCACTTTGCCGACCTGCTTTTTTCCATCAACCAGCCCTACCGGTATCGTCAATAGTGCCTTGCCAGGCAGCGCGGCAACGGCCCGAAAAGCCGGCGGCAACGCTGCCGACGACGCCAGGGGCGGGGCCACTGGCCAGTATTCACCGCTCACGGCTACGAGTAGCACCGCGCTCAATACCCATTGCCAGCGGGGCTGCCAGTGCGTCCAGCGCGCTTCGAGGGCCGCAAATACCACCAGGGGCAACAGCAGGCTCACCAGCAGCACCCAGCGGGTGGGGCAGCGGATGTTATTGAAAAAGGGAATGAGGTGCAAAAACCCCGTGGGCAGGTTCACCAGCGACTTCCCGAAAATGCGGAGTGCCGGCAGGGTCAGCATCACGCTGAACAGCAGCACCCAGGCCAGCGGGCGGCCCTGCGGGTCCTGCTGCCGCGTCGATACCTGCTTGCCGGGCCAGCAGCATACCGCCAGGCCCAGCAAAGGCAGCGCAAAGCCCAAAAACATAATGTTTTCGATGGAGCCCGGCATCGTGTACACCCCGGCATTGATGAAAAGCCGCTGCGCCCAGGCCACGTCCAGCCAGTAGCTATTGGGGGGCGGCATAAAGTAGCTGACGACGTCGCCCCCCCACCAGAAGCCGCCATTGTCGGGCACGCCCGCCAGGCGGAGCAGGCGCAGCGCAATATGGCTAACCAGCAGAATGCCGGCCAGCACCAGCCAGGAGCGCCACTGCCGCCAGTTTATTTCCCCCAGCCGAAGCCAGAACCACAGCGCGTAACCCAGCGAAAAGTACAGGAGCGCGAAGGTGATATAATAGTCGCTGAACAGCGTGAGCAACCCGAGCCCCAGGCAGGCAGCAACCGCGCCCCAGCTGCGTACCAGTGGCCACAGCCGCCCGGCTCGGAACTCGAAAGCCCGCAGGAAAGCCAGTACGAAAAAAGGCACGGTGGCCGTCAGCACCAGGTCGTAGTGCTCCGGAAGCCGCAGCATTTTGTAGGGCGAGAAGGCAAAAACAAACCCCGCCAGCCATTGCAGCAGCGGCTGGCGTACCCAGCGGCGCACCAGCAGCCACGCTCCCACGCCCGACAAGGTGTACTGCCCGAGCAGCATGAGGTTGAGCGCCAGCATTTCGTTGCCCACCAGCACATTGAGCAGGCCGATGATGGGCGTGTAAGTCGTCATCAGCAAGGAAGCCCCTTCCGGATACAGCAGCCAATCGGAATAAAAAGGGTTGTGCCCACTCAGCAGCATTTCGCGGAAGTGCCACACACTCCAGATTTGCATGTAGCCATCGTGGTCGGCTACGGCCGGGAATGCCGTAGCCAGCTGGGTGCCCAGGGGCCAGGTCCAGGCCAGGAACACGGCAGAGTAGCTAAAGGCGACGGCAAGAAGAGCGCCCCACCCGGCCAGGCGCGGCATTGCGTGTTTTTCCATTGGAAAGAATTCTGACGGTAGCCGGTGGAACCGGGCCAGCACGGTAATTTTACCCGCGTTACTTCCACAAAGCAACGAGTAAAGGGCAAGATGGTCGCGCTAACGGTTTAGCAAGGCCCGCTTTTTTCCCGCCGAAAGCTGCTCTGTTCCGCACCAATCCCCTTTGCCCCACCACCCCCGCCCCGCATGAGCCTTCTCTTTACTTCCCGCTGCGCCCTCGTGGGCGGCTCCACGCAAGGCATCGGCCGGGCCGTGGCCGAGGCCCTGGCCGCCCAGGGTGCTACCGTCACGCTGCTGGCCCGCAACGAAGCCCAGCTGCGCGCGGTAGCCGCCGCCCTGCCCACGCCCGCCGGCCAGACCCACGATTTTCTGGTAGCCGATTTCGCGGCCCCCGAAGTGCTGGCCGCCACCGTGCGCGACTACCTGAGCGCCACCGGCCGCACTTTTCACATTCTGGTGAACAACACCGGCGGCCCCGCCGGCGGCCCGCTGCTGCAAGCCACGCCCGCCGATTTTCGGGCCGCCTTCGAGCAGCACCTCGTGGCCAACCACCTGCTGGCCCAGGCCGTGGTGCCGGGCATGCAGGCCGCCGGTTTCGGGCGCATCGTCAACATTGTCAGCACGTCGGTGAAGGTGCCGCTGCCGGGCCTGGGCGTGAGCAACACCATTCGCGGGGCCGTGGCCAGCTGGGCCAAAACCCTGGCCAATGAGCTGGGCCCGCACGGCATCACGGTGAATAACGTGCTGCCCGGGGCCACGCTCACCCAGCGCCACACCTCGCTCATCGAGAAGAAAACCGCCCAAACCGGCCAGTCGGCCGAGGCCATCGAAGCCGAGATGCTGAAAACCATTCCGGCCCGCCGCTTCGGTCTGGCCGAGGAGGTAGCCGCCGCCGTGGCCTTCCTGGCCTCGCCGGCGGCCGGCTACATCAACGGCACCAGCGTGCCCGTGGATGGCGGCCGCACCGGCAGCCTTTAGGCAGTTAGCAGTTAGCAGTGAACAGTTAGCAGTTGATAGTGAGTAGTTAACAGTTGGGCAATGCATTGATAACTGCTAACTGTTCACTGCTAACTGCTAACTAAAACTACCTTTGTTGCTTCCTGCTGCTCCAATGCCTTTTCTGTGGTAAAATTCGATACGCTTTCCATCGTCATCCCGGTTTATAATGAGGCCCGCACCATTCATCAGATTCTGGATTTGCTGCGCGAGCTGAAGCTGGTGAACAACATTGGCAAGGAGATTATCCTCGTGAATGACTGCTCGACCGATGCCTCGGCCGAAACCATTCGGGCCTACGCCGCGCGCTACCCCGAACTGGGCCTGCGTTTGCTGGAGCACACTGTTAATCAGGGCAAAGGGGCGGCGCTGCACACCGGTATTCGCGAAGCTACCGGCGACTACGTCATCATTCAGGATGCCGACCTGGAGTACGACCCCGAGGAATACAACGTGCTGATAAAGCCCATTCTCAAGGGCTTTGCCGACGTGGTTTTCGGCTCGCGCTTCATGGGCGGCAATCCGCACCGCATCCTGTTCTTCTGGCACAGCATCGGCAACTACTGGCTCACGCTGTTCTCGAACATGGTGACCGACCTGAACCTGACCGACATGGAAACGTGCTACAAGCTGTTTCGGCGCGACATCATTCAGGGGATGAAGCTGGAAGAAAACCGCTTCGGCTTCGAGCCTGAAGTGACCGTCAAAGTAGCCCGCGTGAAAGACGTGCGCATCTACGAAGTGGGCATCAGCTACTACGGCCGCACCTACGCCGAGGGCAAGAAAATCGGGTGGCGCGATGGGTTCCGGGCCATTTACTGCATCGTTAAGTATGGCCTGCTGGGACAGTAAGTCAGGCGTTACGCGCTAGCCAATGCGTGTGACACCCACCTGGAAATGGATTGGAAGGCGGGACTGTTTAATTTTCAATGCGGAGCGCAATGTCGTCGGCATACACGTTTTCGCTGTTGCCTGCGCGCCACAGGTAGCACTTTAATTGATTGGTGTCCTGAATTGAATCGGGTAAAGTAAAAGTGCGTGATACCTGTTGCCACTCCTTAAACTTTTTCACTTCTTTTGCCAAGCTGATATCGCCGTAGAATACCGGCGTGCTACGTTCTGGCGAATGCGCGATGGCTAGTACTAAACTGCCCGGCACTTGGTCGCTGGGCACCCATACCCAGGCCGATAGGGTAATGGTCCTGATTTTGGCGGTACTCATTTTGCCAAGAATCGAGCTGTAGGTATAGCTGTATTCAGCTTGTGGCCCTACCGCTAAAGCATACTTACCAGAATGCGCCCGCTCGGTGGTAACGCTACCATCGGTATTGCCATTCCAGCCCAATACACTCTCAAAATCGTTGTGGGTTATGGCGATTCCTTTGGTAAGGGCATCGTCTTTTTTTGCACACGAAGTAAGCAAAACACTTCCGGTTAGTAGTGACCAGACGAAGGAGGTAAAACGTTTCATCAATTTGAAAATAAGCAGAAATAGGGTGCTACAAAACTACTTGAATCGGCTCAGTAATTGAAAAACGGCGTTTTCTGGTGCTACGCCAAGTTTGCTGGGGCTTGGGCTAAGGCTCCGGAGCAGGGGCGGGAGTCTCCCGCCAGATTGCGGTTGGTGCCGAACCGTCGGGGCGGCCCAAAACGGTAAGGGGATGCACCACGGAGGCTTGGCCCTGGCGGAGGTGTACCGCATAGGCCCCCGGCGGCAGTGGGGCCCACCGGGGCCGCCATGTGCCCCCCCCCGCGGTGGTGCCACCGGCTACGAGCCTGCCGAGTAGGTCGTGAACGGCCCAGGCTACGGAATCTGGTTTGGGGATACTAATCCGTAGTTCCGGAGTGCCCGCGATTTGGGTCCAGGCCGGGGCCCAGCGCCCGGCAATGGGCAAGGGTAAAAAAAGGTCACACGCCGGGTTATAATTGTCGGTAAGTTGCAATGCAAGACGCGGGGCCGCGCGAGGTGACGGGGCCAAATTCCACGCCTGATACATCGCCTGGTCGGGCCGGCCGGGCTGCGTTTCAGCGGGCAGCCACGCCAGCTCTGATTGCGGGAAATCCCCACCCGGGCGTAGCACCGCAACCGGCGGGGGTAAGTGCCGGGGCCGGTATATTCTAATGTAATCAAGGGCCAGCGTATCTGCGGGATGCGTGGCCCAGGCGAGGGCGGTCATGTTCACGATTACAGCCATGGCGCAGCCGGCGGGCAGCAGCCGCGTTTCGTGGCGAATCGGAACCCCGTCGTAATAAAAGACAATACCATCAGGCATCCACTTCACGCCGTACGTGTGAAATTGCTCGTGCAGGTTGCCCGCGGGGTCCGTGTTGTAAAAAAGACACTGACAGGTTTGCTCCTGTTGGCGGGTGGGCCGCCAATACCCGCCGGGAGCCAGATGAAGGGTGTTGGAGAAGACATTGGCATCGGCCTCGAAGACATCCACTTCATCGGGCACTCCGCCAAAAAGCCAGAATGCGGGCGCGGAAGTCGACGAAGCGGGCTGCCGTGCCCGCACTTCGAAAAGCCCGTAGCTAAAGCCCTCTTCAGGATGGCAGTTGGCGGGGCGAAGCGAATCGATGAGGTGCCGGCTAAACAGCATCGAAGCCGTGTAGTGGAGCGGCCGCCCCCGATAAACCAAGGGCTCGGCCAGCCGGTGCAGGGTCATGTTCAATACCCCAGCGCTGGCTTGCAATTCCCGGGCGGTGTAATAGCCGACTTCAATGGAGTTGGCTAAGGCCCGCCCCCACGGGTAAGAAAACCGCCACCGCTCTGTCAGCGCGAGGGTATCAACCGGCGCGTTAAACTCTTCTGCCCATTCCAGGTGCCAGTCGGCATAGTTGATGGGTTGCTGAGCAGAAGCTGGCAATACGCCGTGCCAGACTAGCAGCAGGGCAATAACCTGTGCTATTCGTTTCCGCATTATTCGGGTGATAGTCATTCGGGAGGCCCTGGCCAGCATATTTGGTTAAGCACAGTAGTGTGGCAGCGAGTATTTACGGCAAGCAAAAATGGCACATGCGCGGCTCGGAAGAGAAGAATTGACCGCGTGGCACCACAAATAAGGAGAGGTTTTCGGTGATTTCGAAGAACGGCACTCGCCAATTGAGCCGTAGTTTTGACGGCCGTAAAGATGCCCTACAGCGGTTCGCCACAATTTTACCTTGAATGAGCACGAATCTTCGCAGAGACCATTGGTTGGGTATGAGCAGTGTTGCGCTGGCAGCGGCCGCGCTGACAGCTGTATTATTCTGGTCGGTGCTGATTAACCCCAACGACCATTTTTTTACGGCTGGAGGGGACGCGTTGCAGAGTTACTACGCTACGGCTTTTTACGCGCTGCACGACGTGGGCGACCGTTTTACGGGCATGAACTATCCGTTCGGCGAGCATTTCAATTACCCCAACCTGCAGCCGCTCATTGCGGTAGTGCTGAATTTTTTGCAGCGGCACGGCGTGCCAGCGGGCTACTATACGGTGGGCATCACCAACTTGCTGGCGCTGGCTTCGCTGGTCGTGACACCAGTGGTACTATACGCAATTTTGCGCCGTACCCACCTGCCGGTGCTCTATGCGGCGGTGCTGGCGCTCATCATTGGGTTCATGTCGCCTCAGGTGTTGCGCCTCGACGCTCACCTGTCGCTGAGCTATGCGTGTTTCGTGCCCTTGCTCTGGTACTGCATTATTCGCATGCAGGAAGAGCCGCAGCAGTGGCGGTGGTACGTGCTATTTGCGTTGGGCAGCCTGCTGATGGGCAGCGTAATGCTTTATTTCCTGGCTTGCGGCTGTTTTTTTCTGTTGGCGCACGTGCTGATACTGGCGTGGCAGCAGCCCCGAATGCGGCCGTGGCTGGGGCGGATGGTACTGGCTGCCCTGCTGCCGCTGCTGCTGTTCCGGGGCTACCTCTGGGCCACCGACCACGTGGCCGACCGGCCACCCAACCCCTATGGCCTGCTGGTGTATGTCGCCACGCCTACGTCGGTATTCTTGCCAGTACTGGGGCCGCTGCACGAGTGGGGGCAACGGCATGGGCTGCCGCAAGCCGATGGGATGGAAGGCCTCTCGTACGTGGGCCTGGTGTGCACCGCAACCCTGTTTGTGACGCTCATACTGGGCGCGATAAACCTGGTGCGCCGCCGGCAATGGCGGCGACTTGGGCGGCCCGCGCTGCCGTTGCACTTGCGCACCGGCCTGTGGGCTGCTACGCTGCTGTTGCTGCTGGCTTTCGGGCTGCCATTTAAGTGGCGCTGGTTCGATTGGCTGACCGACCATTCGGGACCAGTGAAGCAGTTTCGGTCACTGGGCCGTTTCGCGTGGCCTTTCTACTACGTGGCTTCCACCTACACGGCCTATGCGTTGTATCGGCTATGGCGCTACCTGCGTCGGCAGCGCCGGCAGGCAGTGGCTTGGGTGGGCGTGCCGTTGCTACTGCTGTGGGCCGCCGAATCGTGGATGCAGGTTTCTGCAAAAGCCGACCAGGTAACGGCGAGCAGTGGAGCCAGTGCGTTTCTGGACCCTAACAAAGACTTGATTTCCCGGCTGACGTGGACCAACCGCAAGGCCTCGGACTTTCAGGCTATTCTGCCCCTGCCCTACTACAACATCGGAACCGATAAATTCGACCTGAGCGGTAGCGGCAATTCCATTTACCAGGCCGATAAGGCCTCGGCCACTACCGGCCTGCCCTTGCTGGCCTGTTACGTATCGCGGGCTTCGGTGGGCCAGGCCATGCTGCATGTGCAGCTGCTGAGTAGTGAGTTAGTGCCCAAAGAGCTGCTGACTTACTTTCCCAATCAAAAGCCTTTGTTGCTGCTGGTGACCCCCGATGCCCTCACCGAGGCCGAGCAGCGCCTCGTGCGTCTGGGCAAGCTGCTGCTTCAGGCTCCGGAAGGCGCGCTGTACGAATTGCCCATCGCGGCATTGGCCGCTACCAGCCAGCTTCGGGAGCGGGCCATCGCCGACTCGTTGCTGCCACGGCTGCCCCAGCGGGCCAACGGCCTGCGTGTCACTACGCCAGCCGGCGTTATGCTCCAGTCATTCGACCAGGCCAAGGACCGACGCGGCCGGCTTGGTGCCGGAGCCTTCTACGAGCCGAAAGAAGGTTTTTCCATCCTTTATGATGGGGCGCTGCCGATGCCGGCTGATACCGGCCGCTACGAGGCTGGCGTGTGGATATACGGCAAGATGGACTACGGCTACGGCAACATGCAGGTCAAGCTCTACGATGCGGCCGGGCAAATGCTGGACCATCAAACGGCCGATGCCCGCCATGCCACCGAAGTGCTGGGCGAATGGGTACGAGTAGTGGTGCCTTTCCGCCGAACCCAGTCCGCCGTGCGCATTGAGGTGCTCTATGATAACCGGGGGCTGCTCGTCGACGACCTGTTAATCCGGCCCGCCAATACCGACGTGTACTACTACGTGGGCACGGGTGCCCGGCGCAAGCTCGTCAAGAACACCTACCCGCTGAATCCCTAGCCGTCGGCCACCGCGCACCTGCTACTGCGGGTGCGCAGTGGCTAAAGCCGGCTTCCCCGCTCCAGCACTGGCGGGGCGGGGAAGCCGGTCGCTCCGGTTTAGGGCTCGATGGTCACGCGCAAATCATCAAGGTAAATGGGCTGGCTGGCACTGCCCTCGCGCCACAGATACAGGCCGAGCGTGTAGGTCGGCAGGATATTTTCGGGCAGGGTGATGACCTTACTTACTTCAACCCATTTGCCGGGGGCGGCCAATTTGCCCAACGATATGCCTTCCCACATCAGGGGCTTTTCGGCGGGGGTGGCGGGGTTGCCCACCGTTACTACCAGCGTGGCGCTGGCCCCGGCCGCCGGCAGGAATGTCCAGGCCGAGACCTTGATTTTTTTGATGCGGGTGCCACTCAGGTTGCCCAGCGGTGCGGTGTAGCCCAGGCTGTATTCGTGGGTGCCGTCGACTTTGAGGGCGTAATTGCCGGAGTGCGCTTTTCCGCGGGCCAGCGTGCCGCTCATGGCATCGGGTATCCACCCGGCCAGGGTGTCAAAGTTGGCATCAACCAGCACGTTGGGGTCGATGACCGACTCGTTGCTGCCACCGCAGCCGGCCAGGGTCAGCGCAGCCAGTGCGCCCATCGAGCAGAGAAGTTTTTTCATGAATAAAGAGAAAACAGAGAATTGGAGAGAATGTAGGAGTTGAAAACGGGTGATGCTACCACAGCTCCGTCAGCAGCAGGTCGTCGGCGTACACGGGGCTCGTCACATCCTTTGCGAAAAGGTAGACCACGAGCTGGCTGCGTGACGAAAAATAGGTGTTCAGCGGAATGTCCAGGTCGCGGCTCACCCATTTCCAGGCCCCGAACGGACTGCTGTCGTTGAGAAACACCTCCTTGCGGAAAACGGGGTTGTCGGGGTTATCGGGGTTGGAAATGACGACCACGAACACGGCATCGTCCCGAAAGCCGGGCACCCACACCCAGGCCCCCAGCGTGATGCGGCGCGGCCGGTGCGAAAACAGCTGCCCCAGCTCGGCGCGAAACGTGGGCGAGTACGGATGCTGCGGGTCTACGCGTATCGAGAACTGGCCCGAGTGGGCCTTGTCGGTGGCCAGCTGGGGCAGCATGGCGGGGGCCCAGCCCTTGAAGCCCTCAAAATCGGTGCGCGCGAGCTCACGCCGGCGGGGCGTTGTGCGGCCATCGCGCGGGTGGCAGCCGGCGGCCAGCAGGCCCGCGAGGGCCAGCCCGCCGATGGTAAGGAAAGAACGAATTTTCATGGAAAAGCGAAACGGGCGGCAGTCGGAAATGGGAGGCCCTACCAGGGGCGCTGGCGGTCGCGGCGACGCAGGATAATGGCCGGCGACCGGCCCACCGTTTCAAAGCCGGCGGCCATGGCTTCGCGCTGGTCGGCCGGCAGCTGGCCAAAAAAGGCGGGATTCATCGCCACGTAGTCGAGGCTGTCGAAGGCCATGCGCCCCAGGAAATCCTCAGCCTTCACCGTTGTCACGCTCGCCGGGGTCCACGTCAGGCCCCGCCGGTCGAAATACACCTGCGAGATATTCGGAGCCGGCTCGTTGAAGTAGAGCACATTGGCCGTGGCTGGCACGCCGGCTTGCGCCATTTCGGCGGCTCCGCCGCGCATCCAGACATGCGGCCACGGCGAAAAGGTCAGGTAGTCGTCGCTGGAACGATGCTTTAGGCGCTTGTAGCCGTTGGCCGCCAAAAAGAAAACCAGCACGGCCAGGCCCACCGTGGTCCCGTAGCGCACGAAGCCCGTGTACTGGCTCAGGTTGAGCAGGGCCAGCACCAGCAGCAGCACGGCCGGGGGCAGGCCCGCGCAAATAATGTAGTAGTCGTGCACGCCAAACTGCGCCCCCATGAGCTGGGCGAACAACAGCCCGATGGCCACGGCGGCCAGCAGCAGCAGGGTGAGGGGCAGGTAACGGCCCAGGTTGCGCCGCAGAAAAACCAGCAGCAGCAGCACGCACACGCCCAGCATTCGGTACTGCGTAATGGTACCGTACTCAAACAGCCAGCCCCGGCGCACGTCCCGGAGTACGTCGTGGAGGGTTTCCGGGTCGGGAATGGGCCGGGCGGCGGCCAGGAACTGCCCGGATTGGTAGGTTTCGTTCAGGTGCTGATTGTGCACGAAAAAGGCCACCACGACGCCGAGCACCACTGCCAGCAGGCCCAGAAATCCGAGGCGCTGCCGCGGCGTCATCCGGTCGGGCTGCAAAAAGGACCAGAGCAGCGTGATGCCGGCTACCGCGCCCAGGTGCAGCCCCGTGGTGGTTTTGATGAGTGCCGCCAGGCCCAGCACCAGCACCGCCACGCGCAGGTCGGGAAAGTGCCGGTTTTCGAAGAAACGCGCCCAGTAGTAGTAGCCGACAAAGCTCAGGCTCAGGCTGAAAGGGTCGGGCAGAAAGCCGCCCGCGTAAAACGCGAAAAAAGGCGAAGCCAGCAGGAAAACGCCCGGCACCAGCCCGGCCACAAAGTGCCCCGTGCGCTCAAAAATCAGCCGGAACAGGTAGTAGAAGCCAAGCAGCGTGACGGCCACATCGAGCAAGCGAAACAGCAGGCCGATATTGCCGCGCCCAAACACCAGGCCGCCCAAAGCCGCCAGATAAGCCTGCAGCGGGAACTCGACGCCGGTAACGCCCCCAATGGACTCCAGCGACGAGGTGCGCGGCGTGAAAAAATCGAACCCGTAATCGTAGAAATTAAGCGCCAGCGAAAGCCGGTCGGTTTGCGCCCAGGTATGAATGCCGTTGGGCAGCTCGTTGAGGTAGGGGCCGTAGAAAAAAGCACCCAGAATAATGAAGAACAGCGCCGCCGCTACGTGGTAGGGGCGCGGCCGGAACGACCGCACCGAAGCAACGGAGAATGACATATAAATGGAGTGTCAGCAGTTGTGGAGCAAGGAAGGCAGCGACAAAGGTAGGACACGGCACGCGGGCGCTGTATTGCAATCGTGTACTTTTGCCAGGCATGGACCTGACCTACGAAGCCAAATACCACCAGCTGGAAGAAGAGCATTGGTGGTTCGCCAGTCGCCGCGACGCGGTTTACGATATAATCAAACAGCTCAAACTGCCCACCACGGCGGCCATTCTGGAGATTGGCTGCTCGGGCGGGCCGCTGATGCAGCGCCTGCGCACCGCCGGCTACACCGACCTGACGGGCATCGACGTGAGTGGGCCGGCCATCGAGCTGGCCCAGGCCCGGGGCGTGCCCAACGTGTCGGTGATGGACGGGGCCGCCCTGGCGTTCGGCGATGCGCGCTTCGACCTGGTGATTGCCTCCGACGTGCTGGAACATATTGAGGACGAGGGTCGCGCGCTGCGTGAGTGGACCCGCGTGCTCAGGCCGGGCGGCCAGCTGCTGGTGTTTGTGCCCGCCCACGCCTACCTCTGGAGCGAGCACGACGTGGTGAACCACCACTTCCGGCGCTACTCGCGCCCGGGGCTGACGGCGGCCCTGGGGCGGGCGGGCTTACGCGTCGAGCGCAGCTCGTTCTGGAACGCGGCCATGTACTTGCCCACCGCCGCGCTGCGGCTGGGCCGCCGGCTGGTATCCGGGCCCGTATCGCCGGTGCAAAAGCCGGGGGCCACCGGCGACCTCCACCACTTCGCTGGCCCGGCCAACACTTTGCTGCTGCTGTGGGTGAAACTCGAAAACCGCCTGCTGCGGCGGCTGAACCTGCCCCTGGGGGTCAGCGTGTTTGCCCTGGCTCAAAAGCCGGCCTGAATTTTTTCCTCCCCAAAGTATTCGTAAGCCCGCGTGGAACTGTCCGTCATTATTCCCATCTACAACGAAGAAGCCAATATTGCGGAGCTCTACCAGCGCCTGCTGGGGGTGCTGGAGCCCATGGCCCTGCCCGGCGGCTTCGAGCTGGTGTTCGTCAACGATGGCTCCCGGGACCAGTCGCTGCCCCTGCTGCTCAACCTGGCCGCGCGCGACGAGCGGGTGCGCTACATCGACTTCAGCCGCAATTTCGGCCATCAGATTGCCGTCACGGCCGGCCTCGACCGGTCGCAGGGCGAGGCCGTGGTCATTATCGACGCCGACCTGCAGGACCCGCCCGAGCTGATTCCGCTGCTCTACCAGAAGATGCACGAAGGCTTTGAAGTCGTGTATGCCAAGCGGCGCTCGCGGCAGGGCGACAGCGCGGCCAAGAAGCTCACGGCCCGGGTTTTCTACCGCCTGCTGGCCCGCATCACCAGCGTTTCCATCCCCGTCGATACCGGCGACTTTCGCATCATCTCGCGCAAAGTGGTGGATGGCCTGCGGCTGATGCCCGAGCAGAACAAGTTTATTCGCGGGCAGATTTCCTGGATTGGCTACCGCCAAACGTTCATCGAGTACGACCGGGCCGGGCGCGGGGGCGGCGAAACCGGCTATACCTACCGCAAAATGCTGCGCTTTGCCCTGGATGGCATCACCGCCTTCTCCGACGTACCCCTCAAAGCGGCCACCCTTATGGGCTTTACGGTGTCCGGAGTGGCTTTTCTGGTGGGAATCTACACGCTGTACGCCCGCTTTTTTACCCGTGATTACGAACCGGGCTGGGCGTCGCTGATGGTGAGTATTTTGTTTCTGGGCGGGGTACAGCTGATTTCGGTGGGCATCATTGGCGAGTACATAGCGCGGCTCTCGGCCAATGTTCGTCAACGCCCTTTGTACCTGATATCCAATACCAATACGGCATCTCTGCCCAGCCCGCCCGCTCATTAATCCCCCGTCTGCCCGACTGGCAGGCGGCAGGAACATTCCGTTTGGTGGTGACGTCGTTGTGGGCATTGTTGTTTTCGTATTTCCCTCCCTATGCGCATTCAGAATTACCTCAACGGCCAGCTCGTGCCGCCCCATGCCGGCCGCTACCTCGATAACGTGGACCCTGCCACCGGCCAGGTCTACGGCCAGATTCCGGACTCTGATGCCACTGACGTAGCCGCCGCCGTGGCCGCCGCCGAAGCCGCCCTGCCCGCCTGGCGCAAGCTGCCGGCCGAAGACCGGGGCCGCCTCCTCGTCAAAATCGCCGACCTTATTGATGCCAACCTCGAGCGCCTGGCCCGCGCCGAAAGCCAGGACAACGGCAAGCCCCTGAGCCTGGCCCGCGCCATGGACATCCCGCGGGCGGCCTCCAACTTCCACTTCTTCGGCACCGCCGCCGGCCACTTCGCCACCGAAGCCCACGTGCAGGAAGGCGTGGCCGTGAACTACACCGTGCGCCACCCCGTGGGCGTGGTGGGCTGCATCTCGCCCTGGAACCTGCCGCTCTACCTTTTCACCTGGAAGATTGCGCCGGCCCTGGCCGTGGGCTGCTGCGTGGTGGCCAAGCCCTCGGAAATCACGCCCGCCACCGCCTTTCTGCTGAGTGAATTGTGTATAGAGGCCGGTCTGCCGGCGGGCGTGCTCAACATCATCCACGGCAATGGCCCGAGCTGCGGGCAGGCCATCGTGGAGCATCCGGGCATCAAGGCTATCAGCTTCACGGGCGGTACGGCCACGGGGCGGCACCTAGCGGCCACCGCTGCGCCGATGTTCAAAAAGCTCAGCCTGGAGCTGGGTGGCAAAAACCCCAACCTCATTTTTGCCGATTGCGACCTGGCCGCCGCCGTGGCCACCAGCATCCGCAGCAGCTTTGCCAACCAGGGCCAGATTTGCCTCTGCGGCTCGCGCATATTCATCGAGCGCCCGATTTATGAGGCCTTCAAAACTGAGTTTCTCAGGCAGCTCCAGGACCAGAAAATCGGCGACCCGCTCGAAGCCGATACCAAACAAGGCGCGTTGGTGAGCGAGGCCCACTTGCATAAAGTGCTTGATTACATTAAGCTGGCTCACGAAGAAGGTGGCACGCTGCTGGCCGGCGGCCACCGCGCCACCGTGCCCGGCCGCTGCGAAGGCGGCTATTTCCTGGAGCCCACCGTGTTCGAAAATCTGCCCTTCGACTGCCGCACCAACCAGGAGGAAATCTTCGGCCCCGTCGTTACCCTCACGCCCTTCGATACCGACGAAGAAGCCCTGATGATGGCCAATAGCACCGATTACGGCCTGTCGGCTACCATCTGGACTTCTAATCTCACCCGCGCCCACCGCGTGGCGCACCAGCTGCACAGCGGCATCGTCTGGATAAATACCTGGCTGCACCGCGACCTGCGCACCCCTTTCGGCGGCATGAAGAACTCCGGTGTCGGCCGCGAGGGCGGGTTGGAGGCATTGCGGTTTTTCACCGAGGCCCAGAATGTGTGCGTTAAACTGACCACGGATTGACGCGGATTTTAGCGGATTTCACGGATTTTGTGGACGATTATTGAGCCGGCTATCTTTTGGAAAGAATGTCGTGCAACACCTCCCTCCTCGTGCTAGTTGCGGTCGTCTACAAAATCCGTGAAATCCGCTAAAATCCGTGCTAATCTGTGGTCTTGTACACCTCGGCCAGTGGCACCTGGCAGCCGATGCTGCATAGGTCCAGCACGCCGGGCCGGGCGTTGGTATCGGTTAGCAACCAACGGCCCTGCTCGTCCCGCCAGTACCACTCGGCGTAAGGCAGCGGCGAATGCAGGAGCACAAACTGTTGTAGACCGGGCAACTGGCGGTACAAGCCGAATCGGCCAGCCCAGCCTTCAGCAGTGGGCGTTACGATTTGCACCAGCAACGTCGGATTCAGCAGATTCTCCTGCGTCTGGTCATCCAGAAACTCCGGCGTGCCATGTATAACGGCCAGGTCGGGATAGCAGAAGGCGTTGGCTTCGGTTACGTGCAGGCGCTGGTTGCTGCCGACCACGTTGCTGGTAGTACCGCGTAAATACCGGCTGATGATGGCGGTGAGGTTGGCGCAAATCAAATTATGCGCGTAGCTGGCTCCAGTCACCGCCCGCACTTCGCCATTGAAGTACTCGTGCTTATACTCCGCTTCCCGCTCCCGGCGCAGGTAGTCTTCGGGCGAAACGTATTTGGGAGAATCAATTTGGCGAACGGGCGGACTCATAATACAAGCACAATAAGGGAATTACCCAAAAGTACGAACCCAACCCCGCCTGTGTCCTTACCTTTGCGGGCTGAACCGCCCGTCTGCCTGCATGCCCCATATCTCCCCCGATTACTACGCCCATCCCACAGCCATCCTCGACGAGGGCTGCCAGATAGGCGAAGGCAGCCGCATCTGGCACTTTTGCCACATCTGCGCCGGGGCCGCCATTGGGGAGCAGTGCAACCTGGGCCAGAACGTGTTTGTGGCCGATGGCGTGACCCTGGGCCGCAACGTGAAAGTGCAGAACAACGTGAGCCTCTACGGCGGCGTAATCTGCGAAGACGACGTATTCCTGGGCCCTTCCGTGGTATTCACTAATGTGAAAAACCCGCGCAGCGCCGTGCCGCGCAAAGGTCCCGGCCAGTATCAGCCCACTTACCTGGAGCAGGGCGTGACTATCGGGGCCAACGCCACCATCGTGTGCGGCGTGCGGCTGGGGCGCTACGCCTTTGTGGGCGCCGGCAGCGTGGTCACGCACGACGTTCCGGCCTATGCCCTCGTATACGGCACGCCCGCCCGCCCGCAGGGCTGGATGAGCGCCTACGGCCACCGCCTGACCTTCGACGCTCAGCACCGGGCCACCTGCCCCGAAAGCGGCGAGCAATACGAGCTGAGCGAAACGGCCCAAACCGTGCGCCCGCTTCCCAAAAACGACAAACGAACCACGAAAAACTAACTACGTGTACGACCAACTATTGCGCAAAGAGGCCACCCTGGCCGTCATCGGCCTTGGCTACGTGGGCCTGCCCATCGCCCTCGAATTCGCGAAGCAGCTCAAAGTAATTGGCTTCGATATTAACGCCGGCCGCGTGGCCCAGATGAAGCAGGGCATCGACCCGAGCGGCGAGCTGGAGAAAAAGGATTTTGAAGGCTGCGACATCACCTTCACCGATTCGCTGGAGGTGCTGCGCCAGGCGCAATTCTACATCGTGGCCGTGCCCACGCCCATCGATGAGCACGCCCAGCCCGACCTCAAGCCGTTGCTCGGCGCGTCGTCGTCGGTAGGCAAAGTCCTGAAAAAAGGCGACTATGTGGTGTTTGAGAGCACCGTGTACCCCGGCTGCACTGAGGAAGACTGTATTCCGGTGATGGAGCGCCTCTCGGGCCTGAAGTTCCCGACCGATTTCAAGGTGGGCTACTCGCCCGAGCGCATCAACCCCGGCGATAAGGAGCACACCCTGCGCCGCATTATCAAGGTGGTGAGTGCCAACGACGAAGAGGCCCTCGACACCGTGGCCAAAGTGTATGAGCTGGTGGTGGATGCCGGCGTGCACCGCGCCAGCAGCATTCGGGTGGCCGAGGCCGCCAAAATCATCGAAAACACCCAGCGCGACGTCAACATCGCCCTGATGAACGAGCTGTCGATGATTTTCGACCGCATGAACATCAACACCTACGAGGTACTCGAAGCGGCCGGCACGAAGTGGAACTTCCTGAAGTTTTCGCCCGGCCTGGTGGGCGGTCACTGCATCGGTGTCGACCCCTACTACCTGACTTACAAGGCCAAAGAGCTGGGCTACGACGCCAAAGTTATTCTCTCGGGCCGCACCACCAACGACAACATGGGCGCCTACATCGCCCGTAAAACGGTGCAGATGATGATTAAAAAAGGCAAGGACGTGGCCAAAAGCCGCGTGCTCGTGATGGGCGCTACCTTCAAGGAAAACGTGGAGGATATCCGCAACTCGAAAGTGGCCGACGTAATTCAGGAGCTGAAAAACTTCTCGGTGAACGTCGACATCGTGGACCCGCACGCCGACTCGAACGAGCTGCACCACGAGTACGGCTTCCGCCTGACCCACAACGACGACGTGCGCACCGACTACGACGCCGTAATCGTGGCCGTGAGCCACACGCCTTACGCCGCCAAGGACGAGGCCTACTTCCAGTCCATTACTTCCGACAACGCCGTGCTGGTCGACATCAAAGGCCTGTACCGCGGCAAGATGAAGGACCTGCAATACTGGAGCCTGTAGAATAGTGGTGAATGATTAATGGTTAGTGGTTAGCGCTGTTCAACAGGCCTGCCAACTACTGCTTCCTAATCACTAACCATTAACCATTAATCATTATGCAAAAAATTCTTGTTACCGGCGGTGCCGGCTACATCGGTTCCCACGCGGTGGTCGAACTGCAACAGGCCGGCTATCAGCCGGTTATTGTTGATAATTTCAGCAATTCGCAGGAATCGGCGCTGGTGGGCATCGAATCCATTCTTGGGACTGCGGTGCCTATTTACCGCATCGACTGCGCCGATGAGGCCGCCCTGCGCGGCGTGTTTCAGGCCGAAAAAGACATTGCGGGGGTCATTCACTTCGCCGCTTTCAAGGCGGTGGGAGAGTCGGTGGCCAAGCCGCTGGCGTACTACCAGAACAACCTTGGCTCGCTGTTGGCGCTGCTGGCCGTGATGCCCGAGTTTGGGGTTGATAAGCTGGTGTTCTCGTCATCGTGCACCGTGTATGGCATTCCCGATGCCCTGCCCGTGACGGAGGCCACGCCCACCAAAAAAGCGACCTCGCCCTACGGTGCCACCAAGCAGATGGCCGAGGATATCCTCACCGACGTGGCCGCCGCCGGGGGCCCGCGCACTATTCTGCTGCGCTATTTCAACCCGATTGGGGCGCACGAATCGGCCAAAATTGGCGAGCTGCCCCTGGGCGTACCCAACAATTTGGTGCCGTTCATTACGCAAACTGCCGCTGGCATCCGCGAGAAGCTGACCGTGTACGGTACCGACTACGACACGCCGGACGGCTCCTGCATCCGCGACTACATCCACGTAGTTGACTTGGCCAAGGCCCACGTGGTGGCCGTGCGCCGCCTGCTGGATGGCCCGGCCGCCGACCGCGTCGAAACCTTCAACGTGGGCACCGGCCGGGGCAACACGGTGCTGGAAGTGGTGCGTACGTTCGAAGAAGTATCGGGCCAGAAGCTGAACGTGCTGCTCGGTCCGCGCCGCCCCGGCGATGTACCCGCCATTTATGCCGACGCGACCAAAGCCGCCGAGGTGCTGGGCTTCAAAACCGAAACGTCGCTGGCCGACTCGCTGGCCAGCTCCTGGAAATGGCAATTATCATTGAGTGAATGAGTTAATGGGTGAATGAGTGAATAGGTCCTTTGCACCCAATACTCCTCACTCACCCATTCACCCATTCACTCATTCACTCATTGAATACTATGAAAATCCTCATCACCGGCGGGGCCGGCTTCATCGGCTCCCACGTAGTTCGGCTGTTCGTTTCGAAATACCCCGACTACCAGATTCTCAACCTCGACGCGCTGACTTACGCCGGCAACCTGGAGAACCTGCGCGATATCGAAACCGCGCCGAACTACCGCTTCATCAAGGGCGACATCTCCGACCAGTCGTTTATCGACCAGCTATTCGCCAATGAGGAGCCGGACGCGGTGATTCACCTCGCGGCCGAGTCGCACGTCGACCGCAGCATTACGGACCCAATGGCCTTCGTGAAAACCAACGTCATCGGCACCGTGAATTTGCTGAACGCGGCCCGCAACCTGTGGCAGCCCGGCGGCTACGACGGCCATGTATTCTACCACGTGAGCACCGACGAGGTGTATGGCTCGCTGGATTTCGGCCCCGAGATGTTCACGGAAGAGACTTCCTACGACCCTCGCTCGCCCTACTCGGCCTCGAAAGCCAGCTCCGACCACTTCGTGCGCGCCTGGCACCACACCTACGGCCTGCCCATCAAGCTGAGCAACTGCTCGAACAACTACGGCCCGAACCACTTCCCCGAGAAGCTCATTCCGCTGGCTATTCACCGCCTGCGCACCGGCCAGCCGGTGCCGGTGTACGGCAAGGGCGAAAACGTGCGCGACTGGCTCTTCGTGAAAGACCACGCCACGGCTATCGACGCGGTGTTCCACGAGGGCAAAAACGGCGATACCTACAACATCGGCGGCGTGAACGAGTGGCAGAACCTCAAGCTGATTCAGTTGCTCTGCGACGTGGTGGACCAGAAAACCGGCCAGGAAACCGGCACCTCGCGCAAGCTCATCAAGTTCGTGACCGACCGCGCCGGCCACGATATGCGCTACGCCATCGACTCCAGCAAAATCATGAACGAGCTGGGCTGGAAGCCGAGCGTGACCTTTGAGCAGGGCCTGGCCCAAACCGTAGACTGGTACCTCGCCAACGAGGAATGGCTGAACAGCGTAACCAGCGGCGCGTATCAGGAATATAATTTGAAGCAGTACGCGGGACGGTAAATCAACCAGAACGTCATGCTGACGAAGGAAGCATCTCTACCGCTTCGTTGCATCGATTTGATTAGTTGCTCGGTAGAGATGCTTCGACAAGCTCAGCATGACGTGCTGATTAACTTAAAAGAATGTACGAAAACCCCTTCCACGAGCAGCCGCTCGATAATCTGACTTTTCTCGTTACCGGCGGCGCGGGATTCATCGGCTCCAACATCGTGGAGTATTTGCTGAAATACGGCGTGAAAAAGGTGCGGACGCTGGACAACTACTCCAACGGCTTCCGCAAGAATCTGGCGCTGTTTGCCGATGATGCCCGCCTGGAAATAATGGACGGCGACATTCGTGACGCGGCTGTCTGCGCCGCCGCCTGCGCGGGCGTGGACGTAGTGCTGCACGAGGCCGCGCTCGGCTCGGTGCCGCGCTCCATCAAAGACCCGGTGCTGACCAACGACGTGAACGTGGGCGGCTTCGTGCAGATGCTGACGGCCGCCAAAAACGCGGGCGTGAAGCGCTTCGTGTACGCCGCTTCTTCTTCGACTTACGGCGACCACCCCGGTCTGCCCAAAGTGGAGGACCGCATCGGCAAGCCGCTCTCGCCCTACGCCGTGACGAAGTATGCCAACGAGCTGTACGCCGACGTATTTGCCCGCACCTACGGCATGGAAATCGTGGGCCTGCGCTACTTCAACATCTTCGGCCCACGCCAGGACCCGGGCGGAGCCTACGCGGCTGTGATTCCGCTGTTCATCGACGCCATTCTGCGCAATGAGCCGCCTACGCTGAACGGCGACGGCGGCCAGACCCGCGACTTCACCTTCGTGGAAAACTGCGTGGAAGCCAACATCCGCGCCGCCCTCGTGACGAACCCCGAGGCTCTGGGCCAGGTCTATAACATCGCCGTGGGCGACCGCACTTCGCTGGTGCAGATGTACGACATCCTGCGCGAAGAAGCCGGCTCCGATTTGGCTCCCAAGTTCGGTCCGGACCGGGCCGGCGATATCCGCGACTCGCTGGCAGATATTTCGAAGGCCGGCCGCCTGCTGGGGTATAAGCCGCAGGTGCGTATCCGCGAGGGTTTGCGCCAGACGCTGGCATGGTTCAAGGTGAATCAGGATTTTATTCAACAGCGCAATTAGACAGACCAGAAAGAACGTCATGCTGAGCTTGCCGAAGCATCTCTACCGATTCGTCGCAATGGTTCAGGCGAATCGGTAGAGATGCTTCGGCAAGCTCAGCATGACGTTCCGATAAATTCATCATCACCTAACCACATGAAAGGCATCATCCTCGCCGGCGGCTCCGGCACCCGTTTGCACCCACTCACCCTCGCCGTATCGAAGCAGCTTATGCCTGTGTACGACAAGCCGATGATTTATTATCCGCTGTCGATTTTGCTGTCGGCGGGTATTCGGGAAGTGCTGATTATCACCACGCCCCACGACCAGGAGCAGTTCAAAAAGCTGCTCGGCGACGGTAAGAGTCTGGGCTGCGACTTTCAGTATGTGGTGCAGCAAGTGCCCAACGGCCTGGCGCAAGCCTTCGTGCTGGGTGCCGATTTCATCGGCAAGGACAAGGTAGCGCTGGTACTCGGCGACAATATTTTCTACGGTGCCGGCCTGGAGGAACTGCTGAAATCGAACAACGACCCCACCGGTGGCGTGGTCTTCGCCTACCACGTGCACGACCCCGAGCGCTACGGCGTGGTGGAGTTCGACGCCGATAAAAAAGCCCTCAGCATTGAGGAAAAGCCTGCCAAGCCCAAGAGCAACTACGCCGTCCCGGGCCTGTATTTCTACGACAACGACGTGGTAGAAATCGCCAAAAACCTGGAAATGAGCCCGCGTGGTGAGTATGAAATCACCGATGTGAACCGCGAGTACCTCAAGCGCGGCACGCTGAAAGTGGGCATCCTGGGCCGCGGCACCGCCTGGCTCGATACCGGGACCTTCGAAAGCCTGATGCAGGCCGGCGAGTTCGTGAAAGTAATTGAGCAGCGCCAGGGCCTGAAAGTGGGCTCGATTGAAGAAGCCGCTTATCGTCAGGGATTTATCGACGCTGACCAGCTCCGCGCAATTGCCGCCCCGCTGCGCAAAAGCGGCTACGGCGACTACCTGATGAACCTGCCTGACCAGCTGATGCTGGAAGCGTAGGGTTTCTAGGGTGAGAGGGTAGGAGGGTATGGGGGTAGGAGTTTGGCCAATAATGCACAACTCCTACCCCCATACCCTCCTACCCTCTCACCTCAATTCTTACTCGTCCAGGTACTGGTGCACGAATTTGATGGCCATGCTGCCCACGGCTGAGGCTGTCGCCTGTGGCGAAAATGCCCGGCACGCAGGTTTCGAGTAGGGATGGCTCGCGCTGTTTTTTCCAGAATTCGGCGTAGCGTGGGTCCGTCACGAGGTCGCGACCGGTCAGGAGGAAGCCTTTGCTGTCGCAGAGCACCTGGTCGCATACCCATTCGGTGCCGGGTTTGGCCCCGATGAACACGAGCAGGGCACGGGCGGGCCGCTTTTCTACGGTGCCGTTGGTGTCCAGGACCACGGCTTCGAGGTGGCATTGTCGATAATGTAGGTCCACACCTGATTGAGGCTGCTGACTTGGCCGAAACTGGCGGCGGGGGCGTTTCGGCGGGCACGGCCAGCTCCGTGAGGGCCCGCATGGCTTCGGGCGGAGGGCAGTGGCCCACCAACTCGGCAAGCAGGGCGGGATTGGCCTGGGCCCGCTCCTTCAGGGCCTGGGCGGCGTGGGCAATGGCGGCGGTGGGGTTGTTGAGCTCGTGGGCCAGGCTGGCTGAGAGCTTGCCCAGGGTGCGGAGCTTGTCGTCGCGCTCCTGGGCCCGCACCTGGTCGCGGCTGCGGTCGTTTATGATGGCCACCAAGCGCTGCACCAGCTCGGGGCTGGCCTGCTCCAGGGCCGGAGACTGGTCGCGGTGCAGCAGATAGAGCAGAGTGTCGTCGGTGGCAGTGCCTTGGTTTTTTGCCTCGCGCAGCCGCGAATAGGGCAGCACACCCGACACCTGCCCGGCTCCGACCCGAAATATCGGGTCGCGCTGGCTCCCCTTCACGGCGTAAAACTGGACGCCGCCGCGCAGCACGGCCATCCTAAAATCGGCGGTGTCGCCGGCGTTGATGATGGATTCGCCGTCGGTGTAGGCCCGCATTTCGCCGTGGGCCAGCAGCCAGGTCAAGGTGGCGGCGGGCAGCCCGGCGAAGGCCGCGATGGGCGCGAGGTCGATGGGGGTGAGGGCAGTAGAAATAGCCATGTTCGCATAACCCGGCGGCGGCAGTTGTTGGGGGCGGCGCGGCTATCTTGCCAGTCCTTTTCATCGCCCGATATGTTCGCCCTGCGCTTCTCCTTTTCCCGGCTACTGCTCGCGGCCCTGCTGGCAGCGATTGCCGCCCGGCCGGCCCACGCCCAAAAACCCGTTCGCGTGGCTACCCGCGTCGATTCGTTGCGGGCTGCCCGCAATGCCCCCATCGTTTTCGTGCCGGTTGTTTTCACGATGGTCAGTGGCAAGCAAGTGCGTGGCTACGTTACCGGCTACGACCTTTTTACGCACGATAAAGTGATGTGCTACGAGCTGCCGCCCAACCAGCTGCCGCCCCCGCCCATCAAGGAAATGGCCGTTGAGCGCATTAAAACCATGGTTGTCGAAGGCCACACGCTGGATGCTCTCAGCAAAAACGGCAAGCCCCTGGGCATGCTGGCCGAGAACATGACGCCGGCCGGTGCCAGCAAAACCTACGGCTACTCCATCACCAAGGCCAATATGTACATTCCGATTCCGCTGGTGTATGGGTACGCCCTCATCCCGCTGGGCTCGCACGACAAATACTTCTGGTACGTGCAGCCAGCCGGCGGGCCCATCCAGGAGGTGCCGCGCTCGGGCAAGGCCTTCGCCGCCCTCATGGCTACCGCCTTTGCCGACTACCCCGAACTGGCCGCCCGGGTGCGGCAGCAGGCCCAGGATGCCGGCTACAAGAATATGCCGCAGCTGGTGCAGGAATATAACGCGCACTTCGCCGCCGCCAAGTAGCCCGCGCAAACCCGGCCACCAGGCAACTTTTCCGGGTAAATCTGCCTTGTAAAAACACCCCATTAGCTCCCGAAACCTGCCCTCTATGGCCAAAGTAAGAACCGTATTTTTCTGCCAGAGCTGCGGCGCTCAATCATCGAAATGGATAGGCCGCTGCCCGGTATGCGGCGAGTGGAATACCTACGTCGAGGAAGTTATTCAGAAGGAAACCGTGGCCACCACCACCGGCCAGTGGAAGCCCGCCAGCACCGTGCCCGGCGGCAACACCAAAAAAGCCGCCAAGTCAGTGCAGCTCGGCGATATTCTGGCCGAAGACGAGCCCCGTATCGTAACCCCCGACGGCGAGTTGAACCGCGTGCTTGGCGGCGGCCTCGTGCCCGGTTCCATCGTGCTCATCGGGGGCGAACCCGGCATCGGCAAAAGTACGCTCATGCTCCAGATTGCCCTCAGCCTGAGCCAGCTGAAGGTGCTGTATGTGAGCGGCGAAGAGAGCGAAGCCCAGATAAAGATGCGGGCCGAGCGCATGGCCGACGGCCAGCATTCGGGCTGCTACATCCTCACCGAAACCAACACCCAGAACATCTTCCGCCAGATTGACCAGGTGCAGCCCAACATCCTCGTCATCGACTCCATCCAGACCATGCACTCCACGCTGGTGGAGAGCGGCGCGGGCAGCGTGAGCCAGGTGCGCGAATGCACCGCCGAGTTCCTGAAATTCGCCAAGGAAACCGGCACGCCGGTGCTGCTCATCGGCCACATCACGAAGGATGGCAGCATTGCCGGCCCCAAAATTCTCGAGCACATGGTGGATACCGTGCTCCAGTTTGAAGGCGACCGGCACCTGAGCTACCGCATTCTGCGCACCACCAAAAACCGTTTCGGCAGCACCTCGGAGCTGGGTATTTACGAGATGCAGGGCGACGGCCTGCGCCAGGTGAGCAACCCCAGCGAAATCCTGCTCTCGCAGCGCGGCGAAAGCCTGAGCGGCATGGCCATCGGGGCCACGCTGGAGGGCAACCGCCCGCTGCTGGTGGAAGTACAGGCGCTGGTCACGCCCTCCACCTACGGCACCCCGCAACGCAGCAGCACCGGCTTCGACGCCAAGCGCCTGCAAATGCTGCTGGCGGTGCTCGAAAAGCGGGCCGGCCTGCGCCTGGGCCAGCACGACGTGTTTTTGAACATTGCCGGCGGCCTGCGCCTCGACGACCCCGCATTGGACATGGCCGTGTGCGCGGCCGTGGTTTCGTCGCTCAACGACCTGCCTATTCCCGGCAACGTGTGCCTGGCCGCCGAGGTGGGCCTGAGCGGCGAAATCCGGGCCGTGAGCCGGCTCGACCAGCGCCTGGCCGAGGCCGAAAAGTTAGGGTTTCGTGAAATGTATGTTTCTCAGTTCAACGGTAAAGGGCTCGACCTGGCCCGTTTCGGGCTGAAAGTACACGCCGTGAGCCGGCTCGATGAGGTGCTGGATGGACTATTCGGCTGATGGAAAAGCATACTGATTATCAGTTGGTGGCCCCTGCCCGGAAAGTTTGTTTGCGAGCGCAAGCAATAGAAGCGGCTAAAAATGATTGATTAAGGATTGGATTTTATAAATCAAAAGTCCTTATCTTCGGTGTGCCAATAGGCTTTTCCCGTGAATTGACGGTGAAAGCAGATTGGTTCTACCGTATACCTGGCTGGTTATTGGCAATTGCCAGGAGTCGTCGAAGCGCTAGTCTACTGATTTTATGAAAGCAACCATCACTATTTGTTTGCGCCGGGTGCTGGGAACGGCGCTGCTGCTGGCTCCGCTGCTGGGCTACGGGCAGAGCCGTCCGGCTACTCCAGGCAAGGCGGCAGTGGCGGTGTCCGCGCCGTCGGGGTTGGCGGTGTTGAGCGGCCGGGTGAGCGGGCCCACCACCGATTCGGTGGCGATATCGGTGCGGGAAAATCCGCTGGACCCCAAGGAAAAGCTCTTCCGGGTACCGCTCAACGACAAAGGCGAATTTAAATTGTCGGTGCCAGTGAGTGGGCCCACCAAGGCCGACTTCGTGTACGGCGACGATGTGGCCCCCCTGTTTCTGGACCCCGGGACCGATATCGACGTGCGCTTCAAGGGCAATGACATGTCGGGCACGCTCAAGTTCAAGGCCAACGATGTGCCCACGGGCTTCGCTACCAAAATTCGCAACCGGACCAACCTCACCGATGAGCAGCGTCACCGCCAACAGGCCGCCAATGCCAACAACTACCTGGTAGAAGCCGATGCTCAGTTTGTGGAAAACGACGGCTTTCAGGTGCTGCCCGATAACATTCAGCTTTATGAGGCCCCCTTCCTGTCGTTTCTGGAATACCGGCGCAAGCACCAGTTCGAATTTCTGGAGGACCACGCGGCCAAGCAGTCGTTCACTCAGGAGTTCTACAACTACGCCCACGCCGAAGTGGTGTACGCCTACGCCAACGACAAGCTGACCTATCAGGACCTGCGCGAGCAGGTGGTGAACACCGAAGGCCGCCTGAAAATGGCCCCCGACTACTACAACTTCCTGCGCGAGCCCGGTTTGCTCAACGAGCCCACGGCCGTGCAGAGCGAGCTTTATCACGAATTCCTAATCAACTACGTGCACTTCGCCGTGGCTCAGGACAAGCGCCAGCGCTCGGACCCCGACTTCTATCCCGCCTCGTACGCCCTGGCCAGCAAGAAGCTCAACGGCTCCATCCGGACCATTATTCTGGGCCGGGTGTTGCAGGAGGCCTTCCGGTTTGGGCACGTAAAGCAGTCGGCGGCCATGCTCACCGATTTCCGCAACTACGACCCCAAAAACCAGTATTATCCAACCTTGCAGAACGATTTTAACCGGCACAAGGACTTCGCCATTGGCGCGCCCGCGCCGGACTTTAAGCTGGCATCGGCCACCGGCGATACCGTTCATCTGCACGACTTCGTGGGTAAGCTGGTATACATCAACTTTTGGAAAACTACCAACGGCCTCTGCCTGCGCGACCTGGCCTACGCCCAGGAGCTGATGCGCAAGTTTGAAGGCAAGAACATCACCTTCGTCAACATTGCTCTGGATGAGAATGAGGGCGCCTGGCGCCAGCTCGTGACCGTGAAAAAACTGCCCGGTGTGCAGGTGCGCGTGGGTGGTGGCGGGCTGCGCTCGAAGGTGGCCAAGGAATATGCCCTGCAGGAGGTGCCCACGTATTTTCTGGTGGGGGAAGATGGTACCTTCCTCAATACCAAGCCCAAGCGCCTGAGCAGCCGCGCTGCCGTCGACGAAATCAACCAGTCGTTCGGCAAGGCCAGCACCTACACCAGCGCCATCGAATTCGCCCCCACGAAGAAATAAGCGTCCGCCCGGATGCAACCGAAGTAGCGCGAACTTTGTAGTCCGCGTCCCTGCGCCATTCAGACAACCCGAATGGCGCGGCGACGCGAACTGCCAGGTTCGCGCTACTGCTTTTCGCCCCGCCCCTATGTCCGTGCTCACCGATAGTCTCAATGTGTTGTCCAAGGCCACGCCGCTGCGGGTGTGGAATGCCACGCAAATCATCGGCTCCTACATCTTGAGCAAGCTCACGGGCAAGGCCCGGCACCGGGGCATGCCGCTGGCCCTGAGCTTCGAGCCCACCACCAGCTGCAACCTGCGCTGCCCGGAGTGTCCCAGCGGCCTGCGCTCGTTCACGCGGCCCACGGGCATGCTGCCCGCCGATTTGTTCCGGAAGACGATTGACGAAGTAGCCAGCCGGCTGTGGTACCTCATTTTCTATTTCCAGGGCGAGCCGTACTTACACCCGCAGTTTTTGGAGCTGGTGAAATACGCGGCCGATAAGGGGATTTATACCGCCACCAGCACCAATGCCCACTACCTGGGCGACGACAACGCCCGCCGCACCGTGGAAAGCGGCCTCGACCGGCTCATCATTTCCCTCGACGGCACCACGCAGGACGTGTACCAGCAGTACCGCGTGGGCGGCAAGCTGGAGAAAGTTCTCGAAGGCACCCGTAATGTGGTGAAGTGGCGTAAGGAGCTGAAATCCAGTACGCCGCGCATCATCTTTCAATTCCTGGTGGTGCGCCCCAATGAGCACCAGATTGACGATGCCAAGCAACTGGCCGAGGTGCTGGGCGTCGACGACGTGTGGTTCAAAACCGCGCAGATTTACGACCACGCGCAGGGCTCGCCGCTCATCCCGACCATCGATTACTACTCGCGCTACCAGAACAACGGCAACGGCAGCTGGAGCCTGAAAAATCAGCTCCTGAACCACTGCTGGAAAATGTGGCACTCCTGCGTCATCACTTGGGATGGCCTGGTCGTGCCCTGCTGCTTCGATAAGGATGCCGAATACCGGCAGGGCGACCTCAAAACCGAGACCTTCGCCCAGCTCTGGCGCGGGCCCAAGTACCAGCAGTTTCGCAGTAGCCTGCTCAAAGGCCGCGACCAGATTGAGATGTGCCGCAACTGCTCGGAAGGCACCAAGGTGTGGGGATGAGGCTAATTATAAAATTTGAATTATAAATTATAAATGAAGCAGTTCGCCAAATTTATAATTTATAATTCAAAATTTATAATTACTACTACTTGTCCTTCTTCGTCAGGTTCTTGCCGAGGTCTTCGACTTGCTTGAGGTAATCGTCGGTATCGGAGTCGGCGTAGGTGCCGTAGGCATTTGAAATAGTGCCTTTTACACCGTCGTTGGCTTCGATGACGTAGAGAATGGACATGTCGTCGGGGTCGCTTTCGCCCTCGAAGCGGTAGAAGTCCACAATGGTTACTTCGTCGGGCGCGTAGGTCTTGGCCGAGTCGTTGCCGATGGTATGCAGGCGGCCATCTACCACGTTGAAGTCCTGGGCATAGCCGTCCTTCTTCAGCTTGTTTTCGACGTTAACAAGCGACCGTTCTTCTTCTTTGTCCTGCATGGCGGTGGGTATTTTGGAAATGTAGTCGCGGAGCAGGCCGGCTCTAAACGCCGCCCGCCCCCGCTTCCGGCTATACGCAGCCGGGGCGGGGGCGGGTTATATGAAACCAGATAAAAACGTGTTACGGATGAGGCTATTTAGCCGCGGCGCGCGCCTCAATGGTGCGTTGCAGCTGGTCGATGTCGAGCTGACCGCAGGCTCCGCCGCAGCCTTTAGCACAGCCGGCCGCCGTTTTACTGAAAAAAGCGCGGTAGAAGATGCGTCCCACGTAGAACGCCGCCGCCACGAATAGCGCGCCAATCAGGACGTATTGAATCTCGACGGAGATGAGGGCAAGGAGCATGAGGCACTAACTGCGGGTGGAAAAGAATAGTTTGCCAAGGGGCGGGCAGATGTGCGAAGGAACGGTCATGCTTCGGCTCCGCTCAGCATGACCATTTGCTGAAAGATTCTACCGCCAGAACTTCCCAATCGCGGCCTGCATCTCGTTGTGCAGCAGCCCGTTGCTAGCCAGCACTTCGCGCCCAAACAGCGGGTCGCCATCCGTCAGAAACTGGGTGACGTGGCCGCCGGCCTCGCGCACCAGCAGAATGCCCGCCGCCACATCGTAGGAGTTCAGGTTGAATTCGAAGTAGCCTTCGAAGCGGCCGGCGGCCACGTAGGCCAGGTCCACGGCCGCCGAGCCCATGCGGCGCAGGCCCTGGCAGCTACTCATAAAAGTGCCGAGGATTTGCAGGTAATCGGGCATCTGCCCGAAATCCTTGTAGGGAAAACCGGTGGCGATGAGGGCCCCGTTCAGCTTGGGTACGTCGGTGACGTGGATGGGCTGGTCGTTGCAAAACGCGCCGCCGCCGCGCACGGCCCGGAAGCTCTCGTCGTGGTTCACCTCGTGCACTACGCCCACCACCAGTTCCTTATGCTGCGTCAGGGCCACGCTGATGGAGTACACGGGCAAGCCGTGCACGAAGTTGGTGGTGCCGTCGAGCGGGTCAATTATCCAGGTAAATCCCTCAGTGTGCGAGTCGGGGCCAGCCGTGCCTTCTTCGGTGATGAAGCCGGCTTCGGGCAGCAGCTGGCGCAGGCCGGCCACCAGGCGGCGCTCGGTTTCCTGGTCCACGTAGCTCACCAGGTCGTGCAGGCCCTTGTGCTCGATTTTAGCGCGGTCGAAGGTGGCGGCTTCCTGGCGAATGAACCCGGCCGTGGTGCGGCACAGTGCCGCGAGGTCGTGGGAGAGTTGGGCGTAATCCATAGCGCAAGGTTTCGCAAGGTTGAAAGAGGTTTCGCAAAGGTCTGCTGAAACCAATCAATGATGAATTTTACTTCGCGAAACCTCTTTCAACCTTGCGAAATCTTGCGAGAGAAGCCCGTTGCAATGGCAAACCCCAGCAGCAGCACCGCCAAAAGCTGCGCCCCGCGCCCAATCAGCTCCCCGAACCGGGCATAAAAGGTCACCTCATCGTTCAGATGCACGGTGGCGCGGCTGGCGGTCGGAATCCAGGCGGGCTCGCGCTGGGTGATTTCGCCCTTCTGGTTGATGAAGCCGGTGAAGCCGGTGTTGGCCGAGCGGGCCAGGTCGCGGCGGGTTTCGATGCAGCGCAGCCGGCCGTAGCTCAGCAGCTGGCGGTAGCCGGGCGAGTCGTGCCACCAGGCATCGTTGGTGAACAGCGCCAGCAGGGTGGCGCCATTCCGGGCGTATTCGGCCAGGAAGTCGCCGTAGATGGACTCGTAGCAGATGACCGGGGCCACCCGCAGGGCCGGGGCGTTGGCGGGGGCGGCGTACACGGTGCGCTCGGCCTGGCTGCCCACGCTGCCCACCGTACCGCCCAGGTCGATGTGCGAAACGATGGAAGCCAGAATGGGTGGTACTTTCTCCACGCCGGGCACGAGGCGCGACTTGTGGTAGAACGCGATGGGCGCGGTGGGCGCGGCGAAATACGCGCCGGTATTGAAGATGTCGTAGTAGCCGAGGTCGTCGCGGAAACGGGCCGATTCGCTGGCCGCCTCCTTATTCGGGTAGGAGCCGATGGTGGTGATGCCCGTGAGCAGCGCCACGCCGGGGTGCCGCGTCAGCCACTCGCGGATACGCCGGATTTTGGGGTTGCTTTCGATGGTGTTTTCCCAGTAGGCTTCTTCCAGCGCCGTTTCGGGCCAGATGACCAGGCGCGTCTGGGGCGTGAGCTTTTGCTCCGAAAGGCTGAGCAGGCGCGTGAGCTGCTCGTCGTAGGGCACGAATTTCGCGCCGCCTTCGAACTTCTCCACGTAGGGGTCGAGGTTGGGCTGCACCACCACGACTTCGGCCGTGGGGCCTTTTTCCTGGTAAGTGGCCCCGATGAGGTACGACAGGCCGATAGGCAGGACGATGACCAGGAGGGAAGTTAAAAGTTTTGAGTTAAAAGTTAAAAATTCAAAACCCACTGCCTGGCGTGAGGAATCAACCAGGAGTTTTAACTCTTCACTTTTAACCTTTAACTCCTTTGATACTACCCAACTAAAGAACAGCAGATTCACTGCCCACACCCACACCGAGCCACCCAGAAAACCCGTGTACTCATACCACTGCACCCACTGCGGCGCGGCCGCGAAGCCGTTGCCCAGCGTGAGCCAGGGCCAGGTAATGTCCCAGTGCAGGTGCAATTGCTCGAAGGCAATCCAATAAATCGGCAACGACAAATACCCCCAGCGGTTGCCCAGCCGCTTTTTGGTTTGCCGAAACGCCATGAGCGGCAGGCACATGAGCAGGGCGTTCAGCACCACGGCCGCGATGCCGGCGGTGAGCTCGGCGTAGCTTACCCACCAGGTAGTGAGGGCATTCCAGAGCACCAGAAACAGGTAGGTGCTGGCAAATACCCGGCCCTTGCGCGCCCCGGCCAGCGTGAACTGCCGCTCCATGAGCAGATACGGCACCCAGCCGATGAACAGCAGCGGCACCAGCCAGGCCGTGGGCCACGGGGCCCAGCCGCCCCAGAGCAGCAGTGCACCCAGCCCGGCCAGTGCCGCCGGGTGCTGCCACGGGCTAGTCTTCGCGGTCGGAATCATCGTCGTCGTCATCGGCGTGGCGGCGGGTTCGGTCTTCGCGGCCGGGGCGGGGCTCGCGGGCGGGCGGGGTGAGGTTTCCTTCAACGACAACGACGATTTCTCCTTTGATGGTGGGGCGGGCCGCGAAATCAGCTTCCAGGCTGGCCAGCGTGCCATTCACGGTTTCTTCAAATAACTTGGTCAATTCGCGGCTCACGGAGGCCGGGCGCGACGGCCCCAGCACCTCAGCCAGCTGGCCCAGGGTTTTCACGATGCGATGCGGCGACTCGTAGAAAATCATGGTCCGGGTTTCGGTGGCCAGCTGTTGGAGGCGCGTCTGGCGGCCCTTCTTCACCGGCAAAAACCCCTCGAACGTGAACCGCTCGGCCCCGAAACCCGACTTGAGCAGCGCCGGCACGAAGGCCGTGGCCCCGGGCAGGCACTCCACGCCCAGGCCCTTGGCCAGGCACTCGCGCACCAGCAGGAAGCCAGGGTCGGAGATGCCGGGCGTGCCGGCATCGGAGATGAGAGCCATGATTTCGCCTTTCTCCAGACGCTCCAGCAGGCGGGGCACTTGCTGGTGCTCATTGTGCAGGTGGTAGGAGAGGAGCGGCTTTTTCAGGCCCAAATGCTGCATCAGGCGGCCGCTGGTGCGGGTGTCTTCGCAGAGCACGGTGCCCACTTCGCCCAGAATGCGGATGGCCCGCAGCGTAATATCTTCCAGATTGCCGATGGGCGTGGGCACGAGGTATAGGACCGTGTTGGGCATAGGGCAAAGGTACGGCCTGGGCGAGGAGGGCAAGGACGACTGGCTCCCCTCCTTGGATAAGGAGGGGACATTTCAGCGAAGCTGAAATTGGGGTGGTTGGATTCGTTGCACGATGGGCGAACGATAATTACTGCGCCGTTCTTTTGCTTCGTTCTTTCATCGTTTAACGAATCCAACCACCCCTGTTTTCGCTGCGCGAAAACATCCCCTCCTTATCCAAGGAGGGGAGTTGCTAACACTCCGTTCCGCCGTGCTTCTCAGCCACGGCATCAATAGCCTCGGCCAGCCGGTGGTCGCGGGCCGTCACGGTATTGCCCGCGTCGTGGGAGCACAGGCGGAATTCGACCACGTTGTACTCGTTGCTGAACCACGGGTGGTGGTCGAGGCGCTCGGCGGCGGTGGCTACTTCGGTGAGGAAGGCGAAGGCTGTTTTGAAGTCGGCGAAGCGAAGGCTGCGGCGGAGGCTGTTGTCGGTTTCAGTCCACATGAAATTTACTATATTTAGTGAGGGTATGAATGGGCTTCCTCACTGAGGAGGTACAACCCAAATGCGAAAACCAAAGTACACCTTTTCCGACCTGACTCAAATTCCCGCATCACTGCTTTCATCCAAACTCCATGGCCATCGACCCGAATAACCGCCCCATCCGTGTCATCAACGACGACACCAGCAACGAAGAAATGGAAGCCGGCCACCACATTCCCAACGCCGACCCGCCCAAGAACGAAGCGGCGCGCGGTGGCTTCGGCAACCGCGACGGCAAAGAAGGGTTCGGCTCCGATACCTCGGGCGGCTCTACGGCCGTGGGTGTGAACGAAAATGCCGACGATATGGCCCCGCCCCGCGACAACATGCGCTCGCAGGACGAAGGCCGCCCCGACCGGGCCAATCAGGATATGCCGCCCCTCGACGAATACACCGACACCATACTGCCTACCGGCCGCCCCGTGGATGAGCTGGATGCCCACGACCACCGTCCCGGCGTGGACGAGATGCGCAACCCCAATTCCCGCGTGGGCATGGGCCAGATGGAGCCCCGCCCCCTGCCGCCCATCACGGGCACCGATACCAACGCCGAGCTTACCGACCCCAACGCCACCGACACGGCCATCGACCAATAAGTAACTGCTGTTACGCAGCGAAATGTAGCGCGGACTTTGTAGTCCGCGCTACACCCCAAGCGGCGCTTGAACAAAGACACTGCGTAACAGCAGGTAAGTAAGTAGCCAGTATTGAATAGTCAGTAGTCGGACATCAAAATACTGTCAATCAAGAATTAACATCGGGCCTGACTGCTTAGTACCCGATTATTTATCCATTTCTTTTCCCTACAATTATGTCTAGCACCAAATCCAATCAGCAATCCAGCGAAAATAAGGGGGCTCCTACCCAGTCCGAACAGCCCAAGGGGGCCGGCGGCTTGCCCGTCAGCGACCTGGACGATGCCACCCGCGAGCGCCTGGAGCAAGAAGCCCTCGATGCCGGCATCCTGCATCCTAACCGCAACCTCGACAAGCCCGAAATCGACAAGCCAGCCTACGGCGGCGGCCACTAACCAATCCGGTTACCGAACGACCACTCAATCCGTCATGCTGAACGCAGTGAAGCATCTCTACCGCAATACTAATTGCTGCGGTGGAGATGCTTCACTGCGTTCGGCACGACGGATTGTTGCTAATTTGCCATTGATAACCAGCTTTCTAACGTGAGCCGCTACGCTACTACCGACCTGCACGGCTGCCTGCACACCTTCCGCCATTTGGTCGAAGAAGAGCTGCGCCTTACCCGCCACGACGAGCTGTACCTGCTGGGCGACTACGTGAACAAAGGCCCCGACAGCCGCGGCGTGCTCGACTACCTGATGCAGCTGCAGGCCCGCGGCTACCAGGTGCAATGCCTGCGCGGCAACCACGACCAGGCCCTGCTGGATGGCGCGCGGCACCGCTGGCGCTGGGACTGGCTGGGCCCCCGCGGCCGCCTGCCCACGCTGCGCAGCTTCGGCGTGCCGCGCCTGGGCGATATTCCGCCCCATTACCTCGACTGGCTGGAGGCACTACCCTACGAAATCGAGCTGCCCGATGTGGTGCTGGTGCACGCCGGCTACAACTTCGCGCTGCCTGCCGCCGCCATGCGGCAGGAACACGCTACCATGCTCAACATCAAAAAATTCGTTTTTGACCCCTCCCGGTTGGGGGGCAAGCGCCTGCTGCACGGCCATGTGCCCATTGCCACGGCTCAGTTGCGCGCCAAGGTCGCGATGCAGCCCGGCGCGCTGGGCCTCGACACGGGCTGCGTGTACCGGCACAATCCGGAGCTGGCGCACCTGGCGGCCCTCAACCTCGATACCTGGGAGCTGACGCTGGTGCCCAACCGCGAGCCCGCCTATTCCATCGGCAAGCGCTGACGTTTACTGACCTGCCAAAGCTGCGTTCTACGCCCACTGCTCAAGCTGAGCAGTGGGCTTTTTTTGTATTTTAATTATACGGTAGTTATTGTAAAATACACTGGCATCGAGCACGTTTATAGAAATCGAGCGTAGCAATATAAAATAATTATATAATAGGCGTATGTTTTTCGAGTTTGATTATACGGTTTAAGATGCAGGAATGGATTTCGAAAATTCAATAATTTTGCACGAATAATAAAAAAATAATAGAAAAATTACTCGATATCAATAGGATATCCTCGATAATGCACTTGATAAATGGTACTATTTCATTTGTTGGTTGATTCGCCTATTGCAACGGGTAGCAGAGGTGCTTAGGTTTGATAAATACTATTTAGCATATGTGTTCCAGTATAGGGTAAGCGAGAATGATAAAATCAATTTTTATGAAAATGCCGATATAGAAGCTTGTCTGATGCCTGCTTTTGCAGCCTCCCGTTTGGGGGAGCAAGGGCAGGCATCAGATTAAGTTGTCAGGCATTAGTTGTCGGTTGTCAGGCATTAGAGAAAATCCTGACTAACAACCGAAAACGAGCAACTAACAACCCGTTTGCTTCTGCGCAAGCACTTAGATAGAACTGACGAATGGTTAGCCAAAAGCTGCCGACTTTTTCTTTTACTGCTCATCCTACCTCTTTCAATAGCTTCATGAAACACTCCTTACCTTCTCCGATGTATAGTTTTGGGCAATTGCCGGCGCAACCCTGGTGGGTACGGCGGCGCTGGCAGCTCGTAGGCTTGTTGCTGAGCGTGTTGCTGCTGATGGGCAGCCGCGTACAGGCCGCGGTTATCTATACGGTGGGCGTGGCACCAGGGGCCGACTACCCGACCATTGGGGCGGCTGTGGCAGCGGTGCCGGCCATCCTGGGCCAGGCCTACGAGCTGCGCCTGCTGGATGCCACCTACGCCGAAGACGTGCTACTCAACAAAACCGGCACGGCCGCCAACACCCTCACGCTGCGGCCCGCCCCCGGCGTGAGCACGGTGCTCACGGGCACGCTCACGTTTGGTGCGGGCAGCCGGTACGCGGTGCTCAGCGGCCAGAACGGTACGGTGGCCCGCGCCCTCACGCTGCGCCAGCCCAGCCTCACGGCTCCGGCCGTGGTGTTCAGCGGCGATGCCGCTTATAATACGGTGCGCGAAGCCGTGGTGCTGGGCTCCAACACGCTGCTGGCCAGCGGAGTGGTGGTGGTGGGCGACGGCGTGACCACCGGCAACGACTACAACACCATCACGCTGAGCTATGTGGGCAATGACAGCCCGGGGCTGTTGCCCGCCAACCTGGTGTATGCAGCCAACACCGGCGGCGGCACCAACGACGGCTTTGCCCTCACCAGCTGTGAGCTGGCCAACTTCATCCGCACCGGCGTGCTGGTCGCTACCGGCAACGGCAACCAGTGGAATATCAGCAGCAACAGCTTTTACTACAACGTGGCGGCCGTGCCCACCACGGCCCAGACGGCCATCGACTTCCGCCCCGGTATTATTGCCAACGACCTGCTGGTGAGCAACAACTTCATCGGCGGACGGGCCGTGGGAGCCACCGGCGGGGTGTGGGAAAACGCGGGCACCCAGGACTTTCAGGGCATTGTGCTGAACTGCGGTAGTAGCACGGTGCTCACCAATGAGGTGACCAACAACACGGTGAAGGAGGTGAATATGTCGGGCGTGAGCAGCGCCGCCTTCACGGCCTTCAGCGCCGCCGCCGGCCGCTCGGAGCTGACCGGCAATGCCGTGACCAACGTGACCAGCAGCGGCACCAGCGGCGTAAACAGCCTCGTGAGCCAGGGTACGACCATTCTGTCGGCCTTCTCGGTGAGCAATGGCCAGCTGATGGTGGTGGAAAACGGCCTGACTGTGGTGCTCGGCGACCTCATCAATGCCGGCATCCTCAACCACACGGGCGGCGACATCCTCATCAACGGCAATTTCACCAACACCAGTACCGGCACCTTCGTGCAGACGCTCGGCGACCTCGAAGTGAAGGGCGACATGCTCAACACCGGCCTGTTCACCTGCTCTTCGGGCAAAGTGAAGCTGACCGGGGCCGGCAACCAGACCGTGAGCGGCGGCAACTACTTCAACCTGGAAGTGAACGGTGGCGGCGTGAAAACCTTCACCGACGACGCCGAGGTATACAACGGCGTGCAGATGCTGAGCGGCGTGCTGGCTACCGGCCCCTTCCGCATGAAGCTGCGCCCCCTGGCCAACCTGGCCGAAACCGAAACCAGCTACGTGCTGGGCCGCGTAGAAGCTACCCGCACGCCCACGGCGGGCGTGGCCGAAGACTTCGGCGGCGTGGGCCTGCTGATGCAGCCGGCCCACGCCTCGGTGCTGCCCGGCGTTACGCTCGTGAGCCGCGTGACGGGCACCGCCCCCACCGGCGCGGCCGGCCGCCAGGGCATTCTGCGCTATTTCGACATCACGGCCGCCACCAACACCAGCCTGAACGTGGGCCTGACCATCAAGTACTTCACCCGCGAGCTGAACGGCATCGCGCCCGCTAATCTGCGCTTCTTTAAGTCGGTGAACGGGGGCAGCACCTGGCAGAATCAGGGCCTGACCTCGGCCGGCGCAGGCTATGCCTACCTGGGCGGCGTGAGCGGCTTTTCGCGCTGGACCCTGGGCGACCTCACGGCCCCGCTGCCGGTGGGCCTCACCGCCTTCCGGGCCGAGCGCCAGGGCCGCAATGCCCTCCTCACCTGGGCCACGGCCACCGAGCGCGACAACCGCGGCTTCGGCATCGAAGTTTCGCCCGATGGCAAGGTCTTCCGCGAAATCGGCTACGTGGCCGCCGAGGGCAGCGGCACCAGCAGCGCCCCCCGCGCCTACCGCTTCGTGGATGCCGCCGAGGGCAAAGCCGGCCCCCGCTACTACCGCCTCCGCCAGGACGACCACGCCGGCCCGGCCCACTACTACGGCCCCCAGCTCCTGACCTTTGAGGCCGCGCCCGCCACCCTGGCCGCCTACCCCACCCAGTTCGGCGCGGACCTGACCGTGGCCCTGAGCCACCCCACCGCCACCACCGCCACCCTGCGCCTGCTCGATGCCCTGGGCCGCGAGGTGTGGCAGCAGCAGCTACAGACCCTGAGCGCGGCCCCGCTGCACGTGCAGCCCACCTGCGCGCCCGGCAGCTACGTGCTCACGGCCACCGTGGGCGGGCAGGTGCTGCGCCAGCGCGTGGTGCGCGACTGAGGCGAGGGCCGCGCCCCGCGCCGTTCCGCCTGTTTCGAAAGCCTCAGCCACGCCAGTGGCTGAGGCTTTTTTGGCTATTATCCATCCATTTCCCTCTTCACGCTACCGCGCCTCCAGTACCCCGGCGGCTACGGCGCGCCGGGCGGTGGCCCGGTAGGGATTCAGCGAATCGGCGGCTACGGCGCGCAGGGTGCTGAGGGCCGGGGCCAGCTCCTGGGCCTGCCAGTGGGCCATGCCGAGGTGGTAACGGGCGCGGCGGGCCAGCTCGGTGGTGTCGTTTTCGTCGCTGGCGCGGCGCAGGTAGAGCTGGGCGGCATCGCCCTGGTTCTGGCGCAGCAGGATGAGGCCGCGCAGGTAGAGCAGGGTATCGGCCCCCACGTTGGCCGGCGACACCCGGCCCAGCGAGTGCAGGGCGGCCGGGTAGTGCCCCGCCTGGTACTGGTCGAGGGCTTCGGCGAAGAGGGGGCGGCTGTGCAGCAGGGCGGGCGTCACGGCGGGGCCGGGGTCGGGCTGGTAGTAGGCCTGCCAGTTGCGGGCGGGCCGGGCGGGGCTGGGGCGGCTGAAGAACCAGGCCGCCACGCCGGCCGCCAGCAGCAGCAGCACGCCCACGGTGCCCCACACGGCTCCGCGCCGCTGGCGGCGGCGCACCAGGCTTTGGGCACGGGCCAGGGCGGTGCCGCGCTGGTTCATGCGCTCGTCCAGGGCTTGCAGGCGCAGGCGCAGGGTGTCGTGGCCGGCGGCCCAGCGCAGGTCAGCGGTCAGCTGCTCGTAGGCGGCGTGGGCATCGGTCAGGGCCTCGTTCTGCTCCAGGCGCAGCTCAAACGCCTCCTGTTCGGCGGCGTCCATTTGGCCGTCGGCAAAGCGTTCGAGCTCCTCAAAGTGGGGGCGCAGGTCCATGCAGTAGGGAGGGGAGGAGAAGAGGTATCAGGAACGTCATGCTGAGCTTGCCGAAGCATCTCTACTGCAATAGTAATTCAATCAAGTGAGTTAGTGGCGCGGTAGAGATGCTTCGACTACGCTCAGCATGACGTTGCACTACTCGATTGGGCCGGTTATCGGCTCATAGCCGCCGCGCACCAGCTCGTAAAGTTTGCGCAGGCAGGTGCTTTTCTGGCGGCGGGCCACCGTAGCGTTGGCAAAGCCCATTTTGGCTCCCATTTTCTCGAAGTGGTAGCCCCGGAAGTAAAAGTAGGTGAGCACCTGCTGGCAGTCGGTTCCGAGCTGGTTGAACTGGGCCAGCAGGCGCTGGCGGCGGCTGGCCTCGGCGGCGGGCAGGGGCTGGTGGGCGGGCACGTGGGCATCGAGGCGCAGCTGGGCCATGCCGTAGAGGTAGGCCCGCAGGTCGGTGGGCATAATGGTGATGCGGCCGTCGGCCACCTGGTCGTAGAAGTCGAGCAGCGTGTCCTGCAGCAGCTCGTGAGCCTGCGGGGCCGAGAGCCGGTGCTTGCGCTGCGCCCAGCGGGCAAACAGGTGCCGGCTGTGCTGGTAGAAGTCAATCAGAAACTTCTGATTGCCGACGCGCAGCTGAGTAAGGGTTTCGGAGAGGGGCGCGGACATGGTGGGTTGGCAAAGGCCGTGGCAAGTAACGACGGAAATGGGGAACGGGGATAGAGAACCTAGTAGAAAGAACGTCATGCCGAGCGTAGCCGAGGCATCTCGCGTGCTGTCACTAATCCAATCGTTCGATAAGCTGGTTACTCTCCCACGCGAGATGCCTCGGCTACGCTCGGCATGACGTTTCTTCGTCTCCTCTCGCCATCCCCGTATCCCCTATTACCTTTACGCTTATGCAAACAGCCGCTCCCGTCCGCCTCCTCGACACCGCCGTTTTCGACCTCATCGCGCAGGAGAAAACCCGCCAGACCCACGGCCTCGAACTCATTGCCTCCGAAAACTATGCGTCGGAACAGGTGATGGCCGCCCAGGGCTCCGTGCTCACCAATAAATATGCCGAGGGCCTGCCCGGCAAGCGCTACTACGGTGGCTGCGAAATCGTGGACCAGGTGGAGCAACTGGCCATCGACCGCGTGAAGGAGCTATTTGGCGTGGCCTGGGCCAACGTGCAGCCCCACTCCGGAGCCCAGGCCAACGCCGCCGTGTTTCTGGCCTGTCTCAAGCCCGGCGATAAAATTCTGGGCTTTGACCTGAGCCACGGCGGCCACCTCACCCACGGCTCGTCGGTCAACTTTTCGGGCAAATACTTCGTGCCCAGCTTCTACGGCGTGGAGCGCGAAACCGGCCTCATCGACTGGAGCAAAATCAAGGAAATTGCCCGCCGCGAGCGCCCCAAGATGATTATCTGCGGGGCCTCGGCCTACTCCCGCGACTGGGACTACGCCGCCCTGCGCGAAGCCGCCGACGAAGTAGGGGCCCTGCTGCTGGCCGATATCTCGCACCCCTCGGGCCTCATCGCCACGGGCTTGCTGAACTCGCCCTTCGAGCACTGCCACATTGTGACGACCACCACCCACAAAACGCTGCGCGGCCCCCGTGGCGGCCTCATCATGCTGGGCCAGGATTTTGACAACCCCTTCGGCCTGAAAACCCCGAAGGGCGAAATCCGCCTCATGTCGGCCCTGCTCGACTCGGGCGTGTTTCCCGGCACCCAGGGCGGGCCGCTCGAGCACGTTATTGCCGCCAAAGCCGTGGCCTTCGGCGAAGCGCTGACCGACGACTACCGGACCTACACCCAGCAGGTGGCCCGCAACGCGCAGGCGCTGGCCAAGGGCTTCGTGGGCCTCGGCTACGACATCATCTCGGGCGGTACCGACAACCACCTCATGCTGATTGACCTGCGCTCAAAGGGGCTCAGCGGCAAGCTGGCCGAAAACACGCTGGTGCGCGCCGATATCACCATCAACAAAAACATGGTGCCCTTCGACGATAAGTCGCCGTTCGTGACCAGCGGCATCCGCATTGGCTCGGCGGCCGTAACTACCCGCGGCCTGGGCGAAACCGACATGCACCGCATCGTGGAGCTGATTGACGAAACCCTGATGCACCACGACAACGAAACCCGCATCGGGCAGGTGCGCGCCCAGGTCAATTCCTGGCTGCAGGACTACCCGCTGTTTGCCTAATTCAATGAGTGAATGGGTGAGTGAGTGACTGAGTGAATGAATTTGCGAGAAAGCGGGAAGTGCGTCTGCTTCGGCCCCAGCTCCGGTTTTCTCGTAAGTTCTCGCGATTCCTCCTTCACCCATTCACCCATTCACTCCCTCACCCATTGATTTCCGTGCAACCCCAACCACTCAAACCCTCGGGCGAACCGCACGAAATGTCCTTCATCGACCATCTGGAGGCCTTGCGCTGGCACATTATCCGGGCGGCAATTTCGGTGGTCGTGTTTGCCACCGGGGCGTTTTTCGCCAAAGATTTTCTGTTTCACGACCTGATTCTGGGCCCCTCGCGGCCCGATTTCTGGACCTACCGCATGTTCTGCAAGTTTGGCGAGCTGGTGCACGCACCCGACTTGTGCATCAACGATGTGGGCTTCGTGATTCAGAACCGCGAGATGAGCGGGCAGCTCACCATGCACATCAGCACCTCGTTCATTGTGGGTATTCTGCTGGCATTTCCCTACCTGTTCTGGGAAATCTGGCGCTTCGTGAAGCCCGGCCTCTACCCGCACGAGCGGCAGAACTCGCAGGGCGCCGTGTTTTTCGTGTCGATACTATTTATCATGGGCCTGCTGTTTGGCTACTACATCGCCGCCCCGCTGAGCATCAACTTCCTGGCCGGCTACGTGGTCGATGCCAGCATCGAAAACCAGATTGACATGCAGAGCTACCTGAGTACGCTCACGACCATGAGCGTATCGTGCGCCCTTGTGTTCGAGTTGCCCATGATTGTCTTCTTCCTGGCCAAAGCGGGCATTGTGTCGCCCGAAATTATGCAGGTGTACCGCAAGCACGCCATCGTGGTCATCCTCATCATTGCGGCCATTGTGACGCCACCCGACATTTCGGCCCAGATTATCGTAACCATTCCCATTCTGCTGCTCTACGAGCTCAGCATTCACATTGCCCGCGTGGTGCGGCGCGGCGATGCCGCCCGCCTCAACGCCAAGCTGGCCCGGCAGGCCGAGCGCGACGCCGCGCAGGCGTAAGGGTGAGAACGTCATGCAGAGCATAGCGAAGCATCTTTACCTTAGTACTAACTCCGATTACTTACGCAGTAAAGATGCTTCGCTGCGCTCTGCATGACGTTCTCCCACTTTCCCTTCCCTACTCCCATGAAAATCGCCCTTGGCTCCGACCACGCCGGCTTCGCCCAGAAGGAAATACTTCGTGCCTGGCTGGGTGAGCAAGGCCATGAAATCAGGGATTTCGGCACCTATTCTGCCGACTCGATGGACTATCCCGACGTGGCCCACCCGCTGGCTATGGCTGTCGAAACCGGCACCTACGACCTGGGTATTATCCTCTGCGGTTCGGCCAATGGCGTATGCATCACGGCCAATAAGCACGCGGGCGTGCGGGCCGCCATTGCCTGGCTGCCCGAGCTGGCCGCGCTGGCCCGGCAGCATAACAACGCCAACGTGCTGTGCCTGCCGGCCCGCTACATCGGCAGCGAGCAGGCGCAGGAAATTGTATCGGTTTTCCTGAAAACTGATTTTGAAGGCGGCCGGCATCAGCAGCGGGTAGCCAAAATAAACAGCTAAGCCCGATTGAGCTGATATTCAGGCAGTAAGCCCTGGGCTTCTGGTTTCAAGGGGAAATCTTGAAATAGCATTAAAGCGTGAATATGGACGGCTGTGCTTATCTTTGGCTAGCACTGTACAGCCTATGATAACGCGGCCCGGATTTTTGCTGATATGGCTGATGGCCCTGGGGTGGCTGGGGCTGGCGGGCCCGGCCGCGGCCCGGCCGCCAGCGGTGGCCAGCGTCGATGCGCTGCGGCAGAAGCTGGCTACCCACCTGCCCGACACTACCCGCCTGCGGCTGCTCACCAAGCTGTGCTACGAGCTGCACGACGAGCAGCCCGCCCGCGCCCTGCGCTACGGCGAGGCCGCCGTGACGCTGGCCCGCACCCTGCCCGCCGATGAGCAGGGCCCCGGCCTGCTGCGCGGCCTGCTCACCCTGGCCAGCTGCTACGCCAACCTGTCTAATGGGCCGGAGGCCCTTTCGCTGCTATCCGAAGCCCAGCGGCTGGCCCGCGCCCAGCACAACTCCGATGCGCTGGCCCGCACCTACACGGCCCAGGGTAGTATCTACCACGAGCGGGGCGATTCGGCTACGGCGTGGCAGCACTACCGCCGGGCCCTGGGCCTGGCTGCACAAGCCACCGTGACGCCCCGCACCCGCATGAAGCTGCTGGGCAACGTGGGCAGCCTGTATTATTTCCGCAAGCAGTACCCGCAGGCTATGCACTTCGACTCGCTGGCCCTGGCCCTGGCCCGGCGCGGCAGCGACTCGACGGCCGAGGCCACCTACCTGTCCAGCCTGGCTGCCTACCAGCTTCAAACCGGAAATCTGCCCCGCGTGAAGCGCCTGCTGACTCAGGCGCTGGCCATTAGCCGCCGGCAGCAAGCGGTGCGCAACCAGGCCGACCAGCTGGTGATGTTTGCCCTGTACTACATCCAGAATGATGAGCCGGTGCGGGCCGATGCGGCCGCGCGGGAAGCCCTGCGCCTGGCGCGCCAAAGCGGCTATCTTGAGCGCGTGCTGGATGCGTACAGCATTCTGGCCGCCGAGGCTGCCGAGCGCAGCGACTTCCGCCAGGCCTACGAGTGGAACCAGCACTACGTGGCGCTGAACGATACCCTCAATAATCGGGAAACCATTCAGACGCTGGCAGCCTCCCAGGTCAGCTACGAAACCCAGGAGCGCGCCCGCCGCCTGCGCCAGCTTACGGCCGCGCACCAAGAGGAGGTGTGGCACAGTCGCCTGCTGGGCAGCGCCGTGGCAGTACTGGCGCTTTGCCTGCTGGTAGCCGTGTATTTGCATCGTAACCTGCGCCGCAGCCGTACTGCCCTGGCCGCCAACAATCAGGCGCTGGAAAAAGCCTCGGCCGAGCTGCGCACCGTGGCCGTGTTCAAAGACAAGCTCTACGCCATTGTGGCCCACGACCTGCGCGGCCCGGTCACGGCCTTTGCCGGTGTCACCAGCCTGATTGATTCCTATATCGCCCACAACGACCAGGTGGGCCTGGCCCGCCTGCCCGCCCTGGTGCGCCAGGCCTCCGAAAGCCTCAACCACCTGCTCGACAACGTCCTGAACTGGGCCGTGAGCCAGACCGGCGAGCTGGACTGCCGCCCCGCCCCCTTGCTGGTGTCGGAGCTGTTTGCCGAGTGCCAGGCCCTGTACCAAACCACGGCCGCCGCCAGCGGGCAGCACATTACCATGGCCGCGCCCACGGGCCTGCACCTGCTGGCCGACCGCAACATGGCCCGCACTATTCTGCGCAATCTGGTGGGCAACGCCCTCAAATTCATGCCCAACGACGGCCACGTCCACCTCGAAGCCGCCCCCGACCCCGCCGACCCGCAGATGGTGCTGCTCAGCTGTACCGATACCGGGCCGGGCATGCAGCCGGCCACTATTGCCGCCCTCATGAGCGGCCCCGCCCTGCCCGAGCCCGAGGCCACGCCGCGGGCCAAAGGCTTGGGACTGGGCCTGGCCCTGTGCCGGGCCTTTGTGCATCGGCACGGCGGCACGCTCGTCATCCAGAGCCGCCCCGGTGCCGGTACTAATGTGACGGTGAGTCTGCCGATGGCCAAGTAGAGGGGCTGTCATTGCGAGGACGAAGGACGAAGCAATCCGTCCTCTTCTCAGCGACTAGCCTGAATAACGTGAAAATCCCCGGCACTGCGCAGTGCCGGGGATTTTTGTCAATAGGAGGTAATTGTCGCAATTTAGGGCTGGTCGCGTACCCAGGACGGATTGCCACGGGCTGCGCCCTCGCAATGACAGGCGGCTACCAAATCACCACGCGCGTCGAATCGGGGCGGTACAGCTTCTGGCCGGGCTTGATGCCGAAGGCTTCGTAGAAGGCGGGCACGTCGGCCATGGGGCCGTTCACGCGGAACTGGGCGGGCGAATGCACGTCGGTGAGCAGCTGCGCGGCCAGGCTTTCGTCGCGGGTGTGGTTCTGCCAGCCCAAAGCGTAGCCCAGGAAGTAGCGCTGGGTGGGCGTGAGGCCGTTGATTTTCTTGCCCTCTTTGTACTGTTTGGTCTTTTTAAAGGCATCGAGGCCGATGACGATGCCGCCGAGGTCGGCAATGTTTTCACCGGCCGTAGCCTTGCCGTTGATGTGCAGCGAATCGAGCAGCGTGTAGCTATTAAACTGCTTCACGATGCCATCCACGCGCTGGTTGAAGCGCTGGCGGTCGGCCTTGCTCCACCACTCGTGCAGGTTGCCGTGGGCGTCGTACTGGCTGCCCTCGTCGTCGAAACCGTGGGTGAGCTCGTGGCCAATAGTGCTGGCCCCGGCGTAGCCGTACACCAGTGCGTCGTCAGCATCGGCATCGAGCAGGCCGGGGATGGCAAAGGCGGCAGCGGGCAGCACAATCTCATTATTCGAGCCGTTGTAGTAGGCATTGTAGGTCTGCGGGGTCATGCCCCACTCGGTGCGGTCCACGGGCTTGCCCAGCTTATTCAGCTCGTAGCGGTACTGCCACTGGTTGGCGCGCATGACGTTGGCAGCCAACGAGCTGCGGTCAATGGTCAGGGTCGAGTAGTCCTTCCACTTGTTGGGGTAGCCTACTTTGGGCGTGATTTTATGGAGCTTATCCAAAGCCACCACTTTGGTGGGCGCGCTCATCCAATCCACTTTCTGAATGTGGTCGGCGAAGGCGGCTACCACGTTTTTCACCAGCGTATCGTAGCGGGCCTTGGCCTCGGGCTTGAAGTATTCTTTCACGAAAAGCTGGCCCAGCGCTTCGCCCAGGGCGTTTTCCTGCATATCCAGCACCCGCTTCCAACGCGGCCGGATGGACTTGGCCCCGCGCAGCACCGTGCCGTAAAAATGGAAGTTCTCATCTACGAATGCGCGGCTGAGCGTGGGTGCGTACTCGCGCGTCACCTGCCAGCTGAGGTAGGCCTGCCAATCAGCCAGCGGGGCGGTTTTCAGCAGCTGCCCGGCAGTTTGGTAAAATTCGGGCTGGCCCACAATGACGGTATCCACGTTGTTGACTCCCATCTGGCCAAGCCAGGTTTTCCAGTCGATACCCGGCGTCAGCTTGTTGAGCTGCGCGATACTCATCTTGTGGTAGTTGGCATACGGGTCGCGCAGGGCTTCGAGCTTGCGCGACGACTTGGCCAACGTGGTTTCCAGGGCCATTACCCGGGCGGCATTGGCCTGGGCGGCAGGAGCATCCTGGCCCAGCAGCTTGAAGGTATTGGCGACGTGCTTTACATACTCGGCGCGAATATTTTTGGTGCGCGAGTCGGTGTTGAAGTAGTAGTCGCGGTTGGGCAGGCCCAGGCCTGCCTGGCGCAGGTAGAGGGCCATTTTGTCGCTGTTCTTGTCATCCTGACTCACGCGGGGGCCAATGAGGGCGTTCACGCCCAGCGGGATTTCATGGGCGATGACACCCGGCACCTCCGCCACGGTTTTCATGGCCGCGATGCGGTCCAGCTCGGGCTTCAGGGGCGCGGCCCCCAACTTATCGGCCTTCACCGAATCGAGCCCCACGGCCCAGAAATCCCCGATTTTCTGCTGGTTGCTGCCGGCCGCAGCATTCGCACCAGCGGCTTCGATACTGGTTTGGCGCAGGCGGGCATACACCTCGTTCTGCACCTCCTTGCCGATGCCCCAGTTGCTCTCCGAAGCGGGAATGGGATGCTGCTTCAGCCAGGTGCCGTTGGCGTAGGTGAAGAAGTCGTCGCCGGGGGCCACGGTGGTGTCGAGGGCGGCGTGCAGCAGGTCGGGCTGGGCGCCGGATTCGGCAGTTTTCAGCGAATTGGACGGGCAGCCCGTGACGAAGGCGGCCAGCAGCGGCAGCAGGAAGAGTGGTTTTCTCATGCGATGAAGCAGATTTTCGGCAATGAAGGAGTGTCCAAGCTGGCGGGGCCAACGGGGCTTTCTGGGTGTTTCAACGACAATGTTAGGCGGAAACTGTTGCATAGCCGGCCCGCACCGTTCGGGGCCGCAGTATCTTCCCGCCGTCACCATCCTGCCAGCCATGCCGCTTCGCCTCCTGCTGCTCCTCAACTTTGCCGCCGCCGCCTATCTCACCGGCCTTATCTGGACGGTGCAGGTGGTGCATTACCCCAGCTTCGGGCAGGTGCCCAAAGCGGCGTGGGAGGCTTTCCACGCCGCCCACACCCGCCGCATGAGCTACGTGGTGCTGGCCCCCATGGTGCTGGAGCTGGGCCTGGCTATCTGGCTGGCCTGGGCCGGGCGCGCCGGGTTGCCCAGCGGTGCGGGCTGGTGGAGCCTGGCGCTGGTCGGGCTGATTTGGGCCGTTACCTTCTTCATCTCCGTGCCCTTTCACAACCGGCTCGCGCAGGGCTACGACTACATTGCCATCGACGGCCTTATCCGGACCAACTGGCTGCGCACCCTGGCCTGGACGGCCCGGGCGGCACTGCTGGGCTGGCTGCTGGCCCGCTAAGCCGCTACTTCCCCGCCCGGCTTTTATCCCGCGTGGCCTTGAATTCCGAGCCCGCCTTCCACTGGGGGAAAGTCGTTTCGCCGGCCAGCTGCTGGCCAATGCGGAACAGCAGGCGAGCATCCTGCGCCGCGCCGCGCAGGTCCCATTGGGGGTCATACTCGTCGGCGGGCTGGTGGTAGCGCTTGGCTTCGAAGTCTTTGCGCCGCTCTTCAATGAAAGCTTTGCCACGCAGGCGGCTGTCGAATTCGCCCTTGGCATACAGGGCCGGCACGCCAATTTTAGCAAAGCTGAAATGGTCGGAGCGGTAGAAGCTGCCGGTTTCGGGGTGCTGGTCGGGCAGCACGTAGCGGTTCTGCTCCTTGGCGGCGGCGCGGGCGTAGTCATCCAGGTCCGACTGCCCGTAGCCGGTGATGGTCAAATCACGCATCGGCCCAAAGCCCAGTAGCCCGTCCATGTTGATGTTGGCCACCGTATTAGCCGGCGGAAACAGCGGGTGCGCCGCGTAGTAGGCCGAGCCCAGCAGGCCCTGCTCCTCGCCGGTCACGGCCAGAAACACGATGCTGCGGGCGGGTTTCTGCTTGGCTTGCGCAAAGCCATTGGCAATGGTGAGCAGGCCGGCGCAGCCGCTGGCGTTGTCCAGCGCGCCGTTGTAAATCGAGTCGCCGGCAATGGGCTTGCCAATGCCCAGGTGGTCCCAGTGCGCCGTGTAGATAACGTACTCCTGCGGCCGGGTGGTGCCGGGCAGCACGGCCACCACGTTTTTCGAGGCTTTGAGCGTGATTTTATTGTGCAGCACCGTGCTCAGGTTCAGGCCCAGGGCTTTGCCGCGAAAGCCGGGCTTGTTGGCGGCGGTGTAGGCTTCCTCATAGTTCTGGCCGGCGGCCGTGAACAGGCGCTTGGCCGCATCCAGCGTTATCCAGCCTTCCACGGCGAGCTTGCTGGCGCCATGGTCGGGCGTTTGGGGGTGCAGCTTGGAGCCGCCGTTGCTGCTTTGCACCACCGTCCAGGGGTAGGAGGCGGGCTTGGTGTCGTGGATAATGAGCAGGCCGGTAGCGCCGTGGCGCATGGCCTCTTCGTACTTGTAGCCCCAGCGGCCGTAGTACGTCATGGCCTTGCCCTTGAATAGCGTGGTGTCATTTCCCGCGTTGCCGGGGTCGTTTATCAGCACCACCACGGTTTTGCCCTTCACGTCGAGGCCCGCGTAGTCGTCCCACTTATACTCGGGGGCCACCACGCCGTAGCCGGCAAACACCAGCGGCAAATTCCTGATTTCGACTGTGGGCTGCTCCCGCTCCGTGAGAAACATGTAGTCGTCGCGGTAGGTCAGGGTCAGGCTCTTGCCGTTGCCAGCCACCGTGGCGGTGGGGTCGGGTGTACCCGTTATTTCCACCAGCGGCACGGCCTGGAAATAGCTGCCATTGGGGCCGGGCTGCAGGCCCAGCTTTTTGAACTCGGCGGCCAGGTAGGCGGTGGCTTTCTCCTCGCCCGCCGTGAACGGCCGGCGGCCTTGGTACTCGTCCGAAGCCAGCACCTTGATATGCTGGCCGATGAGTGAGGCGGTAATGCCATCGGCCGGGGCGGGCACGCTGGCCGTGTCGGTGGGGACGGCTTCGGTGGGGCTGTCAGCCGTGGCCGTTTCCGACGACGAAGTTTTGCCCTGGCAGCCCGCTAGCAGCAGGCCCGCCGCGGCCGGCACCAGCCACCCGCGCAACGTGAATAAACGCATCCGTACAAGCAATTAGGCCCGGCCGGGGCCAGGGCTGCCTACAGCCGGGCAAAATGCTCGGCCGCAATCCGCGCACCTTCATCGGTGCAGATGCCCCGAATGTAGTACAGGAAAATGCTGCGGAATACCTCGGCCATATTAAACCGGTCGGGCGGGAAAACCTGCGGGTTGAGCATCAGGTTAATTTGCTCTATCAATATCTTGGTTACCAATTGAATATTGATGTCGGACCGGAACAGGCGGCTGCGGATTCCATCATTGAGCAGCTGCTGCAGCTGCGGGGCCGAGTAGCTGGCCAGGTGCTCCATCAGCGCATCCCAGGTTTTGGGGAAGTCGGTTTGCAGGTCGGCATAAAAATGGCCCGGCACCACTGCCAGGTCACGCAGGCCGAGCTGGAGCAGTCCGTAAAGGCGCTCCACGGCCGATGGATATTGCGCGTACAATTCGGTGTGGTCCCGCTTCTGGCGCTCAATATCCGCCAGCACAACGTGGTGCACCAACAGCTCCCGACTGGGAAACTGGGTCGTCAAGCTGGGTACAGTAGTCAGCAGAGCGTCAGCGAGCTGCGCGTCCGCTGCGCCTTGCAGGCCTTGCTGATAAAAAATGGGCATGGCGGCTTCCAGGGAAGCACCTGCAAGAGTGGCGTCGGACATAAGCGGAAAAGGAAAGAGGACTTCGAGCGCCAAACCGGGAGGGCGGTTTGGCGGAGCGTTGGACGGATAAAGTTACTTCACCGCCCCAAGTAGGAAAAAAAACAGCAGCTGCGCCAGGTACACCAGCGGCACCAGCGGGTTTTTTTTGGTGAACGAGGCCCGGTTAAACAGCATCTGCATCACGCATGCCAGAATAAACCAGTCGCGGAAGTTTTTCGCCGGAATGATGTCGTTTGACCAATACCAGAAATCGAAGCGGCTGGCCACGGGCTCCATGCACATGTCAAGCCCCAGCATGAGCAAGGCCGCCAGAATGGTGCGGGGCAGCTCGCCGAGCGGCAGATAACGGGCCAGCATGCCGCACACGTACGTCAGCACCAGCCAGTTGAGGCCAATCAGCGGCGGCACGCCCACGAAAGGGGGCCTGTCCAGCAGCTTCACGCCCAGCGTGTCGCCATAGTAGTAGTGCCCGAAAAGCAGGCTGGTACTCACCCCAATCACCTCCGCCACAAAGCCCAACAGCGCCACCGTGAGGCAAAACCCCCAGAACGCCGTCCCCCGGTCTTTCTGAAACGCCAGCAGCAGCAGCGCCGTGAGCCCGAGCGTGAGCGGCGTAAACCGCAGGTAGAAGTCGGGATTCTTCGAAAAAGCCAGCCCCACGAAACCCGTGATGTGGAACAGCAGCACCACGCCCTGGGCCACGCGCAGCCGGGTAGTGGTCACGGCCGGGAGCGGCTCGGAGTAGTCAACCATAGGAGGGAATTAAGAATTGAGGATTAAGGATTAAAAAGTAAGAACTCAGATGCCCCCGCGGGCATTCTTAATTTTTAATCCTTAATCCTCAATTCCCTGTCATTCTTCATTGATAAGAGACGAAACGATTTTGGCTGACAGCAGGCACAGCGGAATGCCGCCGCCCGGATGCACCGAGCCGCCGCAAAAGTACAGCCCATCGAGCCGCCCCGAAAAATTGGGGTGCCGCAAAAACGCCGCCAGCGCGTTGTTGGAGGAGCTGCCGTAGAGCGCCCCGCCGAACGACGACGTATCGGCCGCGATGCCGGGCGGCGTCCAGACCTTTTCGGCGGCAATCAGCGGCTCGATAGCGGTGCCCAGCGCCTGGCTGAGTTTGGCCAGCACCACGCGGCGGGTGTGCGCCGTGAGGGCGGCCCAGTCCTGGCCCTGGTCGTGGGGTACGTTCACCATCACAAACCAGTTTTCGTGGCCGGCCGGGGCATCGGTGGGGGTTTTCTTGGAGGTCACATTCACGTACACCGTCACGTCGTCGGCCACGGTCTTCTCCTGAAAAATGGCTTGAAACTCACGCTGGTAGTCCTCGGAGAAGAAGATGTTGTGCAAATCCAGCTCGGGAAACTCGCGGGCAATTCCCCAGTAAAAAATCAGCGCCGACGAGGAGCGCGGCTGGCTGAGCGTGCGCTCGGGCGCGGGCTGCTGCGGCAGCAGGCGGCGGTAGGTGGGCACCACGTCCATGTTGCTCACCACCCGGCCAAAGTCGTACACGTCGAGGGCCGTGCGCAGGCCGGTTACTCGGCCTTCGGCCACGGTGATTTCCTCCACGGCTTCGTTGTAGCGGAATTTCACCCCGAACTCCGCCGCCAGCCGGGCCAGGCTCGCGGCAATGGCATAGATGCCGCCCTCCGGATAAAAAGCCCCAATGCCGTGCTCCAGGTGCGGAATCATGCTCAGCGTGGCCGGGGCCTGGTAGGGGTCCGAGCCGTTGTAGGTGGCGTAGCGGTCGAAAAGCTGCACCAGGCGCGGGTCGGCAAAGGCCCGGGCGTGGCGCTGGTGCATGGTGCCCAGCAGCCCCAGCTGGGGCAGCGCGGCCACGGCCTTCAGCGTTTCGGCGCTGAGGTAGGTGCCGGCCTTGTGCAGCGACTTGTGCAGGAACGTGCCCGCCGTGGCATCGTAGGCCTTGCCGCTGCGGCTCAGAAACTGCGTGACGTCCGCCGCGGGCGTGTCCAGCTTTTCCTCCACTTCGGCCGCGAACTTCGCCGCGTCGGCCCAGGCCGTGAGCCGGGTGCCATCGGCAAAAAAGTACTGGGTAATGGGGTCGAGGCGCTCGTAGCGGAAGTAGTCGGCCGGCTCGCGGCCCGCCAACCGGAAAATATCATCCACCAGCTGCGGCAGCGTGAACAGCGACGGCCCGGCATCAAACCGGTAGCCACCGGGCAGCGCAAACTGGTGCATTTTGCCCCCAAACGTGGCGGCGGCTTCAAATACCGTCACGGCGTGGCCCGCCACGGCCAGCCGCACCGCCGTAGCCAGCCCGGCAATGCCCGCGCCGATAACGGCGACTGGTTGTTTGGGGGAAATAGAGGAGGCTTTGGCTTGCTTCACAGGTTGCGAATTCATTCGGAGCACAACCGCCGCACTGCCAGCGAGGTTATGCTCCGATAAAAATAGCCGCGGGCTATTCCACCGCCAGCACCAGGCCTTTCAGGTAAGCACCTTCCGGGTGAAACAGGCTTACCGGGTGGTCGGCGGGCTGGGTGAGGCGGTGCAGAATGCGCGCCGGCCGGCCCGCCTCAATGGCCGCGGCCAGCACCGCGCCCTCAAATAATTCGGGGCTCACCACCTGCGAGCAGCTGAAGGTGAAGAGCAGGCCGCCCGGCGCGAGGTGGGCAATACCGGCCGCGTTCAGGCGCTTGTAGCCCATCAGGGCGGCGTGGCGGGCCCCCATGTGCTTGGCATAAGCCGGCGGGTCGAGCACCAGCAGGTCGTACTGGGCCGAGTGGTTTTTCAGGAAGCCCAGCACATCGTCGGGGTAGGCGGCGTGGCGGTCGGCGTGGTTCGAGAGCTCGGCGTTGCGCTCGGTGAGGGCAATGGCCTTCTTGCTCGAATCGACGGAATGCACCAGCTCAGCGCCCGCTTCCAGCGCATACACTGAAAAGCCGCCGGTGTAGCAGAACGTATTGAGGACCTTGCGGCCGGGCGAGTAGCGGGCCAGTAGGGCGCGGTTGTCGCGCTGGTCAATGAAGAAGCCGGTTTTCTGGCCCGTTTCCCAATCCACGGCAAACTGGTGGCCGTTTTCAGTCACCAGGTGCTCAGCGCCGGTACTCTCGCCGAAAAGGTAGCCGTTCTGAGCATCGGGCACGGCGTTGCCGGGCACGGTTTCGGCGCTCTTGTCATAAATGGCCCGCAGCTTATTGCCGAATACCACTTGCAGGGCCGCCGCAATGTCGGGGCGGGCCCGGTACATGCCCACGCTGTGGGCCTGCACCACGGCCACGTCGCCGTACACGTCGATAATCAGGCCGGGCAGGCCATCGCCCTCGGCGTGAATAAGGCGAAAAACGTCGGTATCGGCCGCGCCGGTCAGGCGCAGGCGCTGGCGCAACTGGTAGGCATTGCCCAGCTTGGCCTGCCAGAATTCCGGCGTGGGCAGGGTGGCGTTTTCGCCAAAGTCCAGCATGCGCACGGCGATGGAGCCGCCGCCTGAAAAATGCCCTACGCCCAGCAGCTCGCCATCAATGGCTTCGACCCGCACGGGGTCGCCCTCGGCGGCCTCGCCCTTCACTCGGGCAATGGCCCCGGAGAATACCCACGGGTGGCGGCGGCGTAAGGAATGGTCTTTTCCGTTTTTGAGGACGATGGTGGCGGGGTTCAGCATAGCCCACAAAGGTACGGCCAGATGCCGGGGCTGGCTCCGCTACCGAAACCAGCGCCGGTAAATGGGCTTGCGCCAGGCAAACTGCGCCCACATGGCCGGGTACAGCAGCCTGTCGAGCAGCCGCGACGCGGTGCGGTATTCCAGCGCATCGACAATCACGCTGCCCCCGTTGGGGCCGGGCTCGATGAGGTGGCGGTGCCGCCAGTAGCGCAGGGGCGGCGGCAGGCGCTGGCCTTCGTCCACGAAAAAGTGAGTGCCATCGGGCAGCACGCCAGCATCCACAATCAGCGAGGTCCAGCTCAGGCGTGTCACCAGCGTATCCAGCTCGATGTCGACGTGGTCGCCAATGCGGCAGCCATCAAATCGAAGTACCCGCAAGCGCGGAAACGGCGGGGCCAGGGCCTCAAACAGGGCCCGTGTGAAGCCGGCCATAACCTGGGCCGGCGGCTGGCCCACGGCGGTGCGAAGGGTAACGTGCATAGTCGTGCTAACGTCCCGCCGCCCGTATTGTTTGGTGTGACCGGCTGCGCTTACTTCCAATCGGGCAGGAACCCGTTGCTGAGCAGGCCAGGCCGCGTGAAGCGCCGGAGCGCTGCTCCAGTTGCGGCCACCAATACCTTTTGACGTGGGATAACGGCCTACCCCAGCAGCTCCTCAATATCCTCCCGCGTGAGGTTTTTGATGACGGCCTCGTCGGTGGCAATCAGCTCGCTCACCAGGGCCAGCTTGCGGCGCTGCAGGGCCAGGATTTTCTCCTCCACCGTGCCCTGGGTGATGAACTTATAGGTGAACACCGGGCGCAGCTGGCCAATGCGGTGGGCGCGGTCCACAGCCTGGGCCTCCACGGCGGGGTTCCACCACGGGTCGAGGATGAACACGTAGTCGGCCGCCGTCAGGTTGAGGCCTACGCCGCCGGCTTTCAGGCTGATGAGGAAGATTTTGAGGTCTTCGGTTTCCTGGAAACGGGCCACTTCGGCCGGCCGGTCGCGGGTGGCGCCGTCGAGGTAGGCGTAGGCCAGCTGACGCTCATCAAGGGCGGCACGCACCAGCGCCAGGTGCTGCACAAACTGACTGAATACCAAAACCTTGTGCCCTTCGGCCACCACGTTGCGAATCATGCGCAGCACCTCGCGCAGCTTGCCCGATTCGTGGGTGTACGTTTCGTCGGCCAGGCGCGGGTGGTTGGCAATCTGGCGCAGGCGCGTCAGGCCCTGAAGCAGCAGGAACTGCGTGCTGGCCGGGCCATTCTCGTCCAGATTACGCAGGATTTTATTGCGGTAGAAGCTCTTGGTTTCCTCATAGGCGTGGGCCTGCTCCTCCGTCATCTGGCAGTAGCTGAGCTGCTCCGTCTTTGCGGGCAGCTCCTTGGCTACCTGGGCTTTGTGCCGACGCAGAATGAACGGCTTGATGAGGGCGTGCAGCCGCCGGGTGCGGCCCTCATCCTGGTGTTTCTCAATGGGCTTCAGAAACTCCTTGCGGAAAAAGGCCTGCGTGCCCAGCAAGCCGGGATTAATGAAGGACATCTGCGACCACAGGTCCATGGTGCTGTTTTCCACCGGCGTACCGGTGAGGATGAGCCGGTGCTTGGAGCGCAGCTGCCGCACGGCCTGCGAGGTGGTGCTCGACGGGTTTTTGATGGCCTGCGACTCGTCCAGAATCACGTAGTCGAACTTGTAGCTGGTCAGCAGGTCGGTATCGAGGCGCACGATGCCATAGCTGGTCAGCACCACATCGTAGTCGGCAAACTGGTCGGGGTTTTTGTCGCGGTAGGTGCCAGTGTAAGCCAGCAGGCGTAGGTCGGGCGTAAACTTTCGGGCCTCATTCAACCAGTTGAAAACCAGCGAAGTAGGCAGCACCAGCAACGAAGCCGCACCTTGCGCCTCGCCACTTTCGCGGCGCTGGAGCAGCATGGTGAGCGTCATGACGGTGTTGTGCGTCAGGACAAAATTGTCCGTCACGTACAAATGGTCGGGCGCGTCTACCGAGATGCACTGCGCCGGCATGGTGCCAGTCAACTCGATGGACTTGATGCCCCGGTAGGGCTGGTATTTAGTTTTGGGTCGGTACAAGGCGGCCTTGCGCGTCAGGCGGAAGGGCGCGAGGTGTGGGGGTAAACTCAGCGTGAGGGTATGGGCCAGTTGGCCGGCCCGCCGCTCGCCAGCGTAGGTATAGGTTGGGATTCTGGACGAAGCCCTGACCGTACCGCCCAATGATTGCACCAGAAACGTCACACCGTCCACCAGCTGGCTGGAAACTGACGTGTACTGACAAGTGACGCCATCGGCCGATACGTAGCCATCAGCATCCAGCAGGCCCTGCAACATGGCCACGCGGGTAGTCACGTCGTTGAGCAAGTAGGCTTCAGGAATGAATTTGTCGTGCGACTTTCGGTCCTTCAGGCCCAGCTGTTCTACGCTCCGCATCAACTCGTTGGTAAAGTTGTTGGGCGTTTCTTTTATAATCAGGTAGTCGCAGGAGCTGGGCTGCGGGCGCAATATCATGCCTGGGGGCACTGCTTGCCGCGCGTAGGCCACAATTTCCGCATCTCCGGACGACAAACCGATGCGGTTGTTGCGAAAGCAGCCGTCGCCCAGCAATAGCCCCAGCAGGTAGGGGTCGATGGGCACGGGCCGGGCCGCGAACCGTACGGGCTGCACCAGTGGAATGAACCATTTCGTGTTGCCATACTTGTCGTGCAAGTCGCCGTGTAGCTCGGCCAGGGTTTTGGTACGGTACTGCTGACTCCGGTATTTCTGCACCGGGCTTTGCACGGCCCACAGGTGCTCGGCGCAACACTCGGCAGTGGAATTATCAGTAAAGACGACCCGGAAGATTTCTTTTTCCCCCTGCGGGAACACGCCCGTAACCCGCGAAATCCCACCGGCAGAATTGACGACTTCCTGGCCCACGGCCATCTGCCCCATCGTTTTCCAGCCGCCCGGTGTCAGAATGCGGGCGTGCAACGGCTGCGCTTTGCCCAGCCCCATATCGTCGGCCAGGCAGCCGCCAAAGTGGTAGTCCTGCACGAAGCGCAGCCAGTTGTAGCCGGCTTTCTGGTAGGGCCGCAGCTCGCCTATAAAGCCGCTGGGCAGGGGGTGGTCTTCCACCTCGGCAAAGTCGCGCAGCTTGGCCAGCTTGCGGCCCATGCGCACAGTGGCTAGCTCGTTGCTCTGCAAATCAGCCACCAGGGCGAGGTGGTGGCGGCGCAGGTTGAGGCCCTCGGTGGTTTCTTCGCCGAAGGCAAAGAGCTCCATGTAATCCGTGAACCACTCCTCGGGGATGATGGCAATCTGGCCGTTGGGCAGCTTGAACTCGCGCCGCCGCTGCAGAATGTGCCCGCGCAGGCGGATAAACGGGATTTCAATGTCCCCGAAATGCACGGTGCCGCGCACATCAAACCAGTCGCCGGCTTCCTGGATGCCCACGCGCACGCTGGTAGGCCCGATGAAGTAGCTTTTGGTGGCGGTAGTGGCCGCTTCTACGGTGTAGCCCAGCTCGGTGAGGGCGGGCGTATTGTCGTGCAGCCACTTGAAGGCCTGGCCTTTGGGCAGGGTGGCGTGGCCGTTTTCTACCGTGAGCAGGCGCTCCTGCAGCTCCATCACGGTGGCGGTTTCCTGCTCGGGGTTGCGCAGCAAACGGTGGAAAACGTAGCTGTCGGCGGTTTTTTCCAGGTGCACGCTCACGGGCTTGTTGGTGCCCAGCGGCATGAGGTGCGGGCCGTAGCGAAAGCTCAGCTCGAAGTGAATCTGCTCGGTTTCGGAACCCGTGAGCAGCGGCGCGATGGGCTTGGGCAGCGGAATGCGGCCCCGGCGCGGCGGGCCGGGCGGCCGCACGGGCGCTTCGGGCAGGGCCACTACCGGCAGCGCATCGCTGAACGTAAGCCGGGGCCGCGCCACGTAGCGCTCTTGCCGGATATCAAACCCGCGGGCGTGCACCTCGAACGACTCCATGAGCGGAGCCACGAACTTCTGGAAGTAGCTCTCTTCCACCTGCCGGGGCACCACGATGAACTTCTTTTTCAGAAACGGCAGCAGCTTGCGTCCGTCCACCTCGGTGCGGAAGGAGTAGAGCAAATCGCCGAGCAGCAACCAGGCCGGCTGCAGGCACACCAGCAGCGCGTCTTTGTACTGAAAATCAAGCCGCTGCCCCTGGTACTGAATGGTGGGGAAATAGTGCGTGCCTTCCTCGTTGCGGCGGAAGTGGAACAGGATGGACGCCTTGGCCGGGGCCAGGCCAATTTCCTTCCACGTAGGCTCGCCATCGCGGCCCATGATGAACACGCGCTTGCCCGCCAATCGGGCCAGAATAGCCGCCATGCGCGTTTGCACATGCTTGGTAATGACCTCCTGAAGCGGTTTGTCGCCTTTTTCGGCGTTGTAAGTTTTGAGGAAGAATTCGGCCGTGGCAATCTTGCGGGGCCAGAACTCCTTCACCACCGCCTCCTGCTGAATCTGGTCGCAGAGCTCCACCAGCTCGAAGTCAGTGGCGTCGAGGCTGTCCGCGAATTCGTGCGCGTTTTTGCCCGAAACCGTCTGATGCTGAAGCGTTAGCTGCTCGCGGGGGCCCAGCTGCACCACGTAGGCCGCGAACAGATGGCCCAGGAACTCGTGCTCAAACAGCGAGTAGATGATTTGAAATGGTTCTGCGGTAGATACTTTCATAGCCGGGCACGCGTAAAGCGCAAGGTAGGGCCGAAAGATGGAATAGGCACGATGATTTTTATCACTGTTTTTCGCTGAGCCTGCTTCGTATTATCGGCCCGCTACCGACAAGGTGCTGCTTATAAGCTGTCGCGTAAGTCCAGCCTGCTGGCATTCAGGGCCGGCCGAATGCTTACGGCCAGCGTGATAAAAATGATGGAAGCGCAGGTGAAGGCGATGTCGGAAACCTGCATTTTCACCGGGTAGGCGTCGACGACGCTCGTGGCCATGCCCATGCTCACAAAGCCGAAACGCTGCTGCAGCCAGCACAGCGACACGCCCGCTATCAGGCCCACAATCGCGCCTACAAAGGCCACAATGGCCCCCACCATTAAAAAGGTGTTTCGGATTTTCTCCCGGCTGGCACCCATTGCCATCAGCACGGCGATGTCTTTTTTCTTGTCGATGACCAGCATCGAGAGCGAGAAAAAGATGTTGAGCGAGGCAATGAGCAGGATGAGCGTGAACGTGATAAAAACGAACAGCTTCTCTACTTTAATGGCCTTGAACAAGCTGACGTGCTGCTCATCGGAGTCCTGCACTTTGAAATCGGGCCCGAGCTGCTTGCGGAGCTGCGTTTTCACGTCTTCTATCACAAAGCTCTCGCCCACTTTCACATAAAGGGCGGTGCGGCGCGTGGTGTAGCCCAGCAGGCGTTGGGCAAAGGAAAGGGGCACGAAAATATAGCTGTCGTCGATGTGCTGCTCGATGAGGAATACGCCGCCCGCAATCAGGTTCTGCTCGTTGAACGCCTTGTCGGGGTCCATTTGCAGGGTTTTTTTGCCGGGCGTGTTGCGCGGGTACAGCAGGCGCATGGGTGCCAGGCGGTTGTTGAGCGTGATGCTGAGCTCGTGCTGCACGCCGGCCCCCACCAGGGCCAGCTCCAGGCTGTCGCGGCGCAGGCGGTGGTCGCCCTCGCGAATGTTAGCATCAATCTGACTCTGACCGAAGTAGTTATCCGAGAGGCCGCGCATTTTCACCACCATCTGGCGGTCGTGATACTGCAGCAGGGCATTGTCCTCAATGACTTCGGTGAGCAGGGCCACGCCGGGCGTGTTTTCCAGCTTCATCAGGAAGGTGCGGTTCACGTCGAAGGCCTTGCCCTTGGTGGCCGAAATCACCAGATTGGGGTCCGACTTGCCATAGAGCGTGCGCACTAAGTCCTCGAGGCCGTTGAACACCGACAGCACAATAATCAGCGCAGCCGTGCCCACCGCCACCCCAATCATCGAAATGTTGGAGATGATGGTGATGATGTTGCGCTTGTTCTTGGACCGGAAGTAGCGCCGGGAAATGAGGAGGGGAACGTTCACGGACCGCAGATTTAACGGATTTTAACGGATAGAGCAGATTATTTGTGGTTCTGCCGGTAGTATCTCCACCAAGTATCACAGCTTGTCACGGATGAGCGGAACCACAAAGAAATCCGTTTCATTCGTTATAATCCGTTAAATCTGTGGTCTTATTTCCAGGCCTTCACGATGAGGCCGGTGCCCGAGTCGTGGGTGGTGCGGGCATCGAGCCAGTTCAGCAGCAGGCAGAAGGGGAAGGTGATGGCGTAATAAAGTGGCAGCAGGAGGAAAAAGGCCCGCGACTTGCCCAGCATCAGAATGGGGTATTTCATGCTCAGCCGCCACGAAATCTGGCCCGGCTCGCCGTAGGCGTAGCGGGCCTCAATGCGCTCGAAACCGGCGGTGCTCAGCTTCTGCTGAATCTCGCGGATGTTGTAGCCGTCGCGCACGTGCTCTTCGATGAAGCTGGTTTCGCCGTCGTCGTGCACGTCGGAGCCGCCCTGGTCGCTGGGGGTCGAAATCAGCAGCATGCCGCCATCCTTCAGCGAAGCGTGAATATTGCGAAACACTTCCACGTCTTCCAGAATGTGCTCCATCACGTCCACCGACAGCGCCAGGTCAAAGGAATTCGGCTCCTGATAGAGCACCAAATCCTGCACGGCAAACTGCACGTTCCTGCGGCCAATCTGGCGAAAGAAGGTATTGGAATCGGCCACCTGCTCCTCTTTCACGTCCACGGCCAGGATGTTCCACTGCGGGCTCAGGCCGCTCATCCAGTACGTGTACTGGCCGTAGCCGGAGCCGGCGTCGAGGATATTCAGCGGTTCCTGGGTGCGGCCTTTGGCCCAGCGGCGCAGCTCCCGGTGCACGTGCCAGGTGCGCAGCAGCAGCAGGTCGAGCAGGTGATAAAACAGTCGGCGCAGCCACGGCGTGCGGTTGAAAACCTGGCCGAGCGTCTTTTTAATCGGGTCGTAATACAAGAGAGTGACTGAGTGAGGGAGTGACTGAGTGAGCATAGCTAAACGGGGAATAACCGATTGATTTTCAAGAATTGAACGTCACTCAGTCACTCCCTCACTCAGTTACTCATTGTTAAATAGCCGCGGCCGGGCGGGCTTGTCTTCGCTCTCGTCGGGTTGCTCCGTGGGGGCAGCCGGAATGTCGAGCGTGCCGAGCACCTGGTCCATGTGGGCGGCGTAGGCGGCGCTGTCGTCGTGGAAGAAGATGAGCTCGGGCACCACGCGGGCCGTTTTGCGGATGCGCTTGGCCAGGGCGTGACGAATTTCCTTGGCGTTGTCCTTGATGATTTCGAGCCGGTCGGTGGCGTTATTGCCCAGCAGCAGGCTGAGGTACACGCGGGCCTGGCCCAGGTCGGGCGTCACTTTCACCATGCTGATGCTCGGGGCCAGCCCACCGCTGAAGAGGTGCGGCAGGTCGCGCTGCAGCACGGCGGCCAACTCCTGCTGGAGCAGGCTGGCCATTTTTTGTTGTCGTTTGCTTTCCATATGACCGGCAAAGGTACGATGGTCGTGGATTGCCGGTAAGTATGTCTGCCAACGGCGCTTGAATTGCGCGGCAGCCCGCCGGAAAAATATTTTTTGAACCCCAGCCAACCTTTTGCCCGCGGCCCGGCACTTTGCGGCACATTCCCTTTCTCGTGACTCAACCTTACCCCGCTAATGCTTCGGAAGAACAGCTGCTGACCGGCTGCCTGGCGCAGGAGCGGGCGGCGCAGTTCCAGTTGTACCAGCGGTATAAGGCAGCCATGTTTGCCTGCGCGTTGCGCATTCTGCACGACCGCGACCTGGCCCACGATGCCTTGCAGGAAGCTTTTGTGAAGGTATTTCGGCAGCTGGCCACTTTCCGGCAGGAAGCCACGCTGGGGGCTTGGATTCGCACCATCGTGGTGCGGCAGGCCTTGCAGCTCCTGCGCCAGGAAAGCCAGATGGAGGTATACGACCCCCTGCGGCACGCCGAGCCGCTGGTGGCCTGGCACGATAGCCTGACCGGGGAAGCGCTGGATAAGGCCATTGGCGAATTGCCAGCGGGCTACCGCACCGTGTTTTGCCTGATTGAAGTGGAAGGCTACACGCACCGCGAGGTGGCCGAGCTGCTGGGCATTTCGGAAGGCACCAGCAAATCGCAGCTCTACCGCGCCAAGCAGCAGCTGCAAGTCAAACTTTACCATTTATACCCATGAGCCCTACGCCCGAACTGCCCGAACCCGGCCGGCCGAACCTGCGCCGGGCCCTGAACGAGCTGCCTGTACCCGAGCCGGCCGCCGACCTGTGGGCCCGCATCGAGGCCCAGCTGCCCCCGCCCGTCCTGAGCCGCGCCGTAGCCCAGCTCCCGGTGCCCGAGCCCGCTGACGACCTGTGGAATGCCATTGCCGCCCGCCTCGACGCGCCCGCCGAAGTAGCAGTGAATCCTGCCTTGCCGGCCCGGCCGGTAGTGGTGCGCCCCCTGTGGCCCCTCACTACCAGCGTGCGCCGACTGGCGGCCCTGGCGGCCAGTGTGCTGTTGGCCGTGGTGCTGCTGTGGAACCTGCGCCCCGGCCCCGCCGCGCGCGGGCCCCGCGAGACGCTGGCCTACAGCCAGGAAACCGTGGTGGACGCGCCCAGCCCAGCAGCCCTGCCATCGGCTGACCCCGTGGAAGCCGAAGGCCGGGCCTTTATTGATGCGCATTGCCAGGCCCAGCCAGCAGTGTGCCAGTCGCCGGATTTTCAGTCGCTGCACAGCCAGTTGCTCGAGCTTGAAACCGAGGAGCAGGGCCTGGCCCGCTACACGCGCCAGCACGGCAACAGCCCCGAGCTGGTGCGCCACCAGGTGCAGGTAACCACCCTCAAAGCCACCGTTACGCGCGAGCTTATTCGCCTGCTAATCTCATGAAGTCACTGAACACGTTCTTCGGCTGGCTGCTGCTGCTGAGCCTGACGAGTGGGCCCCCGGCCCGGGCGCAGCGCACCGTGCAGGTCGTGACCCGCACGGTGGAGCAGCGACTGCCGTGCCCGGCAGGCACACTGGTGCGCATTCGGGCCGAGAAGGCCACCGTGCGGGTGCAGGGCTGGGACCAGCCCACCGTGCGCCTCGTGCTGCGCCTGGTGGCCAAACACGCCGAGCGCGCCGTGGCCGAGCAGGAGCTGCCCGTGGCCCGCTACCAATTTGAAGCGCACGGCCGCACCATTGACATGGTAAACTACTATGCCCTGGCCGCTGGGGCCCCGGCCCTGCGCAGCGACCTACGGGCCGACTACACCCTGTGGGTGCCCGCCGGTGCGGCCGTGGAGCTGCACAACGCCTACGGCCAAACCACGCTGGCCGGGCTCAGCGGCCGGCAGTCCATCGTGCAGGAATTCGGCCCCATCAACTTGCTGAACCTGCGCGGCACCCTAACCGTGACGGCTAAATTTGCTGACCTGACCGGGCACGACACGGATATCCGGCTGGACTGCGAGGCCGACAAATCGGCCATTGCCCTGCAGCAGGCTGCCGGTACCTACGCCATTCGCAACCGCTACGGCAGCGTGCTGGTGGAGCCCACCGAGGGCCTGCGCAATCTGGATATCGAAGCGGAGCGCACGGAGGTAAAGGTGGGCGTGGCCCGGGCCGAGCGCTTCAATTACCGCCTTAGCAATAGCCAGGGGGGCCTGGTGCTGCCGTCTGGCCTGGCCGGTGCCCAAACCCGCAGCCTGGGCCGCAACGTGCTGCAGGTTACCAATCAAGCCGGGTTGCCGCTCATTCGCATCAGCACTTCCTACGCCCCCCTTACTATTCAATTATTGCCGCAGCCGTGAGGCTTGCTTAGTCCCCTGAACTTATGCTTTTGCTGAAGAAAATGATGTGCCGCTCCCTGCTGGCCCTTGGGCTATTTTCACTGCTAATGGCTGGTCCGGCCGCCGGGCAGACCGTGCCCGATTCGTCGCGGGTGAGCTACAGCGAGGAAGCCGCCCCCGACCCACAGCCCCCGCAAAGCGTGCTGGAGCAGCAGTACCGCCGGTTGATAAGGGTGCAGGTTGAAGAACAGCAGATGTGGAAGCTGGGCCTCAATAATTTCACCACTACTATTGGGACTGACAGTACGGGGGAGAGTTTGTACTACCTGCGCGCGGGGCCGCACCTTACGTATGAGCGCAAGCTGCGGCCGGCCTGGTCTGTTATGGCTGAGCTCAGCCCCGACTTTATCCGTTTTCGGGACAGGGGCACCGGCCGCCTGCGCAATAGCTTCGTTGTGCGCTCCCAGCTGGCTGGCCGCTACTATTATAACCTCGCCCGGCGCATTCGAAAAGGCAAAAGCGCGAGCAACTTCTCGGCCAACTACCTTTCGCTGGCGCTGGGTAGCAGCGTGGGCCGGCAGGCCCAGGAAACGCCATTTTTTGCTTACGAATACGGCGGACCGGCGGTTCGCCTCGACGCCGCCCTGCTCTACGGCCTGCAACGTCGTCTGGGTCGGTATGGCTTTGTCGATTTCACGTTTGGTTTTCCCTTCCATGTCATCAGCGGTACCGGTGCGGCCTCAGCTTCCGCTCCTAATACTGTGATTGTCCTGCTCCGCATCGGGCTGGCGCTGGGCCGCTGACGCGAGTCCTTGTGTGCTCGTTGATTATCCTCTTACCCAACTTTTCTCCTCTTTTTCGTGAACAGCATTATTCCTTTCAATGGGTGGCAAGGCCCTGCAAAAGGCCGTGGGCGGGCTGGCCTGGCGCTTGGGCTTCTCCTAGCCGCAGCCCAGGGAGCCGTGGGGCAGCGGCTGCAGGCAGTGGGCGTCGCGGCCAGCTTTAGCATGGGCCAAACCTGGGCCCGGCAAGCCAGCCTGAGCGTAGCCCAGTTTCAACTGCTGACGGACATTGATGGGTCGCGGCTTGACGATACTGGCAATCGGTTCAGTGGCTTCGCGCGGGTAGGCGTGGGGTTGGGCCGGTTTTTTGTGCAGCCCGAGGTGGCCTACAGCTCAGTTCTGGGGCAGGCGTATGGCTTGACCTATTTCAGCCAGCCGTCAATTCCAGTACCCAACCTGGTCATCTTCACGCCTCGGGTGCGCCGGTTCGAGGTGGCTACGCTCGCCGGCCTGCGCCTCGGCAAGCGGGGCTACCTGCTGGCCGGGCCGGTGCTGGCCTACAACCTGCGCGATAATTATGGCGACCCGAGCGTCGTCTACGTCCCATTAGTTCAAAGCCTCTACGACAGCGTGGTGCCGGTGCAACTGCTGGCCCAAGCGGGCATTGGCACCACCTTCTGGCGCTTCGACGTGAGCGCCCGCTACGAGCATAGCCTCACGCCTTACACCCGGAGGTTCGAATACGCTGGTCAGCAATATGCTTATCGTCAATCGACTAGCCAGGTGATTCTGAATCTGGGATTTCTACTCTACGATAGCCGCCGGCTTGGCCGGTAACCTTAGGCTACTCCCCTCAGCGCCGATGAGCCGGGTAGTCTAAGGTTGGGCACATTTCATCACGGAATCGGCAGCGTGCACGGGGAATGGGTAATCTTTACACCCCGAAACCCCAATTCCGTCCCGCTACCTCCGCCCAGTGCTTCGTTTTTTCAAAAGCTCCCTGCCGGCCCAGCTGCTGGCTCTGCTGCTGCTGGTGCTGGCCCTGCGTTTGCCATTGCTCTGGCTGGGCCTGCCCGTGACGGCCGCCGAGCTGCGGGCCCTGCTGGTGGGCGAGCGGGTGCACGGCGGGGCCATGCCCTACCGCGACCTCTACGACGGCACCGCGCCGCTGGCCGCCGCTTTCTTCGCCAGCCTCGATGCCGTGCTCTCGCGGCCGGTGTGGCTCTACCGGATAGTGGCGCTGCTGCTGCTGCTGGCGCAGGCCCTGCGCCTCAACCTGGTGTTCAACCGCTACGACGTGCACCCGGAGCGCGGCTACATTGCAGCCCTCACCTACCTGCTGATAGGCAGCGTGAGCACCGACTTGGATGCGCTGTCGCCGCTGCTGCTGGGGCACACCTTCGTCGTGTTTGCGCTGAGCGCGCTGCTGCCCACCTCCCGCGAGGGCTACGACAACCGCCGCCTGTTCCGGGCCGGGTTCCTGATTGGCGTGGGCGCGCTGTGCTACCTGCCGCTGAGCTTGTTTGTGCTGGTGGGCCTGTTTGCGGTGGTGATTTTCGCGGCCAACTCGTTTCGGAGCTCGCTGCTGCTGCTGTGCGGTTTTTTCTTCCCGTATGCGGCAGTAGCCACGTTCTTTTTCTACACCGGGGCGCTGCCGGGCTTCGCGCAGTTTCACCTGCAGCCGGGCCTTACCGATTTGATTGCCAGTGGCCTGCCCGCCGGCCTGCAGCTGCGCCTGCTGATAGTGCCCGGCCTGGTGCTGGCGCTGGCGCTGCTGCGCGCCCTGGGCACCTCGCTGGGCCTGGTGTTCCAGATAAAGTTTCGGCAGCTGATGCTGGTGTGGTTGGCGGTAGCCTTTGCCACGGCGGCCGTGGAGCGCGGCGGCGCGGCGGGGGTGCTGGTGCTGCTGCTGCCGCCGCTGGCCTACTTCAGCCTGTTTTTGTGGCAGCGCTCGCGCCGGCCCCTGCTGCTGGAGCTGGGGCTGCTGCTTATCCTCAACGCGGCGGTGGTGCTGCGCTTCCGCGCCCATGTGCCGCGCCTCGAAAGCCTGCTGCACATGCCCGCCGAAAGCCGGTTTGGCCTGCTGCCCGACCCGCGCTACGCTACCCTGCGCGGCCAGACCTTACTCATCCTCGGCCCCGACGACCGCGCCTATTTCTACAATCGTCCGGCCACGCCCTACCTGGACTGGAACCTGTCGCAAATTGACTTTGGCCACCTTACAGAATATGCCGCCGTGGTGCGGGTAGCCGAAAAAATGGGCACCGTACCTCCCGCCTACCTCCTCGACCAAAGCAACCAGGTGCCGCGGCTGAAGCAACTGCTGCCCGCCGTTTTCGGGCCTTACGAGCCGACCAGTACGCTTAACCTGTACCGCCGCCGGCCCTAGTGCCGGGGCGCTACACCCAGCACCAGGCCACGGCGCGCCGTTCGGTAGGCACGTTGCGCAGGAAGGTTGCCAGCGGCTCCAAATCGGTGAGCAGGGACGTGAGCACCACCACGCGGCCGTCGTGCAGGTGCAGGCGCAGGTAGTCGTAGCGCGCCCAGAAGCTGCGCCGGGCCCGGCAGGTCACCCGCTCTATGCGGGCCAGGTCGCGCCGCTCAAACGCCACCCGCTGGCCCGCTTCGTACACTTCCAGCAGGTTGCTATCGGGCTGAAAAACCAGGGTGGTTTCGTGGTTCAGCGTCCAGTAGCGCAGGTGCAGCAGCAGCGCCGGCCCACTCAGCAGCAGGGTGAAAAGCACGAAGCCCGCCGTCAGCAGCCACACGAACGTGCTGGCGGCCTGCTCGCCGCCCATGGCCACGGCTGGCACCACGCTCAGCCCCGCTCCCAGCGCTAGCAGTGGCCAGAACAGCAGCCGCATTTGCCGCGCCGCCGTGGTTTGATACACGTGGGTGCGCTTCGAGAAAAGCCCCGTAACCCAGCGCGCCGCGCCCAGCACCAGCAAAAGCACCGCCGCTATTTCGAGCAGCGGACGAAAAATCGCAGACTTCATAAAGTAGAGCTACCGAGCCGGACTATGCGCCCACTTGCACCCAGGCTTCCCCCTCCGCGTGGGTCCGCAGCCGGCCGAAGCTTTCCAGCGCCAGCCCGTTCTTCTCGAACACGGCCAGCACCGCCGCCCGGCCCTCGGGGGCCACGCACACCAGCAGGCCGCCCGAAGTCTGCGGGTCGCAGAGCCAGTTGCGCTGCTCGTCGCTGATGGCGCTCACCTTGTGGCCGTAGCTGGTCCAGTTTCGCACCGTGCCGCCGGGTACGCTCCCTTGCTTCAGGTAAGCCTCGGCCGCTGCGATGCGGGGTACTTTGCTAAAGTCGATTTCCGCCGTCAGGCCGCTGCCCTCGCACACCTCGGCCAGGTGCCCGAGCAGGCCGAAGCCGGTCACGTCGGTCAGGGCCGTCACGGCCGGCAGCTTGCTTAGCTCCGCCCCAATCTTATTCAGCTGCATCATCTGGGCTGGCGCGATGCTGGCGTCCTCATCCCGCAAAATGCCTTTTTTCTGCGCTGTGGTTAGAATGCCCACCCCCAGCGGCTTGGTCAGAAACAGCTCCGAACCGGCTGTGGCCGTGTCGTTCTGCTTCAAATCCACAATGTCGACCATGCCCGTCACGGCCAGCCCAAAAATGGGCTCCGGCGAGTCGATGCTGTGGCCGCCGGCCAGCGGAATGCCGGCTTCGGCGCAGATGCTGCGCGCTCCTTCCAGCACGCGGGCGGCTACTTCGGGCGGCAGCTTATCCACGGGCCAGCCCAGCACGGCAATGGCCAGCAGCGGCCGCCCGCCCATGGCGTACACATCCGAAATGGCATTGGCCGAGGCAATGCGCCCAAAATCGTAGGCATCGTCCACGATGGGCATGAAGAAGTCGGTGGTCGAAATCACTGCCTGCCCCCCGCCGATGTCGTACACCGCCGCGTCGTCGCGGCTGGCATTGCCCACCAGCAGCTTGTCGTGCTGCGGCTGGGCAATGCTGGTGTGCAGCATCTGGTCGAGCACGGCGGGGGCGATTTTGCAGCCGCAGCCCGCGCCGTGGCTGTATTGGGTGAGTTTGTATTCCATAAGGTTCAGAATTCAGGGTCGGTGCAAAAGTAAGCGGGCATTAAACGTGTACCCCGAATTTCCAATTCGGCCGCGTGAACGAGTCGGTCAAGCATCGTTCACGCGGCCGAATTGGAAATTCGGGGTACAAGTCCCTGGCGCTGCTATTTAATGGCAATCGGGGCTTCCAGGTTTTCCCAGCGCAGCACCAGGCCGGTCGGTTTCACCTCGTAAACCAGTCGCTCGCTCATGCTGGCCGCCTTGCGCGGCGTCACCACCACGCGCAGCGCATCCTGCTTCGCGTCGTACTCATAAGCACCCCACTGGTTCGGCACCTTGTTAAAGATGACGGTCCATTGCTTCTCGGTCGGCAGCACGAAGAAGCCATACTTGCCGGCCGGCAACGCCTTGCCTTCCACCATCACCGCCTTGCTGAACTCTACCGTGGTCGCCTCGTTGGCCCCGGCGCGCCACACCTGGCCATAGGGCACCAGCCCACCCCAGATGGGGCGGCCCTTCACGGCCGGGCTGCTGTAGGCCACGGTCACATTCGAAGCGCCAACCTTGCCCGTTGCCTTCGCCGCCGGGCTGGGCTTGGCTTCCTTGGCCGGCGCGGCTTGGGCCTGGGCGGTGTTGATGATGAGCACGGCGGCCAGACCGAAAGCGGCGCGGCGAAACAATTGCAGAGTGTTCATAAGGCTTATAGCATTAAACATGAGGAAATTTTTGGGAGTGTTACGTGCCAATGCCGGGAAACCCGATGCAATGACTCAAGGTTCTAAAAGCGGGAAACCCAGGCCACAGTTGCGTCCCGAGCCTCAGGGCTACCAAAGCCTGCTCACGCCCCCGAAGTCCCGCATTGCTTGTAATCCTTCCGGTATTGTCGTATCTTTACCCCCGAAGTTGGTATTCGCTTTAGCAAAAAGGGGACGCGCAGTCCCCTCTTTTTTTGCCCGCTTGTTTCAAAAACTATGTCTTTCGACCGCACCCTGCTGCTTGAAATGCTCCGCGACGCCATCGGCGACCAGGAGTTGTTCATCGTGGGCCTCACCGTGTCCGATTCGGTGCTGCCGAAGGTGACCGTTACCCTTGATGGCCCCGAGGGCCTGGCCATTCAGGCCTGCGCCACCATCAGCCGCCGCCTGGCGCGCCGCATCGACGAGCACTACGGCGAGGAATCGGCCTACTCCCTGGAAGTCACCAGCCCCGGTGCCGACCAGCCCCTGACCGACTCCCGCCAGTACCCGCGCCACATCGGCCGCTCGCTGGCCCTGAAGCTGGCCGACGGTACCGAGAAAACCGGTACCCTGCTCGCCGCTACGCCCGAAGGCGTGGAAATTGAAGAAGTCATCAAACAAAAAACCAAGAAAACGACCCTGCCCGCCGCCTTCTATCCTTTCGGGGATATTCAGGAAGCCAAGGTTGTTATCTCCTTCAAGTAATAATCACGGATTTCACGGATTTTAGCGGATTTCACGGATTTTGTAGACACCGTCAACTGTCTTCTACATTCTCCGAAATGTATTTCCTCTGCGATAAAATCGACTACAAAATCCGTGAAATCCGTTTAAATCCGCAAAATCCGTGATTTATGAATAGCCACGAACTCATTGAATCCTTCGGCGAATTTGCCCGGAGCAAAAACATTGACCGGCCCACGATGATGAGCATCCTGGACGACGTGTTTCGCACCATGATTCGCAAGAAATTCGACCAGGACGAAAACTTCGACGTTATCATCAACCCCGATAACGGCGACCTGGAAATCTGGCGCAACCGCGAAATCGTGGACGACAACTCCGAGGACATCTGGGACCACGACAAAATCACGCTCACCGATGCCCAGAAAATCGAGCCCGATTTTGAAGTAGGGGAGTCCGTGGCTGAAGGCGTGAAGCTGGAAGATTTCGGCCGCCGGGCCGTGCTTATGGCCCGCCAGACGCTGATTCAGCGCGTGAAGGACCTCGAGCGCGACAACCTGTACCAGAAGTACAAGGACCAGGTGGGCGAAATTGTGACCGGCGAAGTGTACCAGGTGTGGAGCCGCGAGGCGCTCATCATGGACAAGGACGACAACGAGCTGGTGATGCCGAAAGGTGAGCAAATCCCCAAGGACCGGTTCCGCAAGGGCGATACCGTGCGCGCCGTGGTGCACCGCGTAGAGGTGATTAACGGTACCCCGAAAATCATCCTTTCGCGCGCCGCCCCGGCTTTTCTGGAGCGTTTGTTCGAGTTGGAAGTGCCCGAGATTTACGATGGTCTTATCGTCATCAAGAACGTGGTGCGCGAGCCCGGCGAGCGCGCCAAAGTAGCCGTGGAGAGCTACGACGAGCGCATCGACCCCGTGGGTGCCTGCGTGGGCATGAAGGGTAGCCGCATCCATCCGGTAGTGCGTGAGCTCGAGAATGAGAACATCGACATCATCAACTACACCGATAACCTGGAACTCTATATTGCGCGGGCACTATCGCCGGCCAAGGTGGGTTCTATGAAGATAAACCAGGAGAGCGGCCGGGTTTCCGTGTTCATGAAGCCTGACCAGGTGAGCCTGGCCATCGGCCGTGGCGGTGCCAACATTAAGCTGGCCAGCCGGTTGGTGGGCATGGAAATCGACGTGTTCCGCGAAGCCATCGACTATGAGGAAGACATTTCGCTGGACGAGTTCCAGGACGAAATCGAGCCTTGGGTACTGGCCGAGCTGAAGAAAATTGGTCTGGATACCGGCCGTGCCGTGCTGGCCGTGAAGAAGGACGACATCGTGCGTCGGACCGAGCTCGAAGAAGAAATGGTGGACGACGTGTACCGCGTTATCCGCCAGGAATTTGCCGACGACGAGGACCTCGACGACAGCACCCTGGAAGCTGCTAAAACCCGTGCCAGGACCGATGCAACGGCTCCAGATGCTGCTGCAGATGCCGCTGCAGATGCCGCTGCTACCGACGAGGAAGCGGCCGTAACGCACACTTCGGCCACCGAAACGGCTCCCGAGCACATCCCGCTGGCAACAGAGGAAACCGACGAAAACAAACCAACGACTGAGGAAGCGGGCGCAAGCTCTCCCGCCGAGCCAGCCCAATGACGGCCGCGCGGCCGGTACGGCAAGGGTAACAAATCGTGTCAGTAGGCACGGTTTGCACCCTGCTGGCAAGATTTATTGTAATACCTTTGCACTTAGAAGCGTATCGTACGCGAGAAAAGATTAGAATGGCGGAAGCAACCCCGAAACGGCTACAACAGGCGGCCAAAGACCTGAATATTGGAATGGACAGGGTGGTAGAAGCCCTGGCCAAGAAAGGTATACAAGTAGAGAACAAGCCGACCACTAAGCTCACTGGTGAGCAGGTGGCCTCGCTTGAGAAGGAGTTCGCATCCTCTGCTCATGACCGGCAGGAGGCGCAGAAAGTCATTCAGGCCAAGCGCCAGAGCGACCTTGATGCGGCTCCCAAACCTGCTGCGCCAGTTCACCGGCCCGCTCCGGTAGCGGCCCCGGCCGCTAAGCCGGTGCCCGCTGTTCCGGCTCCTGCGCCAGTAGCGGCAGCACCTGCCCCGGTTTCGGCTCCCGCCGCTCCGGTAGCTGCTGCTCCCGCTGCGCCTAAGGTGGAGGCTCCAGCCCCGGTTCCCGCTCCTGCTGCCGATGCACCCGCCGTACCCGGCCTGAAGGTGATGGGCAAGATTGAGTTGGATAGCAAAGGCCGCGTTGTGCCGCCCAAGCCCAAGCCAGTCGAAGCACCAGTTGCGGCTGCGCCAGTAGCTACGCCGGTTCCGGCTCCAGCTGCTCCCGTTGCACCCAAAGCCGAAGCTCCGGCCGCTCCCGCTCCTAAGGTGGAAGCTCCCGTTGCTGCTGCGCCAACTCCTGCACCTCAGGCTCCGGTCGCTCAGCCGGTGGCTAAGGTGGAGGCTGCGCCTGTCGCTGTCGCCCCGGCTCCAGTTGCCCCGGTTCCGGCCGCCCCAGTGGCTCCGGTCGCTGCAGCCCCGGTTGCCGCTACTCCTGCCGCCGCGCCAGCCGAAGTTGCTCCCGCTACTCCCGAAGACACCAGCACCATCGTTGCCAAGTCGGACACGCTGAAAGGCCTGACCGTATTGGGCAAGATTGACCTGTCTTCTATTAATAATGACCGTCGTGGTCCGGGTGGCCGTGGCCCCCGCCCCATTGCATCGTCGGATGTGAGCAAGCGCGGCTTGCCCGCTGGCCCCGGCCAGAAGAAGCGCACCCGCCTGCCCGGTCCTGCTGGCAGCACTACCAGCCCGCCCAGCCCCGGCTATCAGGGCAACCGCCCGGCTGGCGCACCCGGCCAGGGTGGCGGCTACCAGGGCAACCGCCCCGCCGGTGGCCCTGGCCAGCGCCCGGGTGGTCCCGGTCAGCGTCCCGGTGGCCAGTCGGCTCCCAAGCCTAATGCCCCCGCACTTACCCCTGAACAGGCTGAAAAGCAGATTCAGGAGCAGATTAAGGCCACATTGGCCAAGCTCGGTGGCAACAAGGGCGGCAACACGCAGAACCGCGCCAAGTATCGCCGCGACAAGCGGAGCATGCTGGCCGAGGACCGCGAGGCCCTGCGCGCACAGAACGAGCTCGACGCCAAAATCCTCAAGCTCACTGAATTCATCTCGGCCCACGACCTGGCCTCGCTGATGGACGTGAACGTGAACGAGGTTATCAAGGTGTGCCTGGGTATGGGCATGTTCGTATCCATCAACCAGCGCCTTGATGCCGAAGCCATTACAGTAATTGCCGACGAATTTGGTTTCGATGTGGAATTCCTGTCGAAAGAAGAGGAAGAAATCAGCATCGATGCCGGCGACAACGAAGAGGACCTGCGCCCCCGCGCCCCCATCGTGACCATCATGGGCCACGTCGACCACGGTAAAACCTCGCTGCTTGACTACATCCGCGACGCGAGTGTGGCCAAGGGCGAAGCCGGCGGCATCACGCAGCACATTGGTGCCTACGAGGTGCGGACCAAGTCGGGCCAGGCCATTACCTTCCTTGATACACCGGGTCACGAAGCCTTTACGGCCATGCGTGCCCGTGGTGCCAAGGTTACGGACATTGCCATCATTGTGGTGGCGGCCGACGACTCGGTGATGCCGCAGACCAAGGAAGCCATCAACCACGCGCAAGCGGCTGGGGTGCCGATTATCATCGCCCTCAACAAGATTGACAAGCAGACCGCCAACCCCGAGAAAATCCGCGAGGAGCTTTCCCAGATTAACATTCTGGTGGAAGAATGGGGCGGCAAATACCAGAGCCAGGAGGTTTCGGCCAAATCGGGTATTGGTATTGAAGAGCTGCTGGAAAAGGTGCTGCTGGAAGCCGAACTGCTCGACCTGAAAGCCAACCCTGACCGTGGGGCCATTGGTACGGTTATCGAAGCCTCGCTGGACAAAGGCCGCGGCTACGTGACTACCGTGCTGGTGCAAACCGGTACGCTGAACGTGGGTGACATCATTCTCGCCGGCCCGCACTTTGGCCGCGTGAAGGCCATGACGGACCACCGTGGTAAGAAAATGAAAACCGCGCCGCCCGCTACGCCGGTGCAGGTACTCGGCCTCACCGGGGCCCCGCAGGCCGGCGACCGCATCCAGGTAATGGAAACGGAGCGCGAAGCCCGCGAAACGGCTACCCAGCGCCTGCAGCTGGCCCGTGAGCAGACCATCCGGACCAAGAAGCACATCACGCTGGACGAAATCGGTCGCCGTTTGGCTATCGGCTCGTTTAAAGAACTTAACATCCTGGTGAAGGGCGACGTGGACGGCTCAGTGGAAGCACTTTCCGACTCCTTGCTGAAACTGAGCACGCCGGAAGTGAAGGTGAACATCCTATCGAAAGGGGTGGGCGCTATCTCGGAAAGTGACGTACTGCTGGCTTCGGCTTCCGACGCCATCATCATCGGCTTCCAGGTGCGGCCCTCGCAGAGTGCCCGCAAGCTGGCCGAGCAGGAGCAGATTGACGTGCGTCTCTACAGCATCATTTACAATGCTATCAACGAGGTGAAGGATGCCATGGAAGGCATGCTGGCCCCAACGGTGCAGGAAGTGGTGGTGGCCAACGCCGAAGTACGGATGGTCTTCAACATCACCAAAGTGGGCACTATTGCCGGCTGTATGATGACGGAAGGTACGTTGAGCCGCAAAACCAAGGTGCGGGTAGTGCGCAACGGCATCGTGCTGCACACCGGCGAAATCCAGGACCTCAAGCGTTTCAAAGACGACGTGAGCGAGGTGCGCCAGGGCTACGAGTGCGGTATCTCCATCAAGAACTTCAACGAATTGATTGAAGGAGACAACATCGAAGGCTTCGAAGAGAAGGAAATCAAGCGCACACTCTAAAATCACGGATTACGCGGATTTCAGCGGATTTCACGGATTTTGTAGTCGATTGCGTTCTGCCATAAAGAGGCCACCCGTTTGGGTGGCCTCTTGTGTTGTAGCGCAAGGCTTGCCCGCATTAAACCTTAACTGAAAAAGGCTTGCCATTTGGCAAGCCTTTTTCGCTGGTCGAATCGACTACAAAATCCGTGAAATCCGCTAAAATCCGCGTAATCCGTGATTTAGAAGAGGAGGAATTTCTTGTTGCTTTTGTGCTTGTGCACCAGCGGCTTGCCAGCGGGGTTGGAGCCGCCCATGGGGTGGCTCATGCCGCGCTTTTGCTGGGCGTAGCCGGGTTTGCCGGGCTTGGCTTTGAACTTGCGAACCATGAAGCCGTTGCCGCTGCGGTTGGAGTCGAACTGGCGCTCGGGCGCACCATTGCGGCCGCCGAAGCTGGTGTTGCCGGTGCGGGCCTCGAGCAGTTCAAGCTGCTGGTCGCGCTTGATTTCGTCGGGGCTCATGGCGGCGCGGCGCTGGTTGCGGGCCAGGCCCTCGGCGTTGTTGCTGTTGTTACTGCGAGCGCCGGCTTCGCTGCTGCCCTGGCCGGGCATGGGGAAGGCCGGGCCCGTTTGGGCATGGGCGGTACCAAAGCTCAGGGTGCTTAGTAGCGCGGCGGCAAGCAATGTTTTCATGTTAGCCAAAGAGGAAAATGGGGAAGGGGGTTGCGGCCTAACGAATGGGAGAAGTGGGTGGTTCAATACGCGACGCGAAATGTGCGCCCGCCTCCGGTAAGCCGCCCCTAAGTTCGCAACTTATTTTGAATCGACTGCTTACCTGCCTTCAATAAAACGAGGACTTGAAGCAAAACGGGTGAAATTTCCGCCTAATATGCGGTAAACAGCGGTTTTTTCTGGCCGAACGGCGTGGGTGCTTAAACGCGGCCGGTGCGCAGCGAATCGCGGATTTCCATGAGTAGCTGCTGGTCGGTGGTGGGGGGCGGGGCCACGGCTACTACCTCGACGGGGGCTTTTTTCATCTTGTTGGCCGCTTTTACAATCATGAAGATGATGAAGGCGATGATGAGGAAGTTGATAAGCGCATTCAGGAACAGGCCGTAGTTGATGGTACCTACGCCCGCCTTTTTGGCTTCTGCGATGGTGGCGTACTGCTGGCCGTTCATGGCAATGAACAGGTTGGCGAAGTCGACTTTGCCCAGCGCCAGGCCAACGACGGGCATGATGATGTCGTCGGTAAGGGAAGTGACGATTTTGCCGAAAGCCGCGCCGATGATGACGCCAACGGCCAGGTCGAGTACGTTGCCTTTGGCGATAAATTCCTTGAATTCGGAGACAAATCCCATGGTAGCAAAAGGTTGAAAAGTGAAAGAATAACGGGTATGGCGTTAAAGCTAAGTCTTTAAATCAAGAGCCCGATGCTTCAATATGCTTGCAAAGTTGGTTGCCCAGACTGGAGCGGTTGGGGCGGTTTCGTCCGACGGAGGCTGCCGGGCGGCAAACCACGGCATTGGCCCGACCAGCACCACCGGGCGCGTGTCCTATCTTTGGCGGGGCCAGCCTTATGCGGGGCCTCCTTTTTTTATGTCTGCTTCTTTCGATAACCTGCTCTACGACCTGGATGCCGCCAGCGGCATCCTCACCATCACCATCAACCGGCCCACTAAGCTCAACGCGTTGAATGCGGCCACTATTGCCGACATCGACGTGGCCATGCAGCGGGCGCTGGACGAGCCGCAGGTGCGCGGCATTATCCTCACGGGTAGCGGCGAGAAGGCCTTTGTGGCCGGCGCGGATATTGCCGAGCTGGCGGCCCTCACCCCCGCGCAGGCGGCGCGGGCGGCCGAGTACGGTCAGGAAACCTTCTGCCGCATTGAGGAAAGCACCAAGCCCGTGGTGGCGGCCGTGAACGGCTTTGCGCTGGGCGGCGGCTGCGAGCTGGCCATGGCCTGCCACATGCGCGTGGCCTCGGACAATGCCCGCTTCGGCCAGCCCGAGGTGAACCTGGGCTTGGTGCCCGGTTACGGCGGCACGCAGCGCCTGCCCCAGCTTATCGGTAAGGGCAAGGCCATTGAGCTGCTGCTCACGGCCGATATGGTAAAGGCCGACGAGGCCCTGCGCCTGGGCCTCGTGAACCACGTAGTGCCGCAAGCCGAGCTGATGACGTTCTGCCAGCAGCTGCTGGGTAAGATTCTGGGCAAGGCCCCGCTGGCCGTGAGCATGGTGCTGGAGTGCGTGAACGCGCACTACGCCAAGGATGCAGACGGCTACGCGGCCGAGGTAAAAGCCTTCGGGCAGGCGTTTGAGAGCCACGATTTTAAGGAAGGTACTACTGCTTTCGTGGAGAAGCGCGCGGCGGTGTTCATTGGCAAATGAGAATTAAAAATGAATAATTAAAAATTAAAAATGAGCAGAAGAACTGCCAGGTACCTACTCGTTGGGTCAACTTTTAATTTTTAATTCTCAATTTTTAATTGGTTCAGAATGAGTGTAGTAAAAAAACTGGCTTCGCAGACGGCCGTGTATGGTATCAGCAGCATTGTGGGCCGGGTGCTCACCTACCTGCTGGTGCCGATATACACGGGAGCATTTGCGGCGGCCGAGTACGGTGTGGTGACGGGGCTGTACGCCTACGTGTCGTTTCTGAACGTAGTATTCACCTACGGCATGGAAACCACGTATTTCCGCTTCGCCAACCGGTCGGGCACCGACCGACGCGAGCTGTACGACCGCACGCTGAGCCTGCTGCTGCTCACTACCATCGGGCTCACTATCGGGCTGATGCTGCTGGCCCGCCCGCTGCTGGGGCTGCTGGAGATTCCGGCCGGCAATGAGCGGTACGCCATCTGGGTGGCCCTGATTCTGGGGCTGGATGCGCTCACGGCCATTCCGTTTGCGCGGCTGCGGCTGGAGAACAAGGCGCGCCGGTTTGCCGGCATCAAGCTGGCGGGCATCGTGGCCAACGTGGTGCTGAACCTGTTTTTTATCGTGCTGTGCCCGGCCGTGGCCAGCGGCAAGTGGCTGCCGGGCCTACAGCCGTTGGTGGCGCAAGTATACGACCCCACGGTGGGCGTGGGCTACGTGTTTCTGAGCAACCTGTTTGCCAGCGGCCTCACGCTGCTGCTGCTGGGCCGCGAGCTGCTGGATTTCCGCTTCCGGCTGAACCTGGCGTTTCTCAAGCCGCTGCTGCAGTACGCCTACCCGCTGATGCTGATGGGCCTGGCCGGCATGGTGAATGAGACGCTGGACCGCATTCTGCTGCCCAAGTGGCTGCCGGAAGGGTTTTACCCCGGCCAGAGCAGTCTCACGGCGGTGGGCATTTACGGGGCCTGCTACAAGCTGAGCATCTTCATGTCCTTGGTTATTCAGGCGTTCCGCTACGCGGCCGAGCCGTTCTTCTTCGCCCAGAGCACCGAGAAGAACTCGCCGGCCACGTTTGCCATGATTCTGAAGTGGTTTACGCTGTGTTGTGCGGTGATTTTCGTTGGTATCAGCCTGAATGTGGAGGATTTCGGGCAATTGTTTCTACGGCGGCCCGAGTATTTGCAGGGCTTGGTGGTGGTGCCCATTCTGCTGCTGGCCAACCTGTTTTTGGGGGTTTACTACAATCTGTCGGTGTGGTTCAAGCTCACTGATAAAACCTATTACGGCACCTACATCGGGGCCGGGGGCGCGGTGCTCACCATTGCCCTCAACTTTTTGCTGATTCCGGTGCTGGGCTACCTGGGATGCGCGCTGGCCACGCTGGCCTGCTATTTTATGATGGCGATATTGTGCTGGCGGCTGGGCGAGCGGCACTTTCCGGTGCCGTACCCGGCGTTGCGGCTGGGGCTGTGGCTGCTGTTTGCCTCGGCGCTGGTGGGTTTGGGCTGGGGCGTGCGTGTGGCCGACTGGTGGGCCCGCCACGCCTGGCACGCGGGCCTGACGCTCGTGTTTCTGGCGGCACTGTATGTGGTGGAGCGGCCCCGGCGGGCGGCCCCTAGCCCGATTTAAGCCGCCGCCTGCTGGTATAGTATCGTTTATATATTTGCGGTGCGAGCCGTATTCAGACCGCTTGCTTTTCTATGCACATTCCCGTTATAAACCACTCCCGGCACCCGTTGCCCGAATATCAAACGCCCCACGCCGCCGGCCTCGACCTGCGCGCCAACCTGGAGGCCCCGGTGACGCTGGGGCCGCTGGAGCGGGCCCTCATTCCGACGGGCCTGAGCCTGGAAATTCCGGTGGGCTACGAGGCGCAGGTGCGGCCCCGCAGCGGGCTGGCCTACAAGCACGGCATCGGGCTGGTGAACAGCCCGGGCACGATTGATGCCGACTACCGGGGTGAAATCAAGGTGCTGCTCGTGAATTTATCCAACGAGCCTTTCGTGGTGAACGACGGCGAACGTATTGCCCAACTGATAGTTGCCAAACACGAAACCATAAGCTGGCAGCCCGTCGAGGCCCTGAGCGAAACCCAACGCGGCGCGGGCGGGTATGGAAGCACGGGAAAGAAGTAATGATTAATGATTAGCGGTTAGTGGTTAATGTCGCCCGATAGAAGGGGGACAACCACTAGCCATTGACCACTAATTATTTATCATTTACCACTAATCATTAACCACTAACCACTGATGAAAATAATCGTCCCGATGGCCGGCATGGGCAAGCGCATGCGCCCCCACACCCTCACCGTTCCCAAACCGCTGATTCCGATTGCGGGCAAACCCATTGTGCAGCGCCTCGTGGAGGACATTGCCAAAGTGTGCGGCGACCAGGTAGAGGAAGTGGCCTTCATCATAGGGCGCTTCGGCGACGCAGTGGAAAAAAGCCTCGTGAAAATTGCCGAATCGGTAGGGGCCAAGGGCACCATCGTGTATCAGGACGAGCCGCTGGGCACGGCCCACGCCATTTTGTGCGCTCAGGAATCGTTGAGTGGGCCCGTGGTGGTGGCCTTTGCCGATACGCTGTTCAAAGCCGATTTTACCCTGGATTCCAGCGTGCCCGGCACCATTTGGGTGCAGCAGGTGGCCGACCCCAAGCCGTTTGGCGTGGTGAAGCTGGATGCGCAGGGTCGCATCACCGACTTCGTGGAGAAGCCGCAGACGTTTGTCTCGGACCTGGCCATTATCGGCATCTACTACTTCCAGGATGGCGAGTACCTGCGCAGCGAGCTGCAATACCTGCTCGACAACAACATCATGGACAAGGGCGAGTACCAGCTCACCAATGCCCTGGAGAACATGAAGAACAAAGGCACGGTGTTCGTGCCCGGCCGCGTAACCGAGTGGCTGGACTGCGGCAACAAGGACGCCACCGTATTCACCAACCAGCGCTACCTCGAGTACCTGAAGGAGCGCGGCGAGTCGCTGGTGGCGGAATCGGCCATTATCACCAATTCGGTGCTGCTGGAGCCGGTGTACATCGGCGAAAACGCGGTAATTACCGATTCGGTGGTGGGCCCGCACGTGAGCCTGGGCGACCACGCCAACGTGCGCGATTCGCGCCTGTCGAACTCCATCGTGCAGCAGTCGGCTTCGGTGCTGAATGCAGTTATTACAAACTCGATGATTGGCAACTTCGCGAGCGTGACCGGCACGCCCGACGATTTGAGCCTCGGCGATTATAACCAATTGCGCGTGTGACGTTTTAAGCCGGAAATGCGTTAGCAGCGACGCGGCCTTCTGGTGGAGGCCGCGTCGTTGGCTTATTACCCGTAATTTCGTGAGCCGGGCCGCAAGTCCGGTTTTATTATATATGCGTCAAGTTGTTCTGAGTCTGCTGTTTTGGTTGGGGCTGGCGGCCGTGGGTTACGCGCAGCCCACGGATGGCGCGCCGGCACCCGCCAAGCTAAGCCGCCGCGAACAGCGGGCCCTGGAAAAAGAACAGCGCGACACCAACAAGAAGCTGGCCGAAGCCAAAGCCCGCCGGGCCGAAGTGCGCGGTGGCATGAGCGTGCAGGCCTCGGAGCGCGAGCGTGAGCAGAGCGAGGCGCTGTTTGTAGATGGCGTGAAGTACGTGCTGCTGGAGGACTACACCAAGGCCCTGGAGCGCCTGCTGAAAGCCTACGCCCTCAACCCCGACAACGCGGCCATCAACTACAAGATAGCCGAGGCCAACCTGCTGGGCGGCAACCTGCGCGACGCGGCCAACTACGCCGATGCCGCCACCCGGCTCGACCCGCAAAACGCCTACTATTACCTGCTGCTGGCCCAGATTCAGGCCAGCCAGAAGCAGTATGATGCCGCCACCAAGACCTACGCGGCCCTCATCAAACAGGTGCCCAATTCTGGCAGCTACCTGTTCAACCTGGCCGATTTGTATCTGGCCCAGAATAAGCTGCCCGATGCCCTGACCACCCTGGACCAAGCCGAAAAGGAGTTCGGGCAGGTCGATGAGATTTCCTTCAAGAAGCAGCAGATTTTCCTCAAGCAGAATAAGCTGGACCTGGCGCTGGCCGAGGGCGAAAAGCTCATCAAAGCCAGCCCGAGCGAAGCGCGCTACGTGCTGGCCCAGGCCGAGATGTACGCCAGCAACAACCGCCTGGCCGATGCCGCGCGGGTGGCCCAGCAGGCCCTGAGTCTCGATGCCTCCAACCCCCAGGGCCACCTGATTCTGGCCGAAGTATACCGCCAGCAAAACCTGCCCGATGAGGCGGCCCAGCAGCTGAAACTGGCGTTTTCCAGCCCGGCGCTCGACATCGACGAGCGGGTGCGTATTCTGGTGGGCTACATCAAGCAGCTGCCTAACCCCAAGGCAGCGGTGAACCAGCTGGCGCTTGATTTGGCGGCGGCCACCGTCAAAACCTTTCCCAAGGAAGCAAAGTCCTACGCCGTGGCCGGCGATATCCAGACCCTGACCGACCAGAAAAAAGAGGCCCGCGATACGTACCTGCAAGCCCTGCGCTACGACAACTCCAAGTTCCAAATCTGGCAGCAGGTGGTGCTCATTGATGCCGAGCTGAACCAGACCGATTCGCTGCTCGTGCACACTGACCGGGCCCTGGAATTATTTCCCAACCAGGCCTCGCTGTGGTTTTACAACGGCGTGGCGCACTTGCTGAAAAAACAGCCGCAAAAAGGCGTGAAAGCCCTGGAGCACGGCCGCAAGCTGGTAGCGAACAACACGGAGCTACTGAGCCAGTTTGATGCCCAGCTGGGCGATGCCTACCACGAGCTGCGCGATTACGAAAAGTCGGACGCGGCCTACGAAGCCTCCCTAGTCAGCGACCCCAACAATGTGCAGGTGCTGAATAACTACAGCTATTTCCTGTCGTTGCGGGGCGTGAAGCTGGAGAAGGCCAAGCAGATGTCGGGCAAGGTGGTGAAGCAGTTCCCGGACAGCGACACCTACGTCGACACCTACGCCTGGGTGCTATACAAGCAGAAGGACTACGCCGGGGCCAAAGCCAGCCTCGAAAAAGTGGTGCCAACCACCAAAGATGCTTCTGTTATTGAACACTACGGCGACATCCTGTTTCAGCTAGGTGAGAAGGACAAGGCTGTGGCTGAGTGGCAGCGGGCCCGCAAAATGGGCACCGCGTCCGAATTGCTGGACCGCAAACTGAAAGACCGTAAGCTATATGAATAAACTCACTTTGCTGCTGGCCCTGGGGCTGCTACTGGGCAGCTGTGCCCGCAAAGCCGTGCCCACTACTTCGGGCAAGGGGCCCGGCACCTCGGTATCGGTGGCCGAGCCGATGGTGCGGGCCACCAACACGTCCTTCACATTCCTGAGCGCCAAAGGCAAGGCCCAAATCACGATGAAGGGCGAGAAGCAGGGAGCTAACATCTCGTTGCGTATGCGCCGCGACAGTATTATCTGGGTGACGGCCGGCCTGCTGGGCGTGGAAGGCGTGCGGGCGGTGCTCACCCGCGACTCGGTACGGGTGCTGAACAAGCTGGAAAAAACCTACTTCACGGGTGGCTACGACTACCTCAGCAAGCTGCTGAACGTGCCCGTGAGCTTTGCCCAGATGCAGGCCCTGCTGCTGGGCGACTACCTGCCAGCCCCCACCGGCACCACGCCCACCGTGACCAACGAAGAGGCTGGCCGCCAGCGCGTGGCCTACCCGCTGGCGGGCGTGCTGGTCGAGCGCATTTTGCAGGCCACCGGCCGCGTGCAGCAGCTCAAAGTGAGTGACGACGCCAGCAAGCGCAACCTCACCGTGGACTATACCGATTTCAAGCCCCTGGAGCAGCAGGACGACATCACCTTCGCCCATGCCACGTTTATTCAGGCCCAGCAGGCGGCAGCGGGCGTGGTCACGGCGGCCCTCAACTACACCAAGGTGAACGCCGGGCGCGAGCGGCTGGCGTTCCCCTTCACGGTGCCCAAGGGCTACAAGCGTCAGAAATAAGGAGCAGAATTTAGGACTGATGCGCGTTGAATAAGCAGGTACGAACGGCTGGTGGTGAGAAGTGCGGCGCGGGCCAGTCCCGGGCGGGCCTGGCGTGTGGGCACTGGTGGCTGCTGGCCCTGCTGGGGCTGTGGCTGGCCACGCCCGTGGCGGCGCAGCAGCGCCCAAAAAAGAAAACGACTAAAACGACGACGACGAAAGCCAGGCAGCCTTCGAAAACAACCAGCCGCACGAAGCGGCCCGCCACCACGCGCAACGCGCGCCCCAAAAGCAAGGACCAGCTGGAGCGTGAGCGCCGGGCCAACCTGCGCCAGATTCAGCAAACCAGCCAGGCGCTGGACCAAACCCAGGCCCGGAAAAAGGTGAGCCTGGGCCAGCTGAATGTCATCACGGCCAGGCTGACGGAAAAGAAGCAGGTTATTCGGGGGATTTCAACCCAATTGCAGGGCATCGAAACCAACGTGCACCAAACCGCCGGCCAGGTGCTGAAAACCCAGCAGACCCTGCGCGAGCTCAAGGCCGAGTACGCGCGGCTGCTCTACACGGCTGCCAAAACGTCCAGCGGATTCAACCGGTTGATGTTTTTGTTCGCGGCGGAGTCGTTCAACCAGTTTGCGCTGCGGCTGCGCTACATCCGGCAATACACCGAGGAGCGGCAGCGGCAGGCGGCCCGCATTGTGGGCGCGCAGCAGCGCCTGCACCAGCAGCTTTCGGGCCTCACGCGGCAGCAGCAACGCAAAAGCAGCCTGCTCAATACCCAGCTCAGCGAAAACAAGAGCCTGCTCACCCTGAAATCAAAAGAAGACGACATGGTGCAGCAGCTCAGCCAGCAGGAGCAGGGCCTGCGCCAGGAGCTGGAAGAGCGCCGCCAGGCCGTCAACCGCCTCGATAACCTGATTGCGGAGCGCGTGCGCGAAGAAATAGCCCGCGCCGCCCGCGTTGCCCGCTTAGCCGCCCGGCGCGAAGCCAACCTGGCCGCCGCCAGCGCCGCCCGCCGCGCCGCCGCGGCCCGTAGCGGCGGAGGCGGGGCCGGACCCACCCGCCCGCGCCGCGACCCGGAAACGGTGACCAGCGCCCCGGAAGCAGCCGGCGACAACCCCACCGCCGCGCCCGAAAACGACGCGCCCGAAACCGCTGCCGAAACGGCGTCTGACCGCCGGGCCGTGCGCATTGCCCTCACGCCCGAAACGGCGGTGCTCTCGTCGTCCTTCTCCGGCAACCGGGGCCGGCTGCCCTGGCCCGTGGGCCGCGGCTTCATCAGCCAGCGCTTTGGGCGGCACCCCCACCCGGTGCTGCGCAACGTGACCGTCGAGAACCGGGGCGTGGACATTCAGACCGGGGCCGGCGAGGCCGTGCGGTCCTGCTTCGATGGCAAGGTGCTCACCATTGCCAACATCGCGGGTATGAATACCATCGTCATGATTCAGCACGGCGACTTCTTCACGGTGTATGCCAAGCTGCGCTCGGTGAGCGTGCGGGAAGGCCAGCGTGTGAGCGCCCGCGAAGTCATCGGCACGGTCGCCACCGATACCGAAGGCACTTCCGAAGTGCAGTTTCAGGTGTGGCATAATTCCTCGAATCTGAACCCGGAAAACTGGCTGGGCCACAAGTAGCCTCCCTCGCTAATGAGCGCAAAAAGCGGAGACGGGCAAAAAAAAACCCGAGCCAAAGGCGCGGGTCTTTCTGAGCTATGAAAACAAACTTAGTTGCCGGTTGCAGGGGCTACTAGCCGGCTGCAACTGATAACCGACGCAAAACTGGGGGATTCCCGGTTATTATGGCCAATAATTCGGCGAATTGGGTTGCTGGCGCGGTGAATGCCTCATTTGCCGGGGTGCGCTGGCAGTCGTGGGCTTAAACTACATTTAACCGGGCCAACAGCCCCGCTTTGTAAGAGCTGCCGATGGGCACGCGCACCGGGGTGCGGGACTGGGGGGCGGGCAAGCTACTGTCGAGCGTGGCCGCGTCGTTTTCGATGGCAATTATGCGGTCGAGACGCACGATGTACTTGCGGTGGACCCGGGCAAAATCGTGGCTCGGCAGCTTGGCTTCTAAGTCCTTCATGGTGCCGTACACGGTGAGCCGCTCGCGGGTAGTATGCAGGTTTACATAATCGCCCAGGGCTTCCACGTACTGCAGGTCGGCGGTGGCTACGCGCACCAGGCGCTGCTCCTGCTTGACAAAAATTTCGGAGCGGCTGTTGGTGTGCGGGGCTTCGCTGTTGCTGTTAACCATCCGCAGCACGCCGTCGAGCGTCTGGCGTTCGTTTTCAACCTGCCGCTGCATGTGGTGCAGTTCGAGGTGCACCATCACTTGCCGGGCCAGCACGCGCAGGGCCTCGCGCTGGTCGGGGGTGAGGTGCCGGGGTACGGTGTCGAGGGCACAAAGCGTGCCGATGGGCTGGCCTTCGGGGCTGAGCAGCGGTGCGCCGGCATAGAAGCGGACGTGCGAGTCGCCGGTAACGAGCGAGTTGTGGGCAAAGCGGACATCCACGGTGGCATCCGGCACCTCGCACACATCGGCGGCCAGCATGGCGTATTGGCAGAATGCGTCTTCGCGGGGCATTTGCATCGGCTCAAGGCCCACGCGGGCTTTAAACCATTGCCGCTTGTCGTCAACCAGAAAAATCAGCGATATGGGCGTGCCGCAAATAAAAGCCGCAAGGTGCACCAGGTCGTTGAAAACCTGTTCGGGGTCAGTGTCGATTACCTCGTAGCTGCGGAGAACTCTCAGGCGCTCCGGTTCGTTGGCCTGTGGCAGGACCGGTAAGGTTTGAGCAGGGCGTTTGGGGTGTTTCACAGCAAAATAAGGAGTGACATTTCAACCTAACCTCGTCATTAATAGTTAGGTTGATGGGAAATGGGGCAGCAAAGCTAGCCGTTCTCTTCGGGTAGATATGGACTTATCCCGTTCAACATTGGTTATGGCCCGACCAACCACAGCATTTTGCCTGTAAACCCCACCTTCATGCCTCAAAGTCTTCCTATCGGGTATCTTTGATACTCCAAAAAGCATTCGGCTGCGTATATCCTCTTTTAATCACCATAACCGGGCCCGGGTGCCCACCTTCTCATGCTTCATTCTCTGTTTTTAATTGGCAACTTCGGCACTACCGAAATTCTGCTTATCGTATTTGTGGTTGTGCTGTTATTTGGGGCTAAGCGTATTCCTGAGCTGTTCAAAGGCATGGGCCAAGGCGTGCGCGAATTCAAGGACGCCAGCAAAATAGAAGAGCCGCAGTACCGCGACCAGCCCATGGCCCCGCCCGTGCAGCCGCCTTACCAGCAGGGCCAGCCGCAGACCGGCTATCAGCAGGGCCAGCCGCAGACCGGCTATCAGCAAGGTGCGTCGCAGACCGGCTATCAGCAGCCGGTCCCGCCCGTGTTCAATCCTAACGACCCCACCAACCAGCCGCGCTAAATAAGTGCCCTCTGCGTCATGCAAAATTCCCTCATTCTCTTCCTCGGCGATATCGGCGGCTCTGAGCTCATGCTGATTATGGTCGTCATCCTGATTTTCTTCGGGGCCAACAAAATCCCCGAGCTGGCCCGGGGCCTCGGCAAAGGCATCCGCGAGTTCAAAGATGCCAGCACCGAAATCCGCCGCGAATTCGAGCAGTCGGGCCAGCCCACGCAGCCCAACTACGCGGCCCAGAACCAATATCCTGCCCCCCTGCCTACACCCCCAGTGGCGGAAGCAGGTTCGGGTTTCGACCCCTGGGCTGCCGCTCCGGTAGCCACGGCTACCGCTGCCGCCGACCACTCATCCGACCACAAGGCCGAGGAAACCACGCCGCCCGTCGCTTATTCGCTGCCCCCTAACTTGGCCCCCGAAGGCACGCAGCCCCGGCAGCCCTACCTCCCCGCCAATCCCGACGCCTAACGAATCGGTCACCTAATCTGCAAATAGTTTGAAGCGTTTTCAGTCTTTATCCGAAGTTCGTAACGAGCTGGCGGCGGGCACCACGTCCTGCCGCCAGCTCGTTGAGTATTACCTGGGCAACATCGAGCGCCAGCAGCACCTCAACGCCTTTCTGGAAGTGTGGGCCGACGAAGCCCTCGCCCAGGCCGATGCCGTGGATGCCCGGCTGGCCGCCGGCACCGCCGGCCCGCTGGCCGGCATGGTCATCGGCATCAAGGATGTGCTGGCCTACGCCGGGCACTCGCTGCAAAGCAGCAGCCTGATGCTGGACGGCTTCAAGTCGCTCTTCACCGGCACGGCCGTGCAGCGCCTGCTCGACGCCGATGCCATCCTCATCGGTCGCCAGAACTGCGATGAGTTTGCCATGGGCGGCTCGAACGAAACCTCTTATTTCGGTCCGGCCCGCAACGCCGCCGACCCCGACCGGGTGCCGGGCGGCTCGTCGGGCGGTTCGGCCGTGGCCGTGCAGGCCGATATGTGTTTGGCCTCGATTGGGTCCGATACGGGCGGGTCAGTGCGCCAGCCGGCGGCGTTTTGTGGGGTCATTGGTTTTAAGCCGACGTATTCGCGCATTTCGCGCTACGGGTTGGTGGCATTCGCCTCGTCGTTCGACCAGATTGGGCCCATCACCCGCTCGGTTTCCGATGCTGCGCTGCTGCTGGAAATCATGGCCGGCCCCGATGGCATGGACAGCACCGCCAGTCAGCGCGAAGTGCCCGCCTACAGTCAGCAGCTCACGCCCGCGCCGCACTACCGCATCGGCTACATTACCGATGCCGTGGATAACGAAGGGCTGAACCCCGAAATCAAGGCGGCGCTGGAAAATCAGCTCGACCTGCTGCGCGGCCAGGGCCATGTGGTGGAAGCGGTGGATTTTCCCTACCTCAACTTTATGATTCCGACCTACTACATCCTCACCACCGCCGAAGCCAGCTCCAACCTGGGCCGCTTCGATGGCGTGAAATACGGCTACCGTGCCCCGGATGCTACGGATTTGGAGTCGCTCTACAAAAAGAGCCGCGCTCAGGGCTTTGGGGCCGAAGTGCAGCGGCGCATCCTGCTGGGCACCTTCGTGCTCAGCGCCAACTACTACGACGCGTATTACACCAAAGCCCAGCGCGTGCGCCGGCTGATTAAGGACAAAACCGACGAGCTGCTGCGCCAGTACGATTTCCTGGTGCTGCCTACCACGCCTACCACGGCCTTCAAAATAGGCGAGAAGCAGGACCCGGTTTCGATGTACCTGGCCGATATTTTCACCGTGCAGGCCTCGTTGGCCGGCGTGCCCGCCATTTCGGTGCCGGTAGGGGAGGATGCCGCCGGCCTGCCCATCGGCTTGCAAGTAATGGCCGGGGCCTTCCGCGAAGCGGAGCTGCTGGCCTTCGCCAGTTTGCTGACCGAAGAAGTGCTGGCGTAGGTTCAGCGCGTCAGCGCCCTGTTTCAACTTCTGCTTACAGCAGTTTTCAGGTTAGCGTACACTTTTACAGAAAGTTAAAAGTTAAAAGTTGAAAGTTAAAAACCACTGTACATGCATTTTAACTTTTAACTCTCAACTTTTAACTCAGTACACAAAAAGCGAAACCGCTCTGAACCCCGCCATGTGGTAAGCCTGCGCTTACGGCATGGCGGTTATTTTTTGACCTGGGGCGTGATGAACTCAACCTCCCGGGGCGGCAGCAACTTGCTCACCAGCTTAGTGAGCCGGTGCTGGGTGTTGCGGGTTATTTTTTTGACGGGCAGCGTTTGATAGTCGAAGGAGCCCAGAGCCTCCAACTCGGCGGCTACGGAGCGCTGCTTCAGGTGCGATTCCAGCAAGAAGGCCCCGATGCTGGCGTTCCATTCCTCCTTGGTGCTCCAATAATGGCCGATGTAAGGGCGCGCCTCCTGCATGGGGTAGGTTTCGGAGAGGGCGACGGAGAGGGCAAACTGCTCAATGAGCCGGGGCGTGACTTGCTGGGCGCTCAGGTCGTCGCAGATGCGCAGGGCCAGCGCGATGGCTTCCAGGTTGCGGCCGGCCGGAATGGCGACCACGCCGGCGTTCCACATCTGGTGCTGCTCGTGCATGGTGATGCCCCCGAAGGCCCGGCCGTTGATTTGCTGCCACATGCGGCGCTCCGTTTTGCTGGTGAGGGTGGATAGCGGCGCTTCGGCTTCGTGCATGAAAGCCACGCCAGCCGCGAGCTCCTGACTGATTTTTTCCAGCGAACCGTGCAAAAAGGTGTCGGTATCGAGGTATAAAAGCGGCACTTCCGGCTGCTGCCGCGCCACGAACTCCAGGGCTTTGATTTTGGCGCGCCAGAAGAACCTGAACTCGCCCTGCCACTCTTCCAGGGTGCCGGCATCAATGGTGTGAACGGTGACGGCGCCGGCCAGGTGGCGGTAGAAATCGGGCGCGTCGGTGACCACCGTGATGCCGGTTAGTAGCCGATTGCCCTGCCGTAGAAAGGATAAAATGGAGAAATTAGCCTGGAAATGATTTTGGATATTGTTGCCGAATACCAGGTAGAGAAGTTGCATGCCGCTATGTGAAAGGTGGGGGCAATAAGGTGCCGGGCGCGTGCGTAGTGCAACAGCCTTGTCCCTGGGTTCAAAGGTACTGCGATTCAAATCCTACCGCTGGCGGGCCTGCGAGAACCGATAAGCCGGGCATGGCCTGGCGCAGCCATTATTCGCGTATTTGCGTAGACGCGGAATCAGCCATCTCTACAAGTTGTTTACCTCTGCCCTATCTTAGTGCTATGAAGCAAGGGATTAAGAAAGTGAAAGCGCCTCGCCGGCGCTTCTTGCATCTTGCGCTGGGGCTGCTTTGCCTGCTGCTGCAAGTGCCCCAGGCCCGGGCCCAGCGCGTACCGCTGCCCGACACAACCGGGCAAGGAAACTCGGCTTTGCCAGCCCTGCTGGGCGACACGGTGCGGGTGCGGCTGGAGCTGCAGCCCGACTCGCTGGTGGCCGTGCCCATGGGGCCGATGGTAGTTGATTCGGTCCGCCTGGAGTGGCTGCGGACCCCGCCCACCATGCGCGATTTGGTGTGCGACCGGGTGGGCTGCTTCGAAACCGATGTGCCGCACACGTTCAATAATTCGGTGATGGCTTACGTGACCTTGTTCACGGCCCGCAACCGCAGCTACCTGCAACGCGTGCTGGAGCGGGAGAACTTCTACTTCCCGATTTTCGAGAAATACCTGGCCAAATACAACCTGCCCACCGACCTGAAATACCTGGCGGTGGTCGAATCAGCCCTGATTCCGACGGCCAAATCCCCGGTGGGCGCTACCGGCCTCTGGCAGTTTATGGGCCCCACCGCCGGCGACCTGCGCTTGCAGCGCGATGAGTGGATTGACGAGCGCATGGCTCCCGAAAAAGCCACCGAGGCCGCCTGCAAGCACCTGCGCTACCTCTACGGCATCTTTCACGACTGGGAGCTGGTGCTGGCGGCCTACAACTGGGGCGCGGGCAGCGTGCAGCGCGTGATACGCCGCACCGGCAAAAAGACCTTTTGGGACCTGTACCCGCACATGCCGGCCGAGACGCGCAACTACGTGCCCACGTTCACGGCCATCATGTACAGCATGAAGTACGCCGAGGCCCACGGCCTGCGCACGCCCAGCCTGCGCTATCAGTACGCCGAGCCGATGGACACGCTGAGCCTGCGCGGCTATGCCTTCGACCTGCGCCGCCTGAGCCGCGCCTGCGGCTACGAAGATTCCTTGTACTTAACCCGCTTCAACCCGGAGCTGCGGCGGGCGGCGCTGCCCGCCGGCTACCGGCCCTACGTGGTGCGATTTCCGGCGGCGGCGGCCGTGCATCTGGGTGATGTGGACCGGACCACTTTACTGGAATACTGCCAGCCCACCGCGGCTTTGCCGCAGGCCCTGGCCACGCTGCCGCCCCGCCTTGATGGCGTGGAGCCGTGGGTGAGCCAGTCGGTGCTGGCCGCTACCGAAGGCCCCCGCACCAGTGAAGAAGCTGCTGCGCCCCGCTTCCGGCGGGTGCCGCACAAAGTGAAGCGGGGCGAAACCCTGGCCAGCCTGGCCGAGCGGTTTGAAGTGAGCCAGAGCCAGCTGCGCCGCTGGAACGAGCTGCCCAAAGGCCGGCCCCTCAAGCCCGGCCGCGAGCTGGTGGTGTTTGTGCCGCTACCGGCCGCCGCGCCGCGCCGTGCTCCCATGGCCACGGAAGTTTTGCCAATGATTGCAGCGGCTCCGCGCCCGGTGGTTTCGACGGAGGAAGTAGCGGCCCGCCGTGAGCAGGCGGCGGCCAATGCCCGTGAAGTAGCCCGCCTCCAAGACGTTGTGCGGCAGGAGAAACTACAGGAAGCCCGGTTGGTGGGCATCCGGCAGCGGCAGGCCATTCAGCAGGCAGCGGCCGAAGGCCAGGCCCGGGCCGCCGCGCGCCGTATGGCACAGGCGCAGGCTGCCGTAGTGACGGAAGCCCGGCGCAACGAAGCGAAAGCCACCACTGCCGCCCTCGAGCCCGAGGAAACTCCTGAGGCTGTAGCGTCGGCCCCCGAAGTCAATACTGGAACCTACACCGTGCGCAAAGGCGACTACCTCACCAAGTTGGCCCGCGAGCATAATCTGACGGTGTCACAGCTGATGGCCTGGAATGGGCTGGATGCCGAAACCGTAACCCCCGGCCAGCGGCTGATGCTACACGCCCCGGCCGCCGACGCCGGTGCGCAGGAAGGTGCCCGTCGGCAGTCAAAACCCATGGCTTCCAAAGCCACGGCGGTGGCCCCGGCTCGCGCCGCGCCGGAGCGCAAAGGCTTGTCGCCGCAGGTGCACATGGTGCAGCGGGGCGATACGCTCTTCAACATCTCGCAACGCTTCGGCGTGACGGTGCAGGGGCTGCGCGAGCTCAACCACCTCACCTCCGATGACGTGAAGCTCGGCCAGAAGCTGCTGGTACCGCAGGGATAGGGGGGGCGTTGAGCCCAGGGAGTAGCGATACGCTACTGCTGGCTTCGAGACTATATCACAGCCGTCGCCAAAGCTGCTTTCGGAGAATTTTCGTCGAAATAAGCAATGCTGTTATTTTCCTGAAAAAGCCCCGCGCCACCCTGGCGTGGCGCTTTTTGGTGCCAAAATCAGCCCGGTTTATTGCTTTCGGCGGAAATAGCCGGACCTTGCGGGCCGAAGGCCACCCGCGCCGCGCCGTTTCCCTGATTCGAATTCCTATGCTCAAAATCAACAAACAAGACGCCCTAAACTATCACTCACAAGAGCCCGCCGGCAAGCTGGAAGTAGTGCCCACCAAGCCCATGAGCACCCAGCTCGACCTGGCGCTGGCCTACTCGCCGGGCGTGGCCGAGCCCTGCAAAGCCATTGCCGAAAACCCCGACGACGTGTACAAATACACCGCCAAGGGCAACCTGGTGGCTGTTATCAGCAATGGTACGGCGGTGCTGGGGCTGGGCAACATTGGCCCGGCGGCCAGCAAGCCGGTGATGGAAGGCAAGGGCGTGCTGTTTAAGAAATTTGCGGGCATCGACTGCTTTGATATTGAGATTGATGCCACCGACCCGGACGAGTTTATCCGCATCGTGAAGGCGCTGGAGCCCACGTTTGGCGGCATCAACCTGGAGGACATCAAGGCCCCGGAGTGCTTCCGCATCGAAACCGAGCTGCGGGAGAAGATGAACATCCCGCTGATGCACGACGACCAGCACGGCACGGCCATCATCACGTCGGCCGCGCTGCTGAACGCGCTGGAAGTGGTGGGCAAGAAAATCGGCGAAATCAAGCTCGTGGTGAGCGGGGCGGGCGCGGCGGCCGTGTCGTGCCTGCGCCTGTACCTGGCCCTGGGCCTGACCCGCGAAAACGTGGTGGTGTTCGATAAAGACGGCGTTATCAATGCCCAGCGCACCAACCTGGACGTCATTCAGATGCAGTTTGCCACCAGCCGCGACGTGACGACGCTGGAAGAAGCCATGCGCGGGGCCGATGTATTCCTGGGCCTGTCGGCGGCCAACGTGCTGCCGGCTGGGCTGCTGCTGCTCATGGCCGATAACCCCATCGTATTTGCCCTGGCCAACCCCGACCCGGAGGTGAGCTACCAGTTGGCCATGGCCACCCGCGACGACATTATCATGGCCACGGGCCGGTCGGACCACCCCAACCAGGTGAACAATGTGCTGGGCTTTCCCTACATTTTTCGGGGCGCGCTGGATGTGCGGGCCACCGAAATCAACGAAGCCATGAAGCTGGCGGCGGTGCATGCCCTGGCCGAGCTGAGCAAGGAGCCCGTGCCCGAAATGGTGAATAAGGCCTACGGCGACAACACGCTGACCTTTGGCCGCACCTACCTCATCCCCAAGCCACTCGACCCGCGCCTGATTACCACCATCAGCCCGGCCGTGGCCAGGGCGGCGATGGAAAGCGGCGTGGCCCGCCTGCCCATCGAGGACTGGCACGCTTACGAGGACCAGCTTCGGGCCCGCCTCGGCGTGAATCAGAAGCTAATGAACCGCATTACCTCGGCGGCCCGGGCCAACCCGAAGCGCGTGGTATTTGCCGAAGCCGACAACTATAAAATCCTCAAAGCGGCCCAGATTCTGCTCGATGAAGGCATCTGCACGCCCATTCTGCTAGGTCCGCAGGAGAAAATCGAGGCCATTGCCCGTGAGAACAGCCTCGACCTGGAGGGCTGCGAAATCATCAATATTCTGAAGCAGGACGCCAAGCGCGATGAGTACGCGGCCCTGCTGTACGAGAAGCGCCAGCGTCGTGGCATGACGATTTACGAGGGCCGCCGCCTGATGCGCGAGCGCAACTACTACGCCGCCATGATGGTGGAAACCGGCGAGGCCGACGCCTGCATCACGGGCCTCACCAAGGACTACGGCAAGAGCATTATCCCGTCGCTGCAAGTCATCGGTACCGAAGATGGCGTGAAGCGCGTGTCTTCGATGTACATCATTCAGCACAAGAAGGGCCCGTATTTCTTCGCTGATACTACGGTGAATATCAACCCCACGGCCGAGGAAATGGTCGAGATTATCGGCCTCACGGCCCGCGCCGTGCGGTTCTTCGATGCGGAGCCGCGCATGGCCGTTATCAGCTACTCCAACTTCGGCTCGAACCCCGGCCCGCTGCCCGAAAAAACGCGCCGCGCCACCGAAATGGCCAAGGCCCGCTTCCCCGACCTGCTGATTGACGGTGAGATGCAGGCCAACGTGGCCCTGAGCCCCCGGCTGCTGCAGGAACACTACGGCTTCTCGCCGCTGGCGGAAAAAGGGGCCAACACGCTGATTTTTCCCAACGTGGAGTCGGGCAACATTGCCTACAAGGTGCTCCAGGAAATTGGCGGGGCCGAGGCTATCGGACCGGTGCTGATGGGTATGCGCAAGCCGGTGCACATTCTGCAGCTCGGCGCGAGCGTGCGCGACATCGTGAACATGGCCGCCATCGCGGTAGTGGATGCGCAGCTGGGCAGCAAGGCGCTGTAAATTCGGTAAACGGGAAAAAGAACGTCATGCTGAGCGCAGCCGAAGCATCTCTACCGCAGAAGTAACTCAATTGATTGGATTACTGCTGCACGCGAGATGCTTCGGCTCTGCTCAGCATGACGTTCTTTTTCCCGGCTTGTCTATTGCCCCACAACTTCTTTATTTCACCCAAAAACTTTGGCCGAAAAGCCAGTAAATTTGGGAGATAAAAACCCGGCGGTGGCGTTACTCCATTGTTGCAACGCACTTTTCCTGCCTCCTTTCCCCAGTCTATGATTGCCTACCTCGACGGTAAACTTGCTTACAAAGACGCCACTCAGGCCATTGTTGATATCCTGGGCGTGGGCTATGAAGTCCGCATCTCGCTGGCCACTTACTCGAAGCTGCCGGCCGAGGGCGCGGCCACCAAAATCTATACCTACCAGCACATCAAGGAAGACGGGCAGACGCTCTATGGCTTCCTCGACCCCAGCGAAAAGGCGTTGTTTATGCTCCTGATTTCGGTCTCGGGCATTGGGCCGGGCACGGGCATTGTGATGGTGAGCAGCATGAGCGTGGGCGAAATCCGCGAGGCCATCGTGAGCGGCAACGTGCGCGCCATCCAGAGCATTAAGGGTGTGGGGCCGAAAACGGCTGCCCGCGTAATTCTGGACTTGCAGGACAAGCTGCGCAAGGATGAGATGCTGGCCAAGGCCGGCGTGGACACCGTGCCCCTGGCCCGCCAGCACAATACGCGGCGCGCCGAAGCGTTGCAGGCCCTGGTGACCCTGGGCTTTGCGCGGGCCGCCGCCGAGAAGCTGCTGGACCAGATTCAGCACAAACACGGCGGGGAGCTGAGCGTGGAGGAATTGATTAAATTTGCTTTGAAGTCGCATTGAGTCGTGACGATTTCAAGCTGTTAGCCAATAGCTTTTAGCTACTAGCTTTTGGGTCTCTGTCGAAATTATCACCACCTACGCCGTTTCGCTTCGTTGCCAAAGCCTCACTAGACTACCGATGTCCATCGGCTAACGGCTATCAGCTAACAGCTATTGGCTAACAGCTCCAATAGCTACTATCCATTTATACTGCTTGAAATCCGGTCAGAAATTACTTCCCGCGTCGGTTGTTGTGGTTGCGTCGTTGCTGGCGTGGTGGGCCCAGGCCGCACCGGTAGCGAGCGCGCGCCTGCCCGGCGCGTGGCTGCGCATCAGCCGTGCCCTGGCCGCTGATACTCCCCGGCCCGTGGGTGCGGTGGTGGATACCACCGGCCCGTACAAGCCCAGCCGCCGCCCACGGGTGCGCGCCCAGGACCGCCCCGGCAGCCCCTTCGGCACGAAGCGCCGGGAGTCGCCGCTGATACTGCCGCTGCCCAAAAACGTGAAGCTGAACGTGGCCGTGGACGACAGCCTGACCCAGTTCGACGTGCGCGAAAAGGTGGGAGCCGAAATCGACTACCGCGACCCGAGTGTGCTCAGCTACAAGGAATACGAGGAGTTTCGGCGGCGCGAAGGCATCCGGAGCTACTACCGCGACAAGGCCAAGGGCGGCATTACGGGGCCGGCCGCGGCGGCGGGCACGCCCCAGGCCCAGCGCCTGATTCCCAAGATTTACCTTGGCCCCATTGCCAACCGCATTTTCGGCGGCAGCTATGTCGATATCCGGCCGGCGGGCTCGGTCACGCTCAAGTTTGGCGGGCGCTTCAACCGCAACGAAAACCCGGCCCTGACCCTGCGCCAGCAAAGTGTGGGCGACTTTTTGTTCGAGCAGAACATCAACGTCAACCTCACCGGGCAGATTGGCACCAAGCTCAAGCTGGTGTTCAACTACGACACCAAGGCTTCGTTCGACTTCGACAACCAGATGAGGTTCGACTACGCCGGCGAGGAAACCGACATCATCCGGAAGGTGGATTTGGGCAACGTGAGCCTGCCGCTCACCAACTCGCTGGTGCAGGGCGGGCAAAACCTGTTTGGCATCAAAACCCAGCTGCAGTTTGGCAAGCTGGGCGTGACGGCCGTGGCCGCCACCGTGCGCGGCACCGCCGATGAGGTGCGTATTCAGAACGGGGCCCAGAGCCGGCAGTACGAAATCAAGGCCAGCCAATACGAGCGGGACCGGCACTTTTTCCTGTCGCAGTTCTTCCGCGATAAGTACGACCGCGCCCTGCGCAACCTGCCCACCATTCAGAACGACGGCGTGGCCATCACCCGCCTCGAGGTGTACGTGACCAACGACAACCGCACCACCGAAAACCTGCGCAACGTGGTGACGCTGATGGACATTGGCGAGCCGCTGCGCCTGTACCAGGGCAAGTACCGCAGTGGTGGCCCCAACGCCCAGACCCCGGCGCAGAACTCGGCCAACCAGCTGTATGGCATCCTGACCAACCCTGCTACCGGCACCCGCGAAAACCTGGGCATCGACGGGCTGCTACAGAATGGGCAGGGACTGACCAAGAACGTGGACTTTGAGCGGGTGCGGGCCCGCAAACTCGACCCGCGTGAGTACACCTATAATGCCCAGCTGGGCTACGTCTCGCTGAACACGGCCCTGCTGCCCGACCAGGTGCTGGGCGTGAGCTTCCAGTACCTGTTCAACGGGCAGACCTACACCGTGGGCGAAACCTCGGACAACTACGGCTCGGTGGCCCCCGACCAGGTGATTTTCCTGAAGATGCTGCGCGCCAGCAACCCCGGCGTGGGCCTGGCCGAGCCCGCCACCAACCCGCAGAACCTTAACCTGCTGACCCGCAACACGCCAACCTGGGATTTGATGATGAAAAACATCTATCCCCTGAACGCCTCGCAGCTGCAGCGCGACAACTTTCAGCTCCAGATTATCTACAAGGACGACGAGACGGGCGTTGACCTGATTTCGCTGAAGGAGGGAGCCAAAATCAACAACCGGCCGCTGATTGAGGTGCTGGGGCTGGACCGCGTGAACCCCAACAACGACCGCAACCCGGACGGTAACTTCGACTTTTTCCCCGGGGTGACGATTGACCCGGAGCTGGGCAAAATTATTTTCCCGAACGTGCAGCCGTTCGGCTCTTTCCTGCGAAGTCAGCTCGCCGGCGAGCCGGCGCTGATTGACAAATACGTGTACTCGGAGCTGTACAACGAGACCCAGAGCGACGCGCAGCAGCGGCAGGAAAAGGATAAGTTCTTTCTGCGCGGGCGCTTTCAGGGCGGGGCCGGGTCCGACGAAATCAGCCTGCCGGGCATCGGTATCGCGCAGGGGTCGGTGCGGGTGCGCTCGGGCTCAACGCTGCTCACGGAGGGCGTCGACTACCAGGTTTTCTACGACCAGGCCAAGGTGAAAATCCTCAACCCGGCCTACCTGAACTCGGCCAACGAGCTGCGGGTGGAATTCGAGAAAAACGCCCTGGTACAGGTGCAGCCCCGCCGGATGGTGGGCGTGCGCCTCGACTACAAGCTGAACCGGGACGTGACCATCGGCGGTACGGCCCTGAGCCTGCTGGAGCGGCAGGCCCCCGGTATCAACCGCGTGAATATTGGCGACGAGCCGGGCAACAATACCATTGTGGGCCTGGATGGCAGCATTCGGAAAGACAGCCGGGTGCTGACCAAGTACCTCGATATGCTGCCCTTCGTGTCGACCAAGGAGATTTCGACCATCGCCTTCAGCGGGGAGTTTGCCAAGCTGCTGCCGGGCCGCTCGCAGCTGGGCAACGGCGAGAACGGCGTGTCGTACATCGACGACTTTGAGAATGCCCGCACGCCTTACACGCTGGGCGGGCTGGCCAGTATTCCGGCCTGGCGGCTGGCTGCTACGCCGCTGCCCATCGGGGGCAGCACGGCGGTGGGGCTGGGCTACAACTACCAGCGCGCCAAACTGGCGTGGTATACTGTGGACCAGAGCTACTACACCGGCGGGCCCAACGTGCCGGGCAATATTGGGGCCGGCGACCTGGTGAACCACTACACCCGCGGCGTGCGGCGCGACGAGGTATTCCCGAATAAGGACCTGGGCGCGACCGGTAACGGCTACGAGTACACCTTCGACATGGCTTACTTCCCCGGCGAGCGGGGGCCGTACAACTACAACCCGAACCTGGACGCGGCGGGCAAGAATTTTACTGCGGTCGAGCGGCCCGAGGACAAGTTTGGCGGCATCAGCCGGGCCATCACCTTCGATACCGACTTCGACAACGCCAACATCGAATACCTGGAGTTCTGGATGATGGACCCGTTCATCAAAACCACTTCGGACCGCGGCAACGTGTTCGACTCGGATGGGAACAACCAGCCCAATACCACCGGCGGCGACCTGATTATCAACCTGGGCAACGTGAGCGAGGACGCCCTGAAGGATAACAACCAGCACGAGTTCGAAAACGGCCTGCCGACGACGGACGACCCCACGGATATTGCCAACAACAGCCGATTGACCGACTACGGCCGCGTCACGAGCCAGCAGTTTCTCACCGATGCCTTCAACGCCGCGCCCGGGGCCCGGGCCCGGCAGGACGTGGGCCTCGACGGTGTGAATGATGAGCAGGAGCGCGTGCGGGCCCTGCCCACTGCCACGCCGGCCACGCCGGGCTACGGCGCGGCCTTCGCCAACCTGCCCGACCCCTCGGCCGACAACTTCCGCCACCACCTCGACCCGAGCTACGACCAGACCAACGCCAAGATTCTGGGCCGCTACAAGAACTACAACGGCTACGACGGCAACTCGCCCGAAAACAGCCAGCTCAGCTCCACCGCCTTCCCCGACAAGGAGGACCTGAACCGCGACAACGTAGTGCAGGAAGTAGAGCGCTACTACGAGTACCGCCTGCGCCTCGGGGCCGCGCCCGGGGCCCTGCAAGTGGGCCAGAACTTCATCATCGATAAGGTGACGACCAAGGACGAGCGTACCAGCGGCGACGAAGTGACGTGGTACCAGTTCCGGATTCCCATTCGGGAGGGCTACCGGCTGCGCGGCGCGACGCAGGAGTTCGGCTTCAAGAACATTCGCTTTCTGCGCATGTACATGACCGGCTGGCAGCAGCCGGTGGTGGTGCGCCTGGTGCAGCCGCAGTTTGTGGCCAACCAGTGGCGCCGCTTCCTGCCCAGCATCACCGACCCGCGCCTGGGCACGGTTATCGGCCAGCTCACCGATGCCGACGCCTTCAGCATCTCGACGGTGAGCGTGGAGGAAAACGGCCTGGCTGCGGCTTCGGGCACGGGCAAGATTCCGTACGTGTCGCCGCCCGGCATTCTGCGCGACCAGGAGTACGGCAGCAGCAGCACCTCGCGCCTGCAGAACGAGCAGAGCCTGCGCCTGTCGGTGACCAACCTACGTGACGGCTACGCCAAGGCGGCCTACAAGAACATCACCATCAACATGCTGCGCTACAAGCGCCTGCGCCTGTTTCTGCACGGCGATAGCGACGACCCCACCACCCTGAACGGCGACGTGCAGGCCTTCCTGCGCATCGGCACCGACTACACCCAGAACTACTACCAGTACTCGCGGCCGCTGACGCTGACCCGCGCCGGCGACACCGGCGTAGACCAGGTGTGGCCCGAAGCCAACCGCCTCGACGTGTCGTTTCAGGACTTCATTGATGCCAAGGCCGAGCGCAACAAGCGCAGCCCCATCAATTACCTGGTGCCGTATATCAAGACGCTGCCTAATGGCGCGACCATTACGGTGGTTGGCAACCCCGATTTTTCGGCGGTGCAGGGCGTGATGCTGGGCATTCTCAACCCCGTAACCGACGGCTCGGACCCCAGCACCAGCGCCAAAAACGTGAACCTGTGGGCCGATGAGCTGCGCGTGTTCGACTTTGAGCAGCAGGACGGCTACGCCGCCACCGCCCGCCTCAACGTGAAGATGGCCGATATTGCCAATATCACGGCCACCGGCAGCTTCACCAGCGTGGGCTTCGGCGGCCTCCAGGACAAAGTGCAGCAGCGCTCGGTTGACGACGTGTTCCGCGGCGACCTGAACGCCACGGTGGCCGTGGAGAAGTTTCTGCCGCCGCAGCTGAACCTGCGCGTGCCCGTGCTGCTGCAGCTGGGCCACGAAAGCCGCTCGCCCCTCTACGACCCCCTCGACCCCGACACCAAGCTCAAGCAGAGCCTGGAGAAGTTCAAGAACGCGGCCGGCGAAACCGACGTGGCCGCCCAGACCGAGTACCGCAACAAGGTTATCGACCAGACCACCAGCCGCAGCATCGCGGTGCTGAACGTGCGCAAGGAGCGCGGCACGCCCAAGCCCGGCGCGGCCCCCCGCACGGCCAAGCCCTGGGACATTGAGAACGTGGCCGTGAGCTACTCCCTCACCGACCGCCTGCACACCGATATCCGCACCGACCGCGACTACACCAAGTCGTACACCGCCGCCGTGGCCTACGTGTACCAGACCACGCCCAAGAACTACACGCCGCTGAACAAGTTCAAGGCCCTGGACAACCCGTACCTGAAGATTTTCCAGGAGCTGAACTTCACGCCGCTGCCTTCGCGCTTCTCGTTCCGCACCGATATTGACCGGCGCTACAACGAGCGGTTCCTGCAGCGGGTGCTGGAGCCGGGCACCGTGCCCACGCTGGCCGGCCTGCCGGTGGTGCAGAAATCCTTCTACATCAGCCGGATTTACGACCTGAAGTGGGACCTGACCAAAAGCCTGATTTTCGACTACACCGCCACCAACCGCGGCGTGGTGGACGAAGGCCGGGGCCGCACCATTGGCGACAGCCAGGAGGCGCTGGATAACCGCGACCTGCTCCGCAAAAACCTGCTCCAGGGCGGCCGGACCATCAATTTCAACCAGGTGGCGGCGCTGACTTACCGCCTGCCGCTCGACAAATTCCCGCTCACCGATTGGCTGAGCGCCGATACCCGCTACGCGGCCAACTACACTTGGCAGTCCGCGCCGGTGTCGCTGCGGGCCCCGCGCTTCCCGGTGCCCGTGGGCAACGAGGCCCGCGACACGCTGACCACCGAAATCAAGCTGGGCAACACCATTCAGAACAACCGGGAAATCAGCGCTAATGGCCGCATCGACCTGGTGAAGCTGTACAACAAGGTGAAGTTTCTCAACATCATCAACAACGCCCCGGCTCCCAGCGGCCGGCCGGGCGGTGGCCTGAAAGAGGCCGCCCGCGCCGGTGAGGAAACCGGCCGTCCGCCGGCCGCCGCCGGGGCCGACACCACCCGCGAAAAGAACCGCTTCGTGAAAGCCGTGCTGCGCTCGCTGATGACGGCCCGCTCCCTCAATTTCACCTACATCCGCTCGCAGGGCACGCTGCTGCCCGGCTACCTGCCCAAAACCAATATCTTCGGCCTCGACCACGACCTGTCGGCTCCGGGCCTGCCGTTTATTCTGGGCGAGCAGCCGGCGCTGAATACGCTCTACAATCGCGCCATCGAGAATGGCTGGTACACCAACAGCAGCGAATACCTGAACACGGCCCTCAGCTCGCTGCTCACCCAAACCATCACGCTGCGCACGGCGCTGGAGCCGTTCCGGGGCTTCAACATTCAGGTGGATGCCCGCCAGCAGCTGGCCCGCAACCGGGAGGTGTACTACCGCAACCGGCTCGACGCCGACTCCCTGACGGTGGTGCCAGACCTCCGGCGGCCGGGCCGCTTCGAGCTGGCTCCGAATCCGCTGCTGGGCACGGGCTCGTTTCAGGTTTCGACCATCACCATTCGAACCTTGTTTGGCGACCTCGGGGCCAATGGCGAAACGTCCAAAGCCTTCAGCCGATTCGTGGAAAACCGCAGGTTTGTGCGCCAGAGCCTGACCGATGCCAACCGCAACCCCAGCAACCCCGGCGGCGGCAGCTACGGCTTCAACTCGCAGGAGGTGCTGGTGCAGAGCTTCGTCGATGCCTACCACGGCCGCTCGTCGGACGGCTACAAGGCCAAGAAGTTCGACCCGTTTGCCATGCTGCCGCTACCCAACTGGACGGTCAGCTACAACGGTTTCTCCGACCTGCCGCTGGTGAAGAAGTACTTCTCGTCCTTCACCTTCAACCACGCCTACCTCTCCACCTACAGCGTGGGCAGCTACACCACGGCTACCAACTACGAGCGCGAGCCCGACTTCACCGACCCCAGCGCACCGTATCAGCTCAGTACCCCCACCAACCAGTTTCTGCCCTACTACGTGGTGGGCCAGGTGAGCATCGCCGAGCGCCTCTCGCCGCTCGTCGGTATCAACTTCCAGACCGTGAGCCGGGCCACCGGCCGCCTCGAATACCGCACCGACCGCACCGTGGTACTGAACACCACCAACGCCCAGGTCACCGAGCTCTACACCCAGGAAATCGTGGTGGGCTTCGGCTACGCCACCAACAGCCTCAAGCTGCCTTTCCGCATCGGTGGCGAGCAGCGCGTGCTCAAGAACAACCTCACGGCCCGCCTCGACCTGAGCATCCGCGACAACATCACCATTCAGCGCAGCATCGAAAACGTAGTGGAAGCCAACGCCCCGCTGGGCCAGCAGGAGTTCCAGGGCCTGGCCAAGGGCCAGATTACCAATGGCTCAAAAACCTTTCAGCTGCGCCCCACCATCGATTACCTGCTCAATACCCGCCTCAACCTGCAGCTCTACTACAGCCAGACAATCACCACGCCCCAAGTCCGCAACGCCTTTCGCAACGCTACTTCCGAAGGCGGGGTGCAGCTCCGCTACAGCCTCACCCAGTGAGTGAATGCGTAAATGGGTGAATGAGCAAATGATTGAGTCGTCAGTTTAGCTGGCTCATTCACCCATTCACTCATTCACCCATTCGCTCATTGAGTAAGCCGTGCCTACTTTTGAATTCTGATGAGTCATTCGCTCATCCACTCATTCACTCATTCACTCATTGACCAGATGAACCTGCCCGCCACCCTGCACTACACCAAGGACCACGAATGGATTCGCGTCGAAGGCGACGTTGCCTACGTCGGCATCACCGACCACGCTCAGAAGGAGCTGGGCGACATCGTGTACGTCGATATTGATACCCTCGACAAAGACGTAGCCCAGCACGCCGTGTTTGGCACCGTGGAGGCCGTGAAAACGGTGTCCGACCTGTTCAGCCCTATCACCGGCACCGTGCTGGAAATAAACAGCCAGCTGGCCGATGCCCCCGAAACCGTGAACTCCGACCCCTACGGCGACGGCTGGATGGTAAAAATCTCCATCACCAAGCCCGAGGAGCTGAAAGAGCTGCTGACCGCCGAAGCCTACGGCGAGCTGGTCGGCGCGTAGTCGGTAGCACATGCTTTAGCTTGGGCGTCGTCATGCCGATTTCCTCCCGCACGCCGCCCCAGCCAAAGCCCTCGTGTCGCTTCTTCGCTGCCCTACCGCTGCTGTGGGCCGCCCTGGTGCTGGTCCTCACCCTCACCCCGGCGGCCGATATGCCTGTCACGCCCGTTTGGGAGCTGCTGTCTTTCGACACGGCCGCCCATGCGGGCGTGTTTGTCGTTTTGGCGGGGCTAAGCAGGTTTTCATTACGCCACCAAAGCCGGTGGCCCCTTTTAGCCCGGCACGCCGGAGCAGCCGCTTTGCTGGTCAGCGTCCTGTTCGGCGGCCTTATTGAATTGTTGCAACACCACATGCACCTGGGCCGCCACGGCGACTGGACCGATTTGCTGAGCGACGCCATTGGGGCCGCGCTGGCGGTGGGCGTAGCCACGTTGTGGGCTGCGCGCCGCCGCGAGCCGCTTCAGTTGCCCATTGTACCCCTGCTGCTGTTGGGCGCGCTGCTGCCCGCGATTGGAGCCCCGGCGCAGGATATTCCCCGCGCTCGCCGCACCATCGAGAAGCTGGCCGCGCCGGAGCTGCACGGGCGCGGCTATGTGCAGCAGGGCGAGCACAAAGCCGCCGCCTACCTGCGCGGCCGCCTGCGCGAGCTGAAGCTGGAACCGCTGGCCCCGAACTACACCCAGCCGTTTACGCTGGATGTGAACACATTTCCGGGTACCGTAGCATTATCAGTCACTCACGTTGTCACCCTGGACAAAGTGGTTACCAAAGAACTTGTGCCTGGAGCAGAGTTCATTGTCGCCTCTGAATCAAAGGGCACCTCGGGTTTGCTGACCACCTCGGCACTTCGACTGGATACCCTCTGCTTCTTTCAGGCCTCTGCTCAGCAAGCCTTGCAGCGACGCGCTTGGCACTGGCTATCAACGCTAGGAACCCCGCCTTTTCTGGTGCTTACCGCTCGAGATGTGCAGCGTTTACCAACGTTACCACCAGCGTTGCGTCAAACGCTGGATTCCTTGCCTAATCGCATAGTGTTGGTCCCCAAGCTAACTGCGTCCCTCGCACCGGCCCAGGTCGCAGGCATCCACATTGAAGCCCTCAATGAGCCAGTTACATGGTACCCGCTGAACCCAGAATACCCCGAAGACCTGTTAACACTGCAAGTCGATGCCCAACTCCAGCGCAACTACCAAACTCAGAACCTGGCCGCCGTCATTCGGGGCACCGCGCAGCCCGATTCCTTCCTCGTCGTGTCGGCGCATTATGACCACCTGGGCAGGATGGGCCGCAACACCTATTTCCCGGGGGCCAACGACAATGCCAGCGGTGTGGCCCTGCTCCTGGAACTGGCCGCCCACTACGCCCGCCCCGAAAACCGCCCCGCCTATTCCGTGGTGTTCCTGCTCTTCGGGGCCGAGGAAGCCGGGCTGGTGGGCTCGCGCTACTTCGTGGCGCACCCGCTGGTGCCGCTTGCCCGCATCAAATTCCTGGTCAACCTCGACCTGCTGGGCACCGGCGAAGAAGGCGCGACCGTCGTCAACGGCCGCGTATTTGAAGCGCCCTTCCGCTGCCTGCTGGCGCTCAACAACGCCTACCACTACCTGCCCGCCCTGGGGGCCCGCGGCCGCGCCGCCAACTCCGACCACTTTCCCTTTTCCGAAGCGGGCGTGCCGGCCTTCTTTATCTACACCCGCGGCGGCAGCGCAGCCTACCATGATGTGAACGATAAGCCGGCGGCCTTATCACTGGCTGGTTTCGCGGGGGCGTTCGGGCTGGTGCGCGATTTCCTGGGGGAGCTGGGGGCCGCGCCAGCCGCAAAAAAATAGTCGGTGGCCGAACCTGCGTTCAACCACCGACCTTATTCTTAACTCTTAACTGCCTAGCCTTTGGCTTTCAGCGAGAGCATGATTTGCTTGGCAATGGGCTCCCACTCGGGCTTCTGACGGTCGGCGCAGTTGAAGGTGCAAATCATCAGTTTGCCCTCTACATCGGTGAAGAACACCAGCGTGTACACCTCGTGGCCCATTTCAGGCTTCATGAATTCGAGGTAGCCCACCTTGCGGTTGTTGATGTTTTTCACCCCATCGCCGAACCAGGTAGCGTCCTTGTACTGCTTGTGGTAGGTCTTGCCGAACGAGGCGGCGTAGATATCGACCATGTCCTGGTCCGAATCGTTGTCGCTGTAGTTGAAGGCGAGGGTAATGAGGTTGTTGTTGGTGAAGATAACGCTGGGGCGGCTCTGGGCTTTGGCGTAGGCAAAGTCCATCTGCTGCTCGCTCATTACTTCGAAGCCTTTGGGAATCAGGATTTCCACTCGCTCGCTGAGCACGCGTTTTTTTACCAGCTCGATTTCGGATGCGGGACGTGCGGCCGTGAGTAACAGTCCCAGGATACAGAGTAAAAATGTAGATTTCATGCTAATGGGGATAAGGAGGTGAGTAACTAGCGCTTCTTGGTTAGGCCAAGTTAGATACAATATTCAGGTTTACAACTTTTGGACAACAAATATTGCGATTATTTTTCATAGCGCCCAAGGGCAGCGCTTAATAAGTCAATAAAGTCTTAATATTCTGCTGGTTGGGAAGGGCCCGCCGTGGGCATTGACTGAAATATAAAATCGTAGTCAAACAGCGTTATGTAGATGTTTGATTGCGAATTTTAATGAGATAATGCAAAATCATGCCCAAAATTCCGGAAAAACAGCAAGGCTGAAGTCTGCGAAAGGCAGCCAATAACCCGGCCCGCTAGAGGATGTTATTTAATTGTTCTTTTATTTTTTCCAGCTCCTCTTTCATGCCCACCACCAGGTGTTGCACGGTGGCATCATTGGCCTTGGAGCCGATGGTGTTGATTTCACGGCCAATTTCCTGGGCCAGGAACCCCAGCTTCTTGCCTACGGCCTCGTCGGGTTGCAGCACGGCCTGCTGGAAGTAGGCCAGGTGGGCGGCCAGGCGCACCTTCTCCTCGGCAATGTCCAGCTTTTCTATGTAGTACAGCACTTCCTGCTCGAAGCGGGTGGCGTTGAACTGCTCGTGGCTGCTGAGCTCGGCCAGGTGGGCCGTGAGGCGCTGGCGTACGTGCTCGATGCGGGCGGGGTCGTGCTGCTCGACGGCGGCCAGCTGCTGCCGGATGGTGGCCACGTAGGTCAGAATCTCGGTGGTGAGGGTGCGGCCTTCGTCCTGCCGGAACTGCTGCATGGCTGCCAGGGCCTCGGCCAGCAGGGGCTGCATCTCCACCCAGGTTACGTCTTCGGCCAGGGGCTCGGCCTCGCGGGCCTCGGTGGCGCTGGGGATAACGCCCGGCAGGCGCAGCGCCGCCAGCAGGGTGTCTTCGCCGGTGGGCACGCCCAGGCTTTGGGCAATGGTTTTTAGCTCCTGGTAGGCGGCCACCAGGGCTTCCTTGTTGAGCGCGGTGGCGGTGCGGGTGACGACGGGCCGCGCAAAATCCAGGTTGAGGTTGATTTTGCCGCGCAGCAGGGCTTTGGCCACGGTGTTGCGCACTTCCAGCTCGTGGGCCTGCAGAAACCGGGGCAGGCGTAGCGTGAGGTCGAAGGTTTTGGAATTGACGGACTTTAACTCGACGGTGGCGGTGTAGCTGTCGGTTTCGCGGTGGGCCTGGCCGTAGCCGGTCATGGATAGAAGCATCGGGGAATCAATTAGCAGTTAACAGGGAGTAGTTAACAGTGAGCAGTTAACAGTGAGTAGTGAGTAAGCAATGGGCGGGTAATAACGTGCGGGTTCTCGCAGACTGGCAATGCACGGGTTAACGCATCCGATGTAAAGGAACAGCTTTCAGGCCGCCTGCACCCCTTGCCCGTCCCCAAAGCCCTGGCCGTCCACAAAATCCGCGTAATCCGTGAAAAATCCGACCAATCCGTGATTCAAAAAAGGCCGCAAAAGTAATTCCTCCAACCGGTGTTAAAAACCGATGGAATAGGCAGTAACAATATCATAACCATCCGGCTATGTTGTCATAATAGGGCCCCGGTACTTTTGTACCGTAAAACCAACTTTCGTTGTATGCGCTTTGCCCTACTAGGATTTTTTGTGTTGTGGCTGAATACGTTGGCCTTTGGCCAGCAGGGCACACTATCCGGAAAAGTCACGGATAAAAAGACCAGCGAGGGCGTCATCGGCGCCACCGTGCTGGTGACCGGCACCACCCAGGCCGCCCCCGTGAACGTGGACGGCTCCTACACCCTGCCGCTGGACCCCGGCACCTACGATATCACGATGACTTACGTGGGCTACAAGCCGCTCACCTTCCCGGGCATCGTGGTGAAAAGCGGCGAAACTACCACCCTCAACGGCGCGATGGAAGAAAGCGCCACCAGCCTGACCGAAGTGACCGTGACCGGCGTGAAGCAGACCGGCACCGAAGTGGCCCTGATTCAGGACCTGCGCAGAAGTGAGGTGGTGGTGAGCGGCATGAGCAACGACCAGATAGTACGCACCCTGGACCGCGACGCGGCCGAAGTGGTGAAGCGCATTCCGGGCGTAACCATCCAAAACAACAACTTCATCGTCATCCGCGGCCTGGCCGAGCGCTACAACACGGTGCTGCTGAACGACGCCCTCACGCCGAGCGCCGAGACGGACACCCGCTCGTTCTCGTTCGATATCCTGCCCAGCTCGGTGATTGACCGGGTGCTGATTTTCAAGAGTGGCGCGCCGGAACTGCAGGGCGAGTTCGGCGGCGGCATCGTGAAGGTGTACACCAAGAACAGCGTGCTGGAAAACAGCACCTCGCTCTCGGTGTCGGGCTGGGCGCGCAGCACCAATACCTTTAAAGACGGCTTCCTGAGCACCAACCACAGCTCAACCGACTTGCTGGGCTTCGACAACGGGCAGCGCAGCATTCCGGGACTGCTCGGAAACCTGACGCCCAACGCCGCGACCACCTCCCAGGAGCTGGCAGCCAACCGCACCTCGCTGCGCAATGAGTTTCTGCCCCGCTCCATCACCTCGCGGCCCGATTTGCGCTTTTCGCTGGGCATCAACCGCAAGTTTGAAATCGGGAAGGTGTACGTGAGCAACGTGACGTCCATTTCGTATTCCAACACACAGGAGCAGTACACGTCGGAGCGCCAGCGCTACGACTTCTACGACCCCAAATTTCCGGACCTGATGCCCTTGCCGCAGTTCCGCTACCAGGACACCCGCTCGCTGTCGGCGGTGCGGCTGGGCGTGATTCACAACTACCAGGTGCGCCTCAACGACCGCAACCGCCTGGAGTTCCGCAACTTCTTCAACCAATACGGTACCGACGAGGTGGTGAATCGCCGGGGCCCGAACTACAGCGAGGTGCCCGATATTGGGTTGGAGCACAACGACTACAGCCTGCACTACCAGAGCCGCAGCATCTATTCGGGCCAGCTGGGCGGCACCCACGAGGTGGGCCCGGCCAACCGCACCACCCTCACCTGGGCCACCGGCTACAACTACGTGAACCGCAGCGAGCCCGACTACCGCCAGAACCAGCAAACCCGCCTCTACGACGCCACCAAGCCCGGCGAAATGAACCCGGCCCCGTTTGAAGTGCAGGTGAACAGCGTGCCGCAGACCAGCTCGCGCTTCTTCGCCACCCTGAACGAGAATACCTACATGGCCAGCGGCCAGGCCGAGCGTCGCTTCGCGGGCCGCGACACGCTCAGCGCCAACCTCTACAAGCTGCGGGTGGGCTTCTACACCGAGCAAAAGAAGCGCAACTACGACAGCCGGATTTTCAACTACACCCGGGCAGGCCGCCTCGACCCGGCCATTGGCAGCCAGCCGCTGTCCACCATTTTCAACCCCGAAAACCTGAACACCACCACGGGCTTCGTGCTGAAGGAAAACACCAACGATTTTGACCGCTACACCGGCGAAAACACCCTGGCTGCCGGCTACGTGGGCGGCGTGGCCCCGCTCTCCGACAAGTTTAACCTGACTGGCGGGGTGCGCGTGGAGTACAACCGTAAGTTTCTGGAATCGGGCGGAACGAACAAGCCGTACGAGGAGAAACGGACCTTCTTCCTGCCGTCGCTAAACGCCACCTACAACTTTAACGAGCAACACCTGCTGCGCGCCGGCGGCAGCATCTCCGTGAACCGCCCCGAGTTCCGGGAAGTGGCGGCGTACAACTATTACGACTTCAACAACAACTTCTTCGTGAAGGGCTCCGATTCGTTGCGAACGGCCAAAATCTACAACGCCGACCTGCGCTATGAGTTTTACCCCACCCGCTCGGAAATGGTATCGGTGGGCGTGTTCTACAAGCACTTCACCGACGCTATCGAGCAGATGACCACCTCGATAACCGGCAGCGACTTGTACCTGACGTACCAAAATGCCCCTAAAGCCTACGACCTCGGCGTGGAAGTGGAAGCCCGCAAATCGTTGGTGGGACTCACCGAAAACCGGTTTCTGGAGCGGATTTCGTTTATCCTGAACGCTTCGCTGATTAAGAGCCGGGTGCAGGTCGACACCGCCGCGAGCGGCAACACCGGCTTTGCCCTCGCCAACCGGCCCCTGCAAGGGCAGTCGCCCTACGTGGTGAACGCCGGGGTTTTCTACCAGGACGACGACAGCCACTGGCAGGTATCGGCGCAGTACAACGTCATCGGGCCGCGCATCTCCTTCGTGGGCGACAAGCTCAACAACCCCTCCATCATCGAGCTGCCCCGCCACGTGGTGGACCTGGCCGTGACCAAGGGCATCGGCACCCACTTTGAGGTGCGCGCCGGGGTGCAGAACCTGCTGAACCAGCTGGTGCGCCAGAACTACGACTTCGACCGCAACGGCAAAATCAACGGCATCGAAAACGAGGCCTCGTTCAACCGCTACCGCCGCGGCACCTACTCCACGCTGGGCCTCACGTACCGCTTTTAGTCGGGCCCGTAACAATTTGTTAAACCAAGACGGACAATAAGATAACGGCCACCGGGTTCCGGTGGCCGTTCTATTTTCGGACCTTTGTGGCATCAAGTTTCGCTGCTCATTTTCATCCCCCTCTCGCATATGAAAAAGCTACTACTCCCGGCCCTGCTCGCTCTGGCCAGCCTCGCTGCCCGCGCTCAAACACCCTGCCCCGCCGCGGGCGCGGTGGTGGCCATCGGCCTCGGCAGCACGGTGACGACTGGGGTTGAAATCACCAGCAACACGACCTGGACCCGCAACAACATTTACCTGCTCGACGGCTTCGTGTACGTGAACAGCGGCGTGACCCTGACCATCCAGCCGGGCACCATCATCAAGGGCAGCCTGCCCAACAAGGGGGCCCTCATCATCCGCCAGGGCGGTGTGCTCATCGCCGACGGCACGCCCACGCAGCCCATCGTCTTCACCTCAAACCAGCCCGCCGGCTCGCGGGCCCCTGGTGACTGGGGTGGCCTCATCATTGTAGGCCGGGCCCCCGTCAACCTGCCGGCCGTCACCAACGTCGAAGGCGGCGTGGTGGCGACGTTCGGCGGCCCCTCGGCCAACCTGCCGGCCGACAACTCCGGTATCATCCGCTACGTGCGCATCGAATACCCCGGCGTGGCCTTCCTGCCCAACAGCGAAATCAACGGCCTGACGCTGTGCGGCGTGGGTTCGGGCACCACCATCGACCACGTTCAGGTGACGGGCTCGGGCGATGACTCCTTCGAATGGTTCGGCGGCACCGTGAACGCCAAGTACCTGATTGCCCTGGCCGGCACCGACGACGATTTTGATACCGACAACGGCTTTTCGGGCCGCGTGCAATACGGGGTGGGCCTGCGCGACCCGCGCCGCGGCGACATCGCCACGGGCGGTATTTCCAACGGCTTTGAAAGCGACAACGACGCCACCGGCACCAACAACGCTCCGCAGACCTCGGCCGTGTTCGCCAACATGAGCATCTTTATGCCCACCACGCCGGCCGCCGCCTCCCCCTTCGCCAATGCCAACGCGGCGCAGATTCGCCGCAACTCGGCCCAGAGCATTTTTAACTCGGTTTTCGCCGGCCGTCCCTTCGGCCTGGAGCTGAACAGCGGCGCGAGTGGCAACACCCAGAACAATGCCCAGTCGGGCCTGCTGGCTTTCCAGAACAACGTGCTGGCCGGCTACAGCCCCCGCGCGGCCCGCGCCACGGGCGGGGCCCTGGCCGGCTTTAGAATCAACGCCTTCGTAGGTGCCAACAGCGACACTACCCGCACGGTGGCCGCCCTGGGCCTGAACGCCGACAACTTCGCTTTCGAAGGCGTGTGCAGCGCCGTCAACAAGTCTTGCGCTCCTGCTTTCAACCTGCCCGCTGCTTCGCTGCTGAACACCGGCGCGGCCTTCACCAATGCCAAACTAACCGGTGCCGGCAACGGCGGCCCGAACAGCACCTTCGACGTAGTAACCTACCGCGGTGCTTTCGGAGCCACCAACTGGGCTACCGGCTGGGTGAACTTCAACCCCCAGATTACCTGCTACAACGTGGCTGGCCAAACGCTGGCCACCCGCGAAGTGGCCAACGCCCCGCTGCAAGCCCTCTCCGTATCGCCTAACCCCACCGACGGCGCCGCCGCCACGCTGGGCTTCGACGTGACCCGCGCCACTACCGCCACCGTACGCGTGGTAGACATGATGGGCCGCTCGGTGGCCACTGTGCTGAACGCCGGCAAGCTGGCCGCCGGCCCGCAGCGCCTGCTGCTGCCCGCTACGCTCGCCCCCGGCGTGTACGTAGCCACCGTGGCCACCGGCGATGCCGTGCAGTCGGTCCGCTTCGTGGTGACCAAGTAATAACCGCAGATTATGCAGATTACTGGATTATTGAGATGATAATGAGTTGATTATCGTAGTTATAGTTTATGAATGGCCTGGTCCGGCAACGGGGCAGGCCATTCTTTTTTTCGGAAGCAGTGAGCCAGGACTTACTTTGTTGGTAATTCCTCATTCTTCCTTCCTCATTTCTTATTCTTCATTGAAAACGCCCCGCGTGCTGATGCTGCCCAAGTGGTACCCGCACCGCTACGACGACCAGGACGGGGACTTCGTGGGCCGGCACGTAGCGGCCATCGCCGCCCACGGCGGCGCGGAAGTAGCCGTGCTGTTTGCCGCTGTGGCCCGCGGGCCGCTGCCGGGGCTGATTGATGCGGAGGAGGATTTCACCGGCCCCTGGCCCACGCTGCGCTACTACTACCGCGCCGCCCCCACCGGCCTGGCCCTACTCGACAAGCCGCTGAAGCTGCTGCTGTATTTCTGGTGCCTGCGGCGCGGCTACCGGCGGCTGCGGCAGCACTGGGGCGGCCAAGCGCCCGATTTGGTGCACGTGCACGTGCTGCTGCGCACGGGCTTATTCGCGTGGGCGCTGCAAGCCGTGCGCGGCATTCCGTTCATCGTCACCGAGCACTGGACGCTGTACTTGCCCCTGCGGGCGGGCGGCATCTCGGGGCTGCGGCGGGTGCTCACGCGGGCGGTGGTGCGGCGGGCGGCGGCGCTGCACACGGTATCGGGGGGGCTGCGCGATGCCATGGCGGCGCTGGGCTTTGTCAATCCGAACTCCGTCGTCATTGCCAATGTGGTGGATACGGACCTGTTTCACCCTGAAAAACTGCCCAAAGCCCAGGTAGCGCACGTTTCGGCGGTGGCTGATAAATCCTTGGTTGCCCCAACGCTGCTGCATGTTTCGGCTTTTCACGACCAGGTAAAAAACCTCTCCGGCGTGCTGCGGGTGGTGGTGCGGCTGCGAGCCGTTTGGCCCGGCCTGCGTCTGCGCATCGTCGGCTACGGGCCCGATGAAGTTTATCTCCATGGATACGCGGCCTCCCTGGGCCTGCTGGCCGATGGCACCGTCATTTTCCTGGGTAAGCTGTCGCACGCGGCCGTGGCCGCCGAGATGGCCCGCGCCACCGCGCTGGTCTCCTTCAGCCGCGCCGAAACCTTCGGCTGCGTGCTGCTGGAAGCGCGGGCCTGCGGCTGCCCCGTAGTAGCCACCCGCACCGGCGGCGTGCCCGAGCTTTTCCAACCCGAAAACACCTTCGGCCTGCTGGTGAACCCCGACGATGAGCCCGGCCTGGAAGTCGCCCTGACGGCCGTGCTCAGCGGCACCACCACTTTTGATGCCGCCCGGCTGCGGGCCGACGTCGCCGTTCGCTGCGCGCCGGTGGCCGTGGGGCAGGCATTCGGGGCGGTGTACCGGCAGGTGCTGGATGAGGAATAGAACGGCAAACTCCCCTCCTTTTTTAAGGAGGGGATGTTTCAGCAAAGCTGAAACGGGGGTGGTGAAGTCGTTGAACCGAAGGTCGGCGTAGCCAACGACACCCGCACGACACCCGCCACAAATCGTTCAGCCACCCCATCGTTCAGCCATCGTTCAACGATTTCACCACCCCCGTCCGAGCCTGCGGCTCGAACATCCCCTCCTTAAAAAAGGAGGGGAGTTTGTCGTTCTTTGCCGGCAGTTTCTCCCATGATAAAACGCATACTTCAGCATTTCGCGGCGCGGGTCCTCACGGCGGGGCTGAGCTTCGCGGTGGTGTGGCTCACGGCGCGGTATTTGGGGGCGGCGGGGCGTGGGCAGGTCAGCCTGTTTTTCACCGATATGTCGGGGCTGGTGCTGCTATCGGGGCTGGTGGGCGGCTCGTCGCTGATATACCTGGTGCCCCGGCGCAACGTGTGGCACCTGCTGCCGCCGGCCTACGCCTGGGCCGCGCTGGTGAGTGGGCTGGGCGCGGGCGCAATCGCCCTGCTGCGCCCCGTAGGCCCGGCCTACGCGCTGCACCTCGGAGCCGTGACGCTGGTGCAGGTGCTGCTCTCCATCAACCTGTTTCTGCTGCTGGGCCGCAAGCGCGAGCGCGACTACAACGTGCTCACCACCGTGCAGGCGGCGCTGCTGGCCCTGGCGCTGGCCCTGGCCTTTGCCGGGGCGCACTGGTTCGATATCCGGGCGTACTACTATGCCAACTACGTGGCGTACGGACTGCCGTGGCTCCTCAGCACCGGGCTGCTGCTGCGGCTGCCCGATGCCCGGGCGTTGCGGCCAGGTGGGGCCACCCGGGCCCGTCGCTACGCCGCCGCCCGCGAGCTGGCCCGCCACAGCCGGGGCGCGCAGCTGTCCAACCTGCTCACGTTTGCCAACTACCGCTTCGGCTACTATGCCGTGGCCTACCTGGCCGATGCCCGGGCGCTGGGCATCCTCTCGGTCGGGGTGGCTCTGGCCGAGGCCATCTGGCTGATTCCGCGCAGCACGGCCCTCATTCAGTACGTGGCCCTGGTGAACGCGGCCGACCAGCGCGAGCAGACCTACGCGGCGCTGCGCGGCAGCCGCCTCACGCTGCTGGCCACGGGCGCGGCGGTGCTGGCGCTGGCCGCCGTGCCGGCCGGGTGGCTGGCCGCTGTTTTCGGGCCGGAGTTTGGGGCGGCGCACGGCGTTATCCTGGCGTTGGCTCCCGGCATCTTCATCAACGGGGCGGGCATGCAGGCCAGCACCTACTTCAGCGGTACGGCCCGCTACCGCGTGAATAATTACGCTGCCCTGCTGGGCCTGGCCGTCACGGTGCCTTTGGGCCTGCTGCTGGTGCCGCGCCTGGGCATGGTGGGCGCGGCGCTGGGCATGTCGGCTTCCTACGCGGCTAGTGTGGCCTACCTGGGCTGGCACTACCGCCGCGCCACCGGAGCCACCTGGGCCGCCCTGCTGCCCGGCCCGGCAGATGTGCGCTGGGTAGTGGGGAAAATTGGGAATAAAAACTAAAAAAACGGTCATGCTGAGCGTAGCCGAAGCATCTCTACCGCTTCGTTGCCATAGCATTGATTAGTTGCGCAGTAGATATGCTTCGGCTACGCTCAGCATGACGTGCCAGTGGTTTTCATATTCCCTTTCAGAAACCACTACCGCACCACTTCCACCCAGCCTTTCACCCGGTGGCCATCGGGGTAGGAGAGGAGGTAATAGTACACGCCATCGGGGTGGCCGGCGGCGTCCCATTCGTCGTGATAGGCGGGCGAATTGAACACCTGCTGCCCCCAACGGGAAAATACCTGTAGGCGCGGGGTACAGTCGGGCCCAATTTTGAAAGTTTGGTTCTGGTCGTCGCCGTTAGGGGTGATGATGTTGGGGATTTTGCGCTCCGTGACCACTACCAGGGGCGCGTTGGCCTGGGTCTCGCAGCGGTCCGAGTTGTAGCGTACCCGCACGCGGGGCTGGTAGGTGCCGGGCGTAGTGTAGGTGTGCGTGGGGCTGCCTTCGGTACTTTGGCTGCCATCGCCGAAATCCCAGACCACTGTCAGGCCCGGCGGCCTGGCGATATCGCCCAGGCTGAAACGCACTGTGAGCGGGGCAAGGCGGGTTTCGGGACAAGCCACTGGTGCCCAGGACGGCCGCAAAACCGGCACCGGGGCCACTGTTACCTGCCGGGTAGCCGCGTTGCTGCCCCCGCAGCCCGTGGAGGTAACGGTGTAGGTCAGGGTGAGCGTACCGGTGAAGTTGACGGGCGACGTGAACACGAAGCCCGTGGCCACGCTGCCGCTCACGCCAATCCCGCTGAAAGTGCCGCCCGCCGGGGTGCCGCGCAATGCAAACGACTGGCCCGTATTGCTGCACAGCGTGGTATCGGCCCCGGCCGTTACCGCCGGCACCACCGTCACGCGGCGGGTGTCCACGGTGGTGCACAGGCCAGTATTCACCACGGTGTAGGTGAGCACGTTCACGCCCACCAGGGCCGGCGAGGGCGTGAACACGAAGCCCGTGGCCACGCTGCCGCTCACGCCCGGGCCGGCCCACACGCCGCCCGCGGGGCTGCCCACCAGCGCCAGTGGGCTGGCCGACACGCACAGCGTTTGGGCCGGCCCAGCATTGGCAATGTTGGGTTGGAAGTTGAACACGAACGCCGCGTTATTGCAGCCCGCCGCGGCTGGAGAGTTGCTGTTATTCACAGTTGAGTAGGTGTTCGCGCCGGGCGGAATGGGAAAACCGGTGCGCGAAAAGCACGAGCATACCGCCTGGTACACCACGCCGCGCGGGTCGAAGCGCGAGGTGCCGCCGTCCACGTGTTCGCCCCCGCTGTTGGGGTCGGAGTTGCCGTAGTAGGTGCCGTAGGCGAGGGCCGTGAGGCCGGCCGAAAACTGCGCCAGGTAAAAGTCGCTGCCATCGGTGACGGACTGCGCGGCATCGGTCGTGAGGGGCAGGCGGTCGGTACTGCCGTTACCGCTCAGGTAGGGCGAGGAGGCCGGGGCCCCGCCGGTCCAGCCGTTTACCTGCCCGCCCCAGCCGCACACGTACACCCGGTCGCAGCGGTCAACGAGGAAGGCGGTCGGGTTGAGGGCTACCCGGCCGGCATTGGCCGGGTCGGTGCTGCCAAAGGCGGTGGCCAGCAGGCTCTGGCCCAGGTTGGCATCCAGCTTCTGAATAAACTGTGTGCCGACGGGCGTGCTGAACAGGCCGGGCGACACCGGAAACTGGCCCAGCGTCTGGCCCAGCAGATACACGCCGCCATCGGTGCCAAGCTGCAGGAAATAGGCCTGGTCGTAGGCGGCGGTGCCCACGTAGCTGGCCCGCAGCAGCGCCGTGCCATTGGCCGCGATGCGCACCGCGAAGCCGTCGACATTGCCGGGCCGGGTGGTGCGGTAGGCCCCGGCCGTCACCGGGAAGTTCGGGCTGAGGGTGCCGCCAGCCACATACACGTCGCCGCTGACGGGCTCTAGTTGAATGGAATACGCGGCATCGGCCCCAGAGCCACCCAGGTAGCTGCCCCAGGTCAGGGCCGTGAGGCCGGGCGTGAGCTTGCACACCACGCCATCGGAGGTGCCGCCCCGGTACGTGCCCGAGAAGCCCCGCGCCACCGGAAAATTGGTCGAAGTAGTGTGCGAGGCGATGTACACGTTGTCGGCCGCATCCACCAGAATATCCCCCCGAAACGGGTCGCCGTAGTTGTGGGGCAGCTGCGGCGTGGGGCTGAACGACGACAGGTTGGGGTCGAGCGGCAGCAGGCCGTCGTTGTCGGAGCCACCCAGATAGGTCGAGCCCACCAGGGCCGCGCCGTTGGCGGCCAGCCGCGTAATCACTAAGTCGGAGCCATTGGGCGAGTCGTAGGGCGCGCCGTAGCCGAGCGGGGCCGTGCTGCTGCCGCCTCCGAATGTGCGTTGCAAAGCGCCGGCCGAAGTGGGGTAATTAAGCGAGCCCGACGAGCCCAGCACCAGCAGCTCGCCCTGGTTATTCACCACCAGGCTGTGCGGAAAATCGGCGCTGCTGCCGCCCAGGTAGGTGGCCCACACCCGCGCCGCCGGCCCGCTCACGCTGGTGTTGTACCTGATGATGGCAATGTCAATAAGCGCCGCGAACGACGTTTGAAACGCGCCCGGACTAGCCGGGTAGCCCGGCCCAAACGCGATGCCGCCCGAGTACAGGTTGCCCTGCGCATCATACGTCGCCGTGAAGCCCCAGTTGTCGGCCACTGAGCCCGAGTAGGTCGAGAATACCACCACCGGGTCAATGGTGAGGGCCCGCGTGGTATCGTACTTGCCCAGCGCGAAATGCGCCACCCGGCCCGCCAGCACGTAGCGGCAGGCCACGGGCTGGCGCTGGCCGGCGGCCGTGGTTTGCCAGGCCACGGGGGCGCGCTCCATCACAGTGCCCACGCTGGTTTTGGTGACGAGGTTGCCAGTGGCGTCCAGGGTCAGACTTTCAGCCCCGTCGTGCCGCAGGGCAATGGCGGCCGGGTTGGCCCCGGCGGCCAGCTCGAAGTCGTATTCCAGGTGCTGGTCGGCACTTTCGTACACGCGGGCCCGCACGCCGGGCCACAGGCCGGCGTAGTGCAGCGTGCGGAAGCTGCGCACATCGGCGGCCCAGTGCTTGGCATCATTTCCCAGGAAATAGCTGCGGTGCTCGGCGGTGGGCGTTTCGGCCGTGATGGCGGCTGGCCGGGCTCCTTCAAAGTGCAGGGTGAAGGCGTGGCCGCGCACGGCCTGACCAGGCGGAGGCGGGCTTTCGTTTCGGCCCTGGTGACCATGTTGGGCCGGGCCGCCGTCGGCCAGCAGGGCAAAGGTCAGCCCGTCGGTTTCGGCAAAGAGCCGGCCGCCGGGCAGCGGGGCCACGTAGCGGGCCCGGGCATCCCACTGGCCTTTATTCTCGATAAATTCCAGCGTGTGATTGGCCGGGCCGGGGTGCTCGCTGGGCTGGGCAAAGGCACGGGGAGCCAGCAGCCCGGCAGAAATCGCAAACGGTAGAAGTAGCTTCATGGGAATGGAATGGGGAGAACGGAAGATAGCGCCAGGCAGCGGTTTTTGCATCAGCCGAAAGGTGTTGAACGAGTACCCCGAATTTCCAATTCGGCCGCCTGAACGATGCTCAAACAACTCGTTCCCGCGGCCGAATTGGAAATTCGGGGTACTCGTTCCCGCGGCGCGTCAGCGCCAACCGCCCTTTACCGCCGCACTTCCACCCAGCCTTTTACGCGGCGGTCGTCGGCATCGCGCAGCAGGTAGTAGTAGATGCCATCGGCCAGGCCCGAGGCGTCCCAGTTGTTGCGGTAGTCATCGGTCTGGTACACGCGCTGGCCCCAGCGCGAGTACACTTCCAGCGAGGCCGGGCGGCAGCTGAAGCGGGGCTGAAAAGTCTGGTTAGCGGCATCGCCGTTGGGAGTGATGATGTTGGGCACGAACACCTCGCCCACTTCAATTGGAGCAAAGCCGGTCACGACCTCACAGTTAGCGTAGCGGGCCGTGAGCTGAATGCGGTAGAAGCCCGGCCGCTCGTAGCGGTGCGTGAGCGTGGGCAGCTCGCTGATGGGACTGCCATCGCCGAAATCCCAGCGGTAAGTAGCCGTGGGGGTCAGTAGCACGGGCGTGAGGGGGCAGTCGAAGGGCGCGAGGCCGGCGTACTGCGGGGCGGTGGCGCACACGGGTAGGTTCAGGCCCACATTCTGGTTGGAAGTGGGGGCCAGGGTGACGGTGCGCGTGGCCGTGGCCTGGCAGGGGCCCTGGCTGAAGGTGTAGGTGAGCGGGTACAGGCCGCCCCGGTTGTTGGTGTTTGGCGGCGTGAAAAAGCCGCTGGCCGTCACGCCCGTTCCGCTCCAGGTGCCGCCGGCCGGCGTGAAGCCGCGCAGCTGAAACGGCTGCCGCTGGTCGGCGCAGAGTGTAGTATCGGGGCCGGCCGTGAGGGTGGGGGGGCGGCCCACCGTCACCTGCCGGGTAATGATGCCGCAGCCCAGCGAGTCGCTCACGGCGTAGGTGAGCGTGTGCACGCCCGCGCCGGCTGCGGCCGGGTCGAAGCGCCCCCCCGACACGCCGGGGCCGCTGAACGTGCCGCCCGCCGGCGTGGCCGCCAGCGTCACGGCACTCAGCGTGGTGCACTGCGGCGGCACGGCCGCAAACACCGGCACCACGGGCGGGGCCACCACATAGCGCACGGTCCGCGTGCTCTGGCAGGTGCCGGTGGCCGCCACCGTGTAGCTCAGCCCGTACTGGCCCGGCCCCACGGCGGCGGGCACGAAGCGGTAGCCCCCGCCCGCCCCGGCCTGCACGCCCGGCCCGGCCCACACGCCGCCCGCCGGGCTGCCGCCCAGCACGATGGGCCCGCCATCCACGCACACGAAGCGGCGGGGGCCGGGGTCGGCGTTTATTATCTCGAAGTTCATTTTGAAGGCCCCGTTGTTGCAGTTGCTGCTGCCGTTGCGGGTGGTGTAGCTGCCCGCGCCCGCCGGCACCGGGAAGCCCTGCGCCCCGCCGCAGCTGGCGCACACCGCCTGGTACACCACGCCGCGCTTGTCGAAGCGCGAGGTGCCGCCGTCGACGTGTTCGGCCACGCCGCCCAGCTGGCCGAAGAAAGTGGCGTATTCCAGGCCGCGCATGCCGGCCGCGAACTGCGCCAGGTAGAAGTCGGAGCCGTCGGTGGTGCGCTGCACGGCGGTGCTCGTCGTGGGCAGGCCGGCGGTGGTGCCGCCCAGCCATTGGCCGCCCAGGTCGTTATCCAGGCCGCCCCAGCCGCTCACGTATACCCGCTCGCAGTCGTCGACCAAAAAGGCCGTGGGCACCAGGTTGGGGCCGTTGTTGAAGCCGCCCCGCTGGCCGAAGGCCGTGTTGTAGAGGCTGGCGGTGAGGTCGGGGTTCAGCTTCTGGATAAACTGCGGGCCGCTGGCGCTGCCGTACAGGCCCGGCGTGATGGGCAGCTGGCCCAGCGTCTGGCCCAATAAATAGGCGTTGCCGGTTGCATCAAGCTGGAGAAACTGGGCCTGGTCGTAGGCGCTGGTGCCGATGAACGTGGCCCGCTCCAGGGTGCGGCCATCGGCGCTGACGCGGGCCACGAAGCCGTCGGTGCTGCCGCCCTGGTAGCTGGGGCGGTAGGCCCCGGCCGTGGCCGGGAAGTTGGTTGAGGTGGTGCCGCCGCACACGTACACCCGGCCCTGCGCGTCGCGCTGCACCGAGTAGGCCGCCTCAGCATTGCTGCCGCCCAGCAGGCTGGCCCAGGTCACGGCGTTCAGGGCCGGGGGCAGCTTGCACAGCAGCGCATCCGAAGCCCCGCCCCGGTACGTGCCGTTGAAGCCCAGCCCCACGCCGGGGAAGTTGGTGGAGCTGGTGGCCGCCGCCACGTACACGTTGCCCGCGCCGTCGAGCAGCACGTCGCTGCGAAACGGGTCGCCGTAGTTGGCCGAGATGGCATCGGGCTGGTTCAGCACGCCGTCGTTGCCGGAGCCGCCCAGGTAGGTGCTGGCCAGCAGGGCGCTGCCGGTGGCGCTGAAGCGACTCACCACCAGGTCCGAGCCATTGGCCATGAGGTAGTGGGCGGGGCTGCCGGCTCCCACGCGAAACGGGTTCAGCACCGAGCCGCCCCCGAAGGTGCGCTGCGCCGCCCCGGTCGTGGTGGGGTAGTTCAGCGACGACGTGCTGCCCATCACCACCAGCTCGTTCTGCGCGTTCACCACCAGGCTGTGCGGAAAATCGGCCTCGTTGCCGCCCAGGTAGGTGGCCCACACCCGCGAAGCCGCGCCGGTAGTGGCGGTGTTGTATTTGATGAGGGCCATGTCAACGATGCTGCCGAAGGTGGTGCGAAAAGCGCCCGTCGTGGCTGGAAATGAGCCCCCGGTATTGAACACGATACCTCCCGAGTACATGTTGCCCGCCTCGTCATACGTCGCCGTAAACCCCCAGTTGTCGGCCGTCGAGCCGGTCAGGGTCGAGAACTGCACCGTCGGGTCGATGGTCAGGGCCCGCGACTTATCATAACTCCCCAGCGCGAAGCTGAGGGTGCGGCCCCGCAGCACGTAGCGGCAGGCCACGGGCTGGCGCTGGCCGCCGGCCGAGAGTTGCCAGGCCCGCGGGGCCAGCTCGGTAGTAGTGCCCACCGTGGTTTTGATGACGAGGTTGCCGGCCGCGTCTAGGGCCAGGGCGGCGGCCCCGTCGTAGCGCAGGGCTACGCGGGCGGGGTTGGCGCGGGGGGCCAGCAGCACGTCGTATTCCAGGTGCTGGGTGGCGTTTTCGTACAGCGTCAGGTCGATGCCCGGCCACAGCTCCTCGTAGCGCAGCTGCCGGAATGCCCCCACGTGGCTGGCCCAGCGCGCTTCGTCCTGGCCCACGAAGTAGTTGCGCTCGCCGGCCGTGGGCACGCTGGCCGTGAGGCGGGCGCGGGCACTGGCTTTTTCGAAATGCACGGTGTAGGCGTGGCCCGCGATGCCCTCGGCCGGCGCGGCCACCGGGGCCGCGCCGCCGTGGTGGTTGCGGAGCGCGGCGGGGTCCAGAAAGCTATAGGTGAGGGCATCGGCCTGCACATACAGGCAGCCGGCGGGCAGGGCCGCTTCGTAGCGCACCCGGCTGTCCCACTGGCCTTTGTTTTGAATGAATTCCAGGCTGGGCGAGCGGGGCTCCACGGCAGCCGGGCGCGCCGCCTGCGCGGCAGTGGCCAGTAGTGCCAAGCCGGGCAGCAGCTTCAGCCAGGGCCGGTAGAATGAGCGAAAACGTGTAGTCATACGAATACCAGAAGGACGAATAAGTGGAAGGCGAATGGTTGGAAAGGAACCACGAAGCCGGGCATAAAGCATCAGGCCGAGCGAAGTTACGGGCACACAAAAATCAAACCACGCCGCCCATCAACCCACCCGGCTTTAAAGATAAATAACCCCGGCCCGCCGCGCCCTCGCTGCCCTGCCGCTACCTTTGCGACTCCTCCTTGCTTGTGCCGTGCGCCGCTCTTTTGCCTTCAAAATTACCCTGCTGACCCTGGCCTGGCTGCTGCTGGCCATTGCTTGCCAGCAGGTGCCCGTCCGGGTTTTCTGGCCCGTCATGTTTGGGGCGCTCACTACGCCGGTGGCGCTGGCGGCCACGGCCCTGCTGGCCCTCTACTGGCTGCGCCGCAACTGGCGGGTGGCCCTGCTGCCCGTCATTGCGCTGGCCCTCACCTGGCCGCAGGTGCAGCGCGGGCTGGCGCTGCACGCTCCGCGTAATGAGGAATCAGGAACCGAAGGACGGCGCAAGCCAATGAAGCAGCAGGGATTGGGAGCCGACGGACGGCGCAAGCCAGGGCAGAGCAGGAAATTGGATGATATAAAAATTCCTCCTTCCTCCTTCTTCATTCCTCATCCTCACGAAGTGAGCCTGCTCTCGGCCAACGTTCGCATCTTCAACGTGTATGCCCAGCTGCGCGATTCCAAAAACACCTCTTCCATCGGCTTCATCCGCTGGCTGGCCGAGAGCCCGGCCGACGTGCTCTGCCTGCAGGAATACTACAACGAGCCGGGCGGCTCGAAGGAAGACGGGGCCGTGTTTCGGTCCGAGCGGGCCCTGGGCCGGGCCAGCGGCCGCCACTCCTTCGTGTCCACCACGCTCACCAATGCCATTGGGGCCGAGTTCGGGATGGCCATTTTCTCGCGCTTCGTCATCGTGCGGCGCGGGGTGATTCCCTTCGGCAAGCTCTCGCAAAACCACGCCATGTGGGCCGACCTGGCCCGCCCCGCCGCCCGCACCGGCCGGGGCCGCCCCGATACCATTCGGGTGTTCAACCTGCACCTGCAAAGCATGGCCATGGCCGATGCCGACATTGCCACCGCCACCGCCAGCCGCGCCGGCCTCCGCCAAAAAGCGCCCAACCTGCTGCGCCGCTTCCGCAACGGGGCCGTGGCCCGGGGCACGCAGGTCGATACCCTGGTGGCCCATATCGTCCGCTCGCCCTACCCCGTGCTGCTGGCCGGCGACCTCAACGACCTACCCTATTCCTACACCTACGACCAGCTGGCCGACCACCTCCAGAACGCCTGGGCCACCGTGGGCCTCGGCCCGGGCTTCACCTACAACGGCCGCCTGCCCGGCCTGCGCATCGACCAGCTGTTTGCCGGCCCGCAGTGGCAGGTGCGCGGCTGCCAGGTACATCGCGAAATGAAGTGGAGCGACCATTTCCCGGTCGAGGGGCTTTATCAGTTAACAGTTAACAGTGAGCAGTGAACAGTTGGGAACTTGCTGGCTAGTAGTTTTGGCTATGGATAGGCCAAAGCATGAAGATGGACCGCTGCTGCAAAAGTCTTTTGCCTTCGCGGTGCAGATGATGAAGTTCCATCGGTACCTGCAAACCAGCGAGCGGGAATTTATTGTTTCCAAGCAGATGGTTCGCAGCGCCACATCGATAGGTGCGAATGCAGAGGAAGCTACCGGCGCTATCTCAATGGCTGATTTTACCAGCAAGATTTCCATCGCCTACAAGGAGGCCCGCGAGACAAGCTATTGGCTTCGGTTATTGCAGGCCGCTGGGTACATCGAAGAAAAATTGTTTCTGTCTTTACACGACGACTGCCAGCAACTTTGCCGTATTCTTTATTCCATCCTGCGGTCAAGCGGCCGCGCATAATTTCAGTTAACAGTTATCAGTGAGCAGTTATCAGTGCTGTTCTACTCGCCTTCGGCAACTGTTAACTGCTCACTGATAACTGTTAACTGATTTTTATGCTTTCGCTTTACAATACCCTCTCCCGCCGAAAAGAAGAATTCCAGCCCGTGCACCCGCCCCAGGTGGGCGTGTACCTGTGCGGCCCTACCGTGTATAGCGAGGCGCATTTGGGCAATGCCCGGGGGCCGGTGGTGTTCGATGCGCTCACGCGCTACCTGCGCCACCTGGGCTACCAGGTGCGCTACGTGCGCAACGTGACCGACGTGGGCCACCTCGAAAGCGACGCCGACACCGGCGAGGACAAGATGGAAAAAGCCGCCCGCGCAGCCCGTATCGAGCCCATGCAGGTGGCCCAGCACTTCGTGAACCGCTACCGCCAGCACATGCTGGCCCTGGGCTGCCTGCCCCCCGATATCGAGCCCCAGGCCAGCGGCCACATCATCGAGCAGATTCAGGTAATTGCCGAAATCATCGCCAACGGCCTGGCTTATGAAGCCAACGGCTCGGTGTATTTCGATGTGCCCAAATACAACGAACAGCACGATAAAGAGGGGCGCTACGGCAAGCTCTCGAACCGCAGCATTGAGGACCAGCTGGCCGGCACCCGCGCCAACCTCGAAGGCCAGAGCGAGAAGCGCAGCCCGCTGGATTTTGCGCTCTGGAAGCAGGCTTCGCCCGAGCACATCATGCGCTGGCCTTCGCCCTGGGGCGCTGCCCCCGGCGAGGGCTTCCCCGGCTGGCACCTCGAGTGCTCGGCCATGAGCCGCAAGTACCTCGGCGACCTCTCCGACATCCACGGCGGCGGCCTGGACCTGATGTTTCCGCACCACGAGTGCGAAATCGCGCAGAGCCAGGCCAGCCACTCGCACACCGACGAGGCGCGAATCTGGATGCACAACAACATGATAACCGTGAACGGCACCAAGATGAGCAAGAGCCTGGGCAACTTCGTGCTGCTCGGCGATATGTTCAAGGGCCCCACCGGGCCGCTGGCTTTCGGCTACTCGCCCATGGTGGTGCGCTTTTTCCTGCTGCAGGCCCACTACCGCTCGCCCGTAGATGTGAGCGACGATGCCCTGCAAGCCGCCCGCAAAGGCTATCGCAAGCTGATGAACGGCCTGCGGTTGCTCGATAAATTAGTGGTTAGTGGTGAACGGTTAATGGTGAACGAGGATAACCCCCAACCACTAACCACTAACCATTCATCACTAACCGCTGAAGCAACGCAGCTGCTGGCCCTCGCCGCCAAGCCCGCCGAATTTCTCAACGACGACCTGAACACGCCCCGCGCCCTGGCCGCCCTGTTCGACCTGCTCAAGCGCTTCAACACCCTGGCCGCTACGCCCGCCGCCCTGGCCGAAGTTGGGGCCGAAGCCGTGGCGCAGGCCGCCGCCACCTACCGCACCTTCGTGCAGGACATCTTAGGCCTGCACGACGAGCCCCGCGCCAACGCCGAGCAGCTGCTGAACCTCACGCTGGGCTTCTACTCCGAAGCCAAAGCCGACAAAGCCTACGACAAGGTTGATGTTATCCGGGCCGCCCTCAAAAGCCAGGGCATCGTGATAAAAGACACCAAGGCCGGCGTGGAGTGGGCCTACAGCGAGGAATAGAGGCGGGTATGAATAGGGTTTTTCGTCTGTCATCCTGAGCGCAGCGAAGGACCTTATCACGTTAGCGCTTTATTGAATTAGTAATCAAAATGCCTCCTGACGCGATAAGGTCCTTCGCAAGCTCAGGATGACAGAATAAAATATGCGTCTTCGCTCCTTTCGCCTTCCCCTCGCCGCGCTCGCCGGCCTCCTGCTCCTCACCGGCTGCCCCGATAAAAAGCCCGCCGAAACCGCCGACGGCGGCACGCCGGCCGCGCTGGTCCTGCCCAGGGCCCCGGTTTTCAACGCTGATTCGGCCTATGCCTTCACGGCGAAGCAGGTGGCGTTTGGGCCGCGCGTGCCCAACTCCAAAGCCCACGTTGCCACCGGCGACTGGCTCGTGGCCAAACTCAAAAGCTACGGCCTGAAGGTGATGGAGCAGCCCTTCGAGGCCATGACGTTTGACGGCACCAACATCCGGGCCCGCAACATCATCGCGCAGTATCAGCCCACGGCGGCCCGCCGGGTCGCCATCTTCGGCCACTGGGACACCCGGCCGTTTGCCGATAACGACAAGGTGAAGAAAAACGCCCCCATGGATGGCGCTTCCGACGGGGCCAGCGCCGTGGCCGTGGCCCTGGAAATGGCCCGCGTGCTCAGCCTACAGCCCGATAGCCTGGCCCCCAACGTGGGCGTCGACTTCATCTTCTTCGATGCCGAAGACTGGGGCCACGATGATACCACGCAGGCCGACCTTAAGAATCAGCTCGACGGCAGCGGCACCGATTCCTGGTGCCTGGGCTCGCAGTATTGGGCCAAAAACCTGCTGCCCGCCAACTACAAGGCCGAGTACGGGGTGCTGCTCGACATGGTAGGAGCCAAGGGCGGCAGCTTCACCCGCGAAGAAACCTCGCGCACCAACGCCCGCGCCGCCCTCGATAAAATCTGGAACGTGGCTACCCAGCTCGGCTACTCCGATTTCTTCCGCTACGAAGACACGGCCGGCATCACCGACGACCATGTGTACACCAACCGGGCTGGCATCCCGACCATCGACATCTACGACCATCCCCGCTACGGCACCGACTACTTCCCGGCCTACCACCACGCCACCACCGATAACATGAGCATCATCGACCGCAAAACGCTGAAGGCCGTGGGCCAGACCATGGTGCAGGCGCTGTACGTGGACTAAAACAGCCGGGCCCCCGCCTCATCCACGGTCAGGTGCGCCAGCTGGCCCACCACCAGCGCCACGTTCTCCGCCTCGTGCCCGATGGGGAAGCCGTAGCCCACCGGAAAATTATAGAGCCGGGCGTAGGAATCGATGATTTCCAGGGCGGCGCTGCCGAAGGGAATGGTGTTGTCGCGCATGGCCGAGAAGTGGCCCACCACCAGCCCGGCCAGGCCGGCCAGCTGCCCGCTGCGGTGCAAGTGCAGCATCATGCGGTCGAGGTGGTAGAGGTATTCGTCGAGGTCTTCCAGGAATAAAATCCGACCCGCGAAGCTGGCCTGCGAGGCCGTGGCCGTGACGGTATGCAGCAAGCTCAGGTTGCCGCCCACCAGCTCGCCGGTGGCCGTGCCGGGCCGGTTGAGCGGGTGCGTGGGCACGATGACGGGCAGAGCGGCTTCGCCAAACAGGGCGCGGCGCAGGCTCTCCAGCGCCATTTCGCCGCCGGTCTGGTGGAAAAGCACCGGCATCACGCCGTGAATGCTGGCGTGGCCCAGGGCCAGCAGGTGGGTGTTGAGCACGGTGATATCGGAGAAGCCGGCCACCCACTTGGGATGAGCATTGAAGCGGGTAAAATCGAGCCCGTCCACGATGCGGGCGGTGCCGTAGCCGCCCCGGGCGCAGAGAATGGCCCGAATACTGGGGTCGTCGAGCTGCTGCTGGAAGTCGCGGCGGCGCAGGGTGTCGTCGCCCGCGAACTGGTGGTGGTCGCCGGCAATGCTGTCGCCCAGCACTACCTCCAGGCCCCAGGCGGTGAGGATTTCGATGGCGGGGGCCAGCTCGGCGGCGCTGATTTTGCGGGCGGGACTGACCAGGGCCACGCGCTGGCCGGCTTGCAGGGCGGGCGGAAATTGAATCGACATAAACGGAACCGACAAAAAGGGACTGCAAATAACGCAACCGCAACTTTGGGTGCCCCGGCTCGGGAATCTGGCCTCCGGGTTCTGCGTCAATCAGAAAGCCGGCGGCCGGGTCGCAGCCCGTCGTTTCCGCTAATCTCGCTACACCAGCGCCGCCACATGGGTTGCGGGAACGGGTACACCCGCCAGCCGCACCGCGCCCGTGCGGGCCACAAACACGCTATTGGCCCGCAGTTCTTTGCGCCAGGCCCATAGCTGCTGAAGCGTCACCGGGCCAGTGGCATAAGCCCCTTCGGCATCGGTGCGTAGCGCTTCGGCTGGCATCTCCAGCCAGGTCAGCACTTCGCGCAGCACCCCAGCGTCGGCATGGCGCACGTAGGTATTCAGCTCCAGCCCCTCGGTTAGTTGGATTTCAGGGGGCGTGGCTCGCTTCGCGTAGGCGTAGCGGAAGCCGCGCCGCAGGGCCAGCACATCGGTCAGCACCGCCGAGCCGGTGGGATGCCCGCCCGCGCCGCGCCCGCGCAGAAACTGCGGGCCCGCGTACCGGGCCTCGATAAGTACACCGTTGAATTCGTGCTCCACGGTGAAAAGCGGCGACTCGGGCCCCAGCAGCTGCGGCATCACCAGCGCTGTCACCCGGCCATTGGGCAGGCGGTAGAGGCCGGCTACTACTTTGATTTTCTGGCCCTGCGCGGCAGCATGCGCGATATCGGCCGCCCTGATATGCTCGATGCCCAGATTCAGGACCTCCTCGGGATTCAGGAAAACCCCGTAGGCGTGGGCTGCCAGAATCACGGCCTTCGAGCGCGGGTCGAATGCCCCCATGTCCAGCGCCGGGTCGGTTTCGGCGAAGCCCTGGGCCTGGGCTTCGGCCAGCGCCGGGCCATAGTCGGTGCCGGCCTCGCTCATGCGCGTGAGCACGTAGTTGGACGAGCCGTTGAAGATGCCAAGTACCGCGTGCAACGGCTCGTGGCTGAAGTAGCTGTCCAGGGTGCGAACGATGGGAATGCTGCCGCACACCGCCGCCTCATACAGCAGCGTGCCGCCGAACTCCTGCTGCAAACTCACCAGCTCCGGCAAGTGCCGGGCCAGCATGGCCTTGTTGGCCGTGACCACCCGGCGGCCCAGGCGCAGGGCCGCGCTCACCAGCCGAAAGGCCTCGGCCGGGTCGTCAATCACCTCCACCAGCAGGTCCAGCGTGGGGTCGTTCACCAGCGCCTCGGCGTGGTAGCTAAACTGCTCGGGAGCCAGCGTTCGGGCTTTGGCCGGGTGCTTCACGGCAATGCGCGTGATGGCCAGACCCAGGGCGGGCTGCTGTTGAATGATGTCGTAAAAGCCCTGCCCCACGCAGCCAAAGCCAATCAGGCCGATGCGCAGGGGCGGTTGTTGCTTATCCATAGAATGGAGAGTTCTCAAAGGTCAGAAAAGAAGTAGGGTGCGGGGCAAGCCCCGCACCCTACCCGCTAATGCACGAACGTGGGCGCGTAGAACAACTCCAGGAAGTGCGTAATGGCGGCCGTTTCCAGCAAAAAGCCGTCGTGCCCAAACCGCGATTCCAGCTCCGCGTACATGGCTCCCGGAATGTGCGCCGCCAGCTCGCGCTGCTCGCTCAGCGGGAATAGCACGTCGGACGTGATGCCCAGCACCAGCGTGCGCGCCCCGATGCGGGCCAGCGCCGCCGGCACCCCGCCCCGCCCCCGGCCCAGGTGGTGCGAATCCATGCTGCGGCTCAATGAAACGTAGCTGTAAGCATCGAACCGGGCCACCAGCTTTTCGCCCTGATAGCGCTGGTAGCGGCTGGCGCGGTGCTCGCGCAGCAGCGCATCGTCGTTGTCGGGGTCGGTTTGGGTTTCGGCGTAGGCCGGGTAGCTGCGGTAGCTGAGCAGGGCAATGGCGCGGGCGGCCCGCAGGCCATCGTCGCCGCCGCCGGGCTGCCCGGCAGCGTAGGTCGGGTCGGCCTCGATGGCCAGCCGCTGGGCCTCGTTGAAGGCAATGCCCCAGGCCGAATGCCGCGCATTGGTGGCGATGACGACCAGATGGTCGAACAAATCGGGCCGCAGCACGGCCCACTCCAGCGCCTGCTGCCCGCCCAGCGAGCCGCCAATCAGCGTGTTGATATCCGTGAGGCCCAGGTCCTGGCGCAACGCCTCGTGCGCCGCCACCAAATCGCGGATGGTCAGCAGCGGGAAGTGCCCGAAACGGGCCTGGCCGGTGGCCGGGTCAGCATCCAGCGGCCCCGTGCTGCCGTAGCACGAGCCCAGCACATTGGCGCACACGATGAACCACTCGGCCGGGTCGTAGTAGCAGCCCGGCCCCACCAGGCCCGGCCACCAGGCCAGCACGTCGGCGTTGGCCGTGAGGGCGTGGCACACCCACACCACGTTGTCGCGGTCTTCGTTGAGCTGGCCCCAGGTCTGGTAGGCTACGTGGGCTCCATGCAGCACTTCGCCGCTTTCCAGAGTCAGGTCGGGGAGATGAAAAAGGTGGTTTTCCATAATTATTCTGGTGTGGTTTCTCGCGGAGGTCCGCAGCGGTTTCCGCGAGAAATTTATCTACACCTCCAGCGGTTGGGTGTGCTGCAACTCGGGCTCGCCTACTTCCTCGCCCTCCGTGGGCAGGCTGGCCGTGTTGCCGATGGCATCAAACGCTGCCTGCAAATCAGCCGTGATATCCTCAAAGTGCTCGATGCCGACCGATAGCCGCAGCGACGTGGGCGTGACGCCCGCCGCCAGCTGCTCCTGCTCACTCATCTGCTGGTGCGTGGTGGCCGAGGGCTGGATGATGAGCGTCTTGGCATCGCCCACGTTGGCCAGGTGGCTGATGAGCTTCAGGCTGTCAATGAATTGCGTGGCCGTTTCCTTCGTGCCCTTCACCCGGAAGCTGAGCACGCCGCCGAAGCCGCGCTTGAGGTAGCGCTGGGCAATGGCGTGGTAGGGGCTGCTGGCCAGGCCGGGGTAGTTCACGCTTTCTACCTGCGGGTGCTGCTCCAGCCAGGTCGCCACTTTCAGGGCATTTTCCACGGTGCGCTCCACGCGCAGGCTCAGGGTTTCGAGGCCGATGAGCAGCTGCCAGGAGTTGAACGGGCTGATGGCCGGCCCAAAGTCGCGCAGCCCCTCTACCCGCGCCCGAATGATGAAGGCGATGTTGCCAAACGGCCCGTTCTTGCCGAATACATCACTGAACACCAGGCCGTGGTAGCCCTCGCTGGGCTCGGAGAACTGCGGAAATTTGCCGTTGCCGAAGTCGTAGGTGCCGCCGTCCACAATCACGCCGCCCACGCTGGTGCCGTGCCCGCCAATCCACTTCGTGGCCGACTCGACCACGATGTGCGCGCCGTGCTCCAGGGGCCGGAACAGGTAGCCGCCCGCGCCAAACGTGTTGTCCACAATCAGCGGCAAATCGTGCTTGTTGGCAATGGCCGCGATGGCCTCAAAATCGGGAATGCTGAAGCTGGGGTTGCCGATGGTTTCGAGGTAAATGGCTTTGGTTTTCTCGTCAATCAGCGGCTCAAAGCTGGCCGGATTATCGCCATCCGCGAAGCGCGCCTCGATGCCCAGGCGCTTGAAGGCCACCTTGAACTGATTGTAGGTGCCGCCATAGAGGTAGGCCGTGCTCACGAAATTGTCGCCGGCCTGCAGAATGTTGTTCAGGGCAATGAACTGAGCCGCCTGCCCCGAACTCGTGGCCAGTGCCGCCACGCCGCCTTCCAGCGCCGCCACGCGCTGTTCAAACACGTCGGTGGTGGGGTTCATCAGGCGGGTGTAGATGTTGCCGAATTCCTTCAGCGCAAACAGGTTGGCACCGTGTTCGGCGCTCTTGAAGACGTAGCTGGTGGTTTGGAACAGCGGCACGGCGCGGGCCCCGGTGGTGGGGTCGGGCTGCTGGCCGGCGTGGAGCTGAAGGGTTTCGAAATGTTGGGCTGGAGTGGACATGATGCGGGGTTATTTAACGTTTGTGAAAAATCAGAAATACAAATTAAAAGGCGCTGATTAGCTGAATAAGGCCGATTCTAAGCGCGGCAACTCCCCGAAACGCCCGTGCTGAACGGCTGGCCCGAGCCCACCGCCAAGCCCGAAAAAGAGCATGCGGCAGACCCACGGGGCCACCAAAAAAATCCAGAAGAAAGGGGAGGGGTTCTAAGCCGGAATCAGCTTAGCAACAACACGGGCAGCAACAACACATTCGCATTCGCATTCGCGCCGGGCGCAATGCCACGCTGCGGCCGTCTGGGGCCGAAACAAAAAAGCCCGAGACCACGGCGCGCAAAGCAGCCGGAGTAGTCGGGGCAAAAGGAGCAGAATGAGGGGAAGTTTCCATGGCACTCGAATCATCTGTCCCATCGTGGCCGAAGCTGCGAGTGGGTAGGAATTGGCACCTTTCGTTTTGCGAAGGTTGCCAGCGGGTCAGGGAGCCTAGTCTCTCGCCGCTTCTGTATAAAACTTGAAAACTGCTCACCGTTAGCGAGGAGTACCGGGTTGGTGGCCCAAATGTACGGCAGAAATTTTTCCGTGGGCAAATGTTGCCCGCAAAAAAAGAAGACCGTCATGCTTCGCTACGCGCTGCATGACGGTTTTTTAAAAGCCAAACCCGAACCCATCAGACGCAAAAAAGCCACCCTGAAACAGAGTGGCTTTTCTCACCTTTTTTCTGCAAAAAAGTACCTAGAGACTAGGTAGGGTCAACACCTGGCCCACTTCAATGTGGTCAGGGTTGTTGCCGATGAGGGCCTTATTGGCCTCGTATATCTGATGCCACTTGGCGGCGTCGCCGTAGTGGTGTTTGGCTATTTTTGAGAGGGAATCCCCGCTGACTACGGTATACGAGTCACCGGCAGTTTCCGGTTTGGCATTGCCGAAAAAATCGGTACCGCCGGCCGCAGGCTTGGCCGCGGGCTCTACGGGCTTTTGCTCGCCTTTGTCGCTAAGAAAATCTAAGAGTCCCATGGGTTGGCTGCTGATTAAATGAGGGATGAATGCGGCCGGAAACGCCTTTGGCAGTCCGACCGGGTGCTATACGGACAAGTACAGGCCGGGTTTCGTTCTAAACTCTTTCGCGTGTGGGCCGTAAGCCGACGAGTTCGCACTCCGCGCGCCGTCGTTCCATTTTCCTCATCATTACTCCTTGTGCTTATGAAACTCCAGTCCCTTTTCTCGTTCCGTTACTTGGCCAGCCTCTTGGTGCTTGTGTCGCTTTTTGCCGCTTCGTGCAGCAACGACAAAGGCAAAGTGGAGGGCGTGAACATTCTGTACGGCACCGATAGCAAGGTGTGGAAAACGCATAAAGAAACCGACACCACCGGCGACAAAGTGAAGCAGACCGACGCCCAGAAGGACGAGGAGCTGCGCATTTTTGCAAACGGCACCTACAACATGACCGGGGCCAACGGGGCAGTAGCGGGCAAATACACTTTCGACCAGGCCGGCAAAACCATTACCATGACCCCCGACGGTGGCACCACCAGCAACACCTTCGCCGTGGAGACCCTCACCGACGACAAGCTCACGCTCAAGTCGGCCGACGGCGCGGCCCTGATGCTCGAAGCCGAGTAAGCATCCGCGCTCAGGCAGTAGTAAAGCCCCTAACCCTTGTGGTTAGGGGCTTTTTTTGTGGTTGCGAGAGCCGGTTCGTTGAGCGGGCTTGCGGCCGGCCGCTTGGCAAACACCCGCGCCACCCAGCGGGGCAGAAATACGCTGCCCAGCACCAGATACAGGTAGTACGTAACCACCCGGTACAGCAGCACCATGAAGCTGGTGAGCGTGGCCGTGCCGATGAACTTGCCGAAAAACGTGGGAAACGCGCCCTCCACGATGCCCGCGCCGCCGGGCGTGATGGCCAGCAGCAGCAGCACTTTGTAGGTGAGGTTGCGGGCGAAGATGAACAGGAACGTGTCCGTATCCATCGGCACGAAGGCGGCGATGAGGCAGCCGATGACCAGGTAGCGGGCCGTCCAGACGAAGAACGTGCTGAGGCCGGCGCGCCACCAGTAGCCGGCCGGGTTGCCGCGCAGCTGCACCGAGGCCAGCATCATTTCGTGGCCGTGCTTGTAGGCCGCGCGTTGCCAGCGCCGCAGCAGCCGCCACGAAAACAGCCGCACCAGCAGCCGCCGCACCGACCGGGGATTGACAAAAATGGCGTACAGCATGAGCCCGGCGTAGGCCGAAACGAAGATGTAGCTAAGCACGAAGGCCACCCGCAGCGTGGCAATAAAGCCGCCCTGCAAGGCCTCATGCGGGTAGAGGCCGGCCCCCGCAATACTTACCACCAGTGGCACCATGATGACGTAGTACAGGTTGTCCATCAGGGCCGTAACCATGACGTAGGCCATGGATTTGCCCAGTGTGATACCCTCCTTATTGAGAATAAACGAGGCCACCGCCGTGCCGCCCACCGCCGAGGGCAGCACGCAGGAGGCAAACTCCCAAATCATAATCACGTCGAGGCTCTGGCGGTAGCTGAGCTCGCGCTCGGCAATGTGCCGGATGCGGTAGATGTAGCCCAGGTCGCGGGCCAGCAGCACCCCCAGCGTGATGAGCAGCCACTCCCAGCTGGCCTGGGCCAGGGGGGCCAGGCCACCCGGCTTATAGCTGCGCCAGAACATGAAGCCTACCACGCTCAGCCCGATGACGACGGGTAGAATGAGCCGCGAGGGCTGCAGCCGCTGCAAAAAATGCGCGTCGTCTTCGGCCAGGGGCGGGAGCAGCTTCTCGGACATTGCGGGGGAGGGGGCGGGCGGACAAAAATAAGAGCTCGGAAGGAGGACAGGCAAAAGTAGGCCGGCCGGGGTGCGGATGCAGACGAAACCGAAGCACCAGCCGGCGCTCAGCCAAAATTGATGGCCCAGCCGGTTCGATAAAGCAAGTATTCGGCCGAAGCAGGCAGCGTCGAAATAAACATGAATAGTGGTTTAAACCGCTGATTTACTCACGAGCCGTTCACAACGAAGCCAGACAAACTTAAAAGTCTGATTAAATACGTGTAATATCTTAAAAATCAATGCATAATACGTAATATTGCCGATTGTTCAGGGTCTTGTTTTGATAATAATCAGTTTGCCTTAGCGCAGCGGAGCCGTCACCTTTACTCGCCGCTTCGTCCGGCTCCTCACTACGTCGTTATGGCCCCGAATTTCTTTGAGCTTATCCGCGCTACGTTGCAACGGCTTTTTGAAGAGCCGTTGGTGGTATGGCCGGGTGGCCCGGCGGGCCGCCGCGCCTTCACCGGGGCGGCTATTCTGAGCCGGACGCAGGCAGTGCGGGAGGCGCTGAGTCCCATGGCCGCCGGCACGCCGGTGCTGCTGGCCTTGCCCGTGGGCATGGATTTGGTGTGTGCCCTGCTGGCCGTGCAGGCGCGGGGAGCCGTGCCCATGCTGCCGCCGGCCGGCGCTTCGCCCTGGCAGCTGTGGTGGCTGCTGCGCCGCGGCGGCATCCGCACGATTATCGTGCAGCGGCCGGGGCGGGGCGTGCGGCTGCTGGCGCGAATGCTGGGCCTGCGCCTCGTGGATGTGAATACCGTGACGGAACCGGCCGAGCCAACGGAACCGGCCGTCCCAGTGGTCGCCGGGCAGGCGGCGCTGGTGTCGCACAGCTCGGGCTCGACGGGAGCCCCCAAGGCCATCCGGCGCGGCCACGGGGTGCTGCGGGCGCAGCATGAAGCCATAAAAGAAGTTTTTCCGCCGTGGGCGGGGCAGCGCGATTTTCCGCTGTTTCCCAACCTGCTGCTGCACAACCTGGCGGCGGGGGTGCTGAGCATCATGCCCGATGTGCCGTGGGCTGGCGGCCCGCCGGAGCCGGCCCGGCTGGTGGCCCAGCTGGTGCGCGAGCAGGTGCAGACGCTGACCGGCAACGTGCATTATTTCAGCGCCCTGCTGAAGTATCTGCGGCAGCACCCGGTGGCGCTGCCGGCGGTGGTCGGCATTGGCGTGGGCGGCTCGCCGGTGCCGGAGGGGCTGGTGCAGGAGCTGCGGGCCTGCTTTCCGGGGGCAGCCGTGCATGTCATCTACGGGTCGTCGGAAGCGGAGCCCATTGCCGTGCGGCGGGTGGGCGCGGTGCCCGCCGACCCGTGCGCCGGCTACTACGTGGGAGGGTTTCATCCGGCGCTGGAGTGGCAGCTGCGCCCGCTGGGTCGGCTGCGGGGCGGGCAGGCCGTGGGCGAGGTGCTGGTACGGGGCGCGCACGTAGCCAGCCCCCAGCCGGGCGAGTGGCTGCCCACCGGCGACTACGGCTATGTGGCAGACGGACAGCTGTTTCTAACGGGACGAAAAGGCAACGAACGCCTGCACCAGGGCGTGCAGCACTATCAGATTGAGCATGTGCTGAGCCAGCTGCCGGGCGTGGAGCGGGTGGCCGCGCGGGCCGGGGCCGCCGGGTTCACGGTGTTTGTGCAGGGGCCGGCCTGCCCGCGGGCCATTGCCCAGGTGCTGGCCCGCGACTTCCCGCCCGGCTTGTGCGGGGCCGTGCAGTTTCGGCCGCGCCTGCCCGTCGATGCCCGGCATCATTCCAAAATCCGCTACGACCGACTCCGCTAATCCGGCAGCAGTTGAAAAATTAGTTAAAAGTTAAAAGTTTAGAGTTAAAAAATTGATAATCAAGGATTTTAACTCTCAACTTTTAACTCAAAAAACCTCCGTCAATTATGAACTCTGAATTCGCCAACCTCGCCCTCGACCAGGTACGCTACTCTTTGGTGTGGGAAGACAGCCGGACGCTGCACGCGGCCCTGGCCATCGGCCCGGCCGACCACGTGCTGGTCGTGACCTCAGCCGGCTGCAACGTGCTGAATGCCTTGCTGGCCGGCCCGCGCCAGGTCACGGCCATCGACCTGAACCCCGTGCAAAATGCCCTGCTGCGCCTCAAGTGCTACCTCATCGCGCACTACGAGCCGGAAGTGCTGCGGGCGCTGATGGGTTTCGACGGTCCCGCGCCGGTGGCGCGGGCCTGGGGGCAAGTGGCGGCCAGCCTACCGGTTGAGCTGCGGGCTTTTTGGGAGCCTTTTTTCGCGGCGCACCCGGCGGGCCTGCTCCCGGCGGGCCGGCTGGAGGGCTACGTCACGGGTTTCCTGCCGACGCTGCCGGCCGATTTGCAGGCGAAACTGCGGCAGCTGCTGGCCTTTGAAAGCGTGACGGCCCAGCGCGATTTTTTCGCGGCGGAGCTTGATGGGCCGGTCTTCCGGGCAGCGTTCGTGGCCTATTTCGACGCGGCCAACCTGAGCAAGGGGCGCGACCCGGCGCTGTTCCGGTACGCGCCGGAGTCGGGCGGGGCTACGTTCTACGGCCGCCTGCGGCAGCTCATCGCCACGAAGCTGGTGCGCGACAACTTCTTCTTCCGCTTCTTCTTTTTCGGCCCCCAGGGCCTGCCCGAAACCCTGCTGCCGGCCTGCTACCAGCGCCGCAACCACGGCCGCCTGCGCCAGCTGCTGCCCCGCCTCCGCATCACCACCGGCGAGGCCGTGGCTTACCTGAGCACCGCGCCCGGCCGCACCGTCACGAAGGCCAGCCTTTCCAACATCTTCGAATACGCCAGTCCGGCCGAGTTTGAGCGGGTGTGCGCGGGCCTGCAAGTCAGCGCCGGCCGGCCCCTGCGCCTCCTCTACTGGAACCTGCTGCAGGACCAGCACCACCCCGCCGGCCCGGCGGGCGAGGCGCTGCCGGCCGCCGCGCAAGCCCGGCTGGCCCACGAAGACGGCTGCTTCTTTTTTCGCAACGTGCGGGTGCTGAGCGCCCGCACGGCGCTGGCCCGCGTGCCGGCGCTGCTTGCCGCACCGGTTTCCAATCAATTTATTTCCAACTCGATATGATGACCACGGCTGATTTCCTGCGTCCCATTTTTCTGGAAGAAATGATGCGCGCCCACGCCCCGGCCCGCCAGATTCGCGTGCTGGCCGTGGCCCCACTGGCCCTCGACAGCTCGGCCAGCATCCTCACGGCGCTCACGGCGGGGCAGACTGATGCGGCCATCGGCCACTTCGGCTTGGCCGTGACGCTGGAAGCCGACGGCCGCCGCCAAACCCAGCGCCTGGTGCTGAAGGTGAAGCCGCCCGGCCGCGAGATTTCGGCCATGCTCGCCAGCCTCGCCCAGGCCTGCGGCGAGCCGCTGGCCACGGTGTACCCGCAGTTTGCGGCCCGCACGGGCTTTCACCACACCCACCGCCGCGAGCTGGCCGCCTACCAATTGCCCATCGCCGGCCTCATGCCCACCATTTGGGGCGTGTATGCCGACGATGCCCGGCAAGCCTACTGCGTGCTGATGGAGTACCTCGACGATGTGACCCTGCTGAACTCGGTGATGGCTCCGGAGGCGTGGACCGACGCGCACATTAGGGCGGCGCTCACGCAGCTGGCCGCCTGGCACGCCGCCCACCTCACGCCCTCGCCCCCGCATGGCTTCGACGACCAGCCTTCGCTGGCCCACATGCGGCAGCTCGCGCCCCTCTGGGAAGCCCTGCTGGCCAACGCCGCCGCCCATTTTCCGGACTTGTATACGGCCGCCCGGCAGCGTACCCTGCGCACGGCCATCGCCCAAATTCCGGCTTACTGGGCGGTGTTGGAGACGATGCCCAGAACCCTCATCCACAACGACCTCAACCCGCGCAATACCTGCTTCAAAACCAGCCCCGACGGCCTGCGCCTGTGCGCCTACGACTGGGAGCTGGCCACCTGGCACGTACCGCAGTACGACGTAGTGGAGCTGCTCAGCTTCGTGCTCGGACCCGACCGGTACGGCCTCCGGCTGGGCTACCTGGAGCACTACCGGCAGGTGCTGCACGGCCTCACCGGCCACTACGCCGATGCCGCCGCCTTCCGGGCCGGAGCCGGCTATGCCGCGCTGGATTTCGGCCTGCACCGCCTCGGCATGTACCTCATGGCGCACTCGGTAAGCCCCTATCCCTTCCTGCCAAGGGTGGTGGACAGCTACTTCGACACCCTGGCGCAGCTGCGGCCGCTGGAGCTGCCGGGCGCACTGCCGGAGCCGCGCCGGGCCAGTGAAATCGTTCGGGAAAAATGCCAGCCGGAAGCGCTGATTGTATCATGAATATCAAGAACTTATGGGCGTATTTGCGCGAGCGGTTTCCGGTGGTGAACATGGCGCTGTTTGCCATTTTGTTCGCCACGGTGTTCGTGGTGGCGGGCCGGGTAGCGGGCGGGCCGGGGGCATTTCCATCGGCATTGGGCTGGGCCGAAATCGGGGGCATGGCGGCCACCATCTCCTTCTTTTTCCGGCTGCGCGTGTTCGATGAAATCAAGGATTTCGCCTCCGATGCGGTGCTGCATCCGGAGCGGGTGCTGCAATCGGGCCGGGTTCGCTTGGGCCAGTTGCGGTTGCTGGCCTGGGCGGGCGCGGGGCTGGAGCTGGCGTGGTCGGCGCACCGGGGCGGCCCGGTGGTGCTGGGCTGGGGCCTGCTATTCGGCTACAGCCTGCTGATGCGCTACGAGTTTGGCGCCCCGGCCTGGCTGCGGGCGCGGCTGCTGCTGTACGCTGGCACGCATATGCTCATCATGCCGCTGGTGATTGGCTGGCTGTGGCTGGCGTATGCCCCGGCGGCGCAGTTCGGGCCGGGCGGTGGCGGGCTGCTGGCCCTGCTGAGCCTGCTGGGCGGCTTCGCGTTCGAGCTGGCCCGCAAAATCCGCACGCCAGCCGCCGAGCGGGCCGGGGTCGATTCTTATTCCCGCACACTGGGCTACGGCGGGGCGGTGGCGGCGGTGCTGGTGGTGGTGCTGGCCAGCGCCGGTGCCCAGGCCCAACTGCTGGCCCGGCTGGGCGCGGGCGGGGAAGCGTTTGGCCTGCTGGCCGCGCTGCTGCTGGCCACGGTGGCCGCCTACGGCGTGGCGCTGTGGCGGCCCCGCGAAAAGCTGGTGCGGGCAGCCGAAAAGCTGGTGTCGCTGGCGCTGCTGGGAAGCTATGTAGCCGTGATTGTAAGTGCGATTCGACCGACCATCTAGCCCCATGTTCCTGACCGCTTCCCAGCTCACCGCCGCCCAGGCCCTCGGCGGCAAAGGCCACGGCCTGCGCCGCCTGCTTGCCGCCGGCGTGCCCGTGCCCGACTTCGCCGTAATCCCGGCCGAAACCTTCGACGCGCTGCTGCGCGGGTTGCCAACGGATGCCAAGGGCCTGGCTCAACGCCGCGCCCGGCTCCTGGAGTTTACCCTCACAACTGCTGATGAGCAAGCCCTGCGCGACTGCCTCACGGCCTGGGGTTTTCCGCGGCAGCCGGTGGTGGTGCGCTCGTCGGTAGTAGACGAGGATGGGGGCCAGGCTGCTTTCGCGGGACTAATGGACTCATTTTTGAACCTGACCACGCTGCCGCAGGTGCTGGACGCCGTGGCGCGGTGCGCGGCCAGTGCCTATTCCGACCGGGCCTCTGCCTACCGGCAGCACCGGGGCTTGGCCGTGGCCCGGCCGGCCGTGGTGGTGCAGCGGCAGGTGCGGCCCGTGGCCAGCGGCGTGCTGTTCAGCACCCTGCCCGAGTTCCCGCAGGAGCTGGCCATTCATGCCGTTTGGGGCTTTGGTGAAGGGCTGGTGGGCGGTACGCTGCAACCCGACGAGTTCTACTTCACCAAGCAAACCGGCCAGCTATCCCGCCACGCCATCGCCCACAAGCCTGAGCAGTTGGTGGCGGTCGCTGACGTTAGTACCGACGTCAATGACCTTGCTGTTGACGGTAATATTGATGCAGTTGCCCCGACTTCCGATGAAGTTATTGAAATTGCTGAAGCTGTTGGCGCTGCTGGAACAAAGGCCGACTCCCATGCCACCCTACACCTGGCCGCCGTGCCCGCGCCCGACCAAAACCGCGCCTGCCTCACGCCCGCCCAGCTCGCCGAGCTATTCGCCCTCGGCACCCGCCTCGAACAGGCGCTCGGCGGCCCGCAGGATGTGGAGTTCGTGGCCACGGCCGACGGCGTGTGGGTAGTGCAGGCCCGGCCTATCACGCAGCCCATTCCGGAGGTGGTGGTGTACGATAATTCCAACATTCAGGAGAGCTACTGCGGAGTAACTACGCCGCTCACGTTCAGCTTCGCGCAGCGCGCCTATGCCACCGTGTACCGCCAAACCATGCGGGTGCTGGGCCTGCCGGCCGCCCAGGTGGCGGCCCACGAAGCCGTGGTATCGCAGCTGTTGGGCCTGGTGCGGGGCCGGATTTACTACAACATCAACAACTGGTACCGGGGCCTCCAGCTGCTGCCCGCCTTTCGGCAAAACAAGGCCGACATGGAGCGCATGATGGGCCTGGAAGAACCCGTGGATTTCGTAACCAGCCAGCGCAAAACCCTGGCCGCCAGCCTGCGCCTGCTGCCCCGCCTGGCCCTGAACCTGGCGCGGCTGCTCTGGGCCTTTGGGTATTTGAAAACGCGGGTAGCGGCCTTTCACGCGCACTTTCGGGCCGAGTACGGCCGCTTCTACGCCCTGCCCCTGGCCACGCTGCCCCCGGCGGCGCTGCTGCGCGAAAAAGCCCGGCTCGACGCGGCGCTGCTGGACCGCTGGACCACGCCCATCATCAACGATTTCTACGTGATGATGGCCAACGGCCGGGTGGCCCGCGCCCTGCAAAAAGCCGGCATCGCGGACCCGGACGAGTTTCTGAGCCGCTACCTGGCCGGCGATGCGCAGCTGGCCGGCACCCAGCCCACCCATCGCCTCCAGGCCCTCGCCCGCTTGGCCTGGCCCCGGCCCGCGCTCCGCGAGCTGCTGCTGGCCCTGCCCCCCGATGTCCACGCGCAAGTGGCCCGCACGGCCCCCGATTTCTACCGTGAAGTCGAGGGGTTCATCGGCCAGTACGGCGACCGCACGGCCGGCGAGCTCAAGCTGGAAACCCGCACCATGCGGGTCGCGCCCGAGGTCTTTTACCAGTACCTGCGCAATTTCCTGCTGGCCGAGCCCCCGCCGCCGCCCACCGCCCGGCCCGGCGATGCGCTGCACCAGCGGGCCCTTCAGGAGCTGGCCGCCCGCCTGGCCGGCCGGCCCTTCTGGGGGCGCCGCCAAACCTGGGCCGCCCTGCGCCAGCTGCAGCGGGCCATCGGCTACCGCGAGGCGTTGCGGCTGGAGCGGACACGCCTTTTTGGAATGTACCGCACCCTCTACCTGGCTCTGGGCCAGCACCTGACCACCCAGCGCCAGCTGGCCGAACCAGCGGAAATCTTCTGGCTCACCGAGGATGAAATAGCCACCGCCGCAGTAGTAGCCGCTACGCCAGGCGCGGCAGATGCCCCGCGGCCCGACCCTGCGCCCGCCCTGCCGACGCTGGTAGCGCAGCGCCGCCGCGAGTTTGCCGGCTACGCCCGTGAGGACGTGCCTTCGCGGGTGACCGTGCCGAGCCCGCCCGTGAGCGGGGCCGCGCCGCCCGAAAATCCCCGCGCATTGCGCGGCACGGGCTGCTATCCCGGCACGGTCGAGGGCGAGGTGCTCGTCATCACCGACCCCGGCGGCAACCTCGACGTGAGCGGCAAAATCGTGTGTGCCCTGCGCACCGACCCCGGCTGGGCGGCCCTGTTCCCCATGTGCCGGGGTGTCATCATCGAAAAAGGCTCCTCGCTGTCGCACTCGGTCATTTTGCTGCGCGAGCTCGGCATCCCTACCATTATCAACGTGCCGGGCGTAACCAAGCGGCTGCACTCCGGCCAGCGCATTTGGCTGGATGGGCGGACGGGGGAGATTGGGGAGAGTTAAGAGTTAAAAGTTAAGGGTTAAAAATTTCGCTGGCAAATCTTTAACCCTCAACCCTCAACCCTCAACTCTTAACCCTCAACTCTTAACTGTCAACTCTCCTCATGTCCATCACCAGTCAGGCGTTTACAGGCCAGCTGCCGGCTTCCTTTTTCGAAATCCCTGCTGCTATTCACCCCAGCCGGCCGGCTGAAAACCCCGTCGCCATCCTCGACCTGTTTCAGGCGGAAGCAGCGCGCAACAACATCGTCGTTTTCACCGACCACGTCGCGCTGCGGGTCGTAGGCATCTTTCCGCACGAGGGCGGGGAGGCGTATTTCGGCTTCTGGGAGACTACCGACGACCTGGCGCTGAACCGCGAAGCTTTTGCCCGGCTGGCGGCCGAAACGCGGCGGCGCGGCTATGCCCGGCTGCTGGGGCCACTCAACTTCAATACTTTTCAGGCGTACCGGCTGCGGCTGGGCGCGGCTCCTTCCTGGGGAGTGTTCGACCGCGAGCCCGGCCACCCGGCCTACTACCCGGCGCTGCTGGAGCAGCTGGGTTTTACCCCCAGTCTCACGTTTGAAAGCCGGCTGATTCGGGCCGATACCGTGCCCGAAGCCTACGGCCGCAAGGCCGACCTGCTGGCCGCCTTCCAGCAAATTCCCTTCGACCTGATTCCGCTGAACCCGGACACCTGGCAGCAGCACGAAACCGAGCTGCACGCGCTGGTCGACGGCATTTTCAGCGCCAACCCGGCTTATCGGCGCATTCCGCCGGCGCAGTTCCGGCGGCAATACAATGCCGGGTTCGCGGCGGGGCTGTGCCCGCACACGTCGGTGCTGTTCCGCGACCGGCCCACGGGGCAGCTCGTGGCCCTCAGCTTTTGCCAGCCCAACTACGCCCCGCTACGCCTGGCGACCACCACAGCACCCGATTTTGCCCGCGACTACCCGCGCCTGCCGCGCAAAACGCTGCTGGCCAAAACCGTGGGCGTCCACCCCGATTTTCGCCAGCAGCAGCTCATGAGCTACCTCGGGGCGTATGGCATGATGAGCTTCCGGGAATTCTACCAGGAAATCATCTTCTGCCTGATGCGCTCCGATAATTTTTCCCGGCACTTCACCGATGGGCTACCGGCGGAGGTGGCCCATTACGCCCTGTTTGGGCGAGCGCTGGGAGGCTGAGCGGGGAAACGCCCGTCGGCCCGTCATGTCGAGCGCAGCCGGAATATTTCGCGTGATTTGGTAACTCAATTGCAGCAACAGCATGGAGTACTGCCCCGAGCGGGATATCTCGGCTGCGCCCGACATGACGTTCTTAAATCAGCCCAGGACCCTCTCCCCCCAATGGCCTTTCTCTATAAAATCCGCCTGCTGCTGCTCGCCCTCACCGGGGTAGCTTGCGTAGTGCTGTGGCCGGGCGTGCAGGCCGCCCTGGTCGTGGATAACAACCTGTCGGCCTGGTTCCTGACCGACGACCCGGCCCTGGCCGCGTACCGCGACTTTCAGGGGCGCTTCGGCAACGACGAAGTGGTGGTGGTGGTGGTGAAGGATGACCGCACGGTGCTCACGCCGGGGTATTTCGCGGGCCTGCGGGCCCTCAGCGCCGAGCTGGCGGGGCTGCCCGAAGTGGCCCAGGTGCTGGGCGCCGGTACCACGGAGCTGCCGGGCCGGGGGGGGCTGCTCGGTGCGGAAGCCCCCCGGGCCCTGCTGCCGCCGGGGGCCACGGCCGGCACGGTGCGGGCGGCCCTGGGCGAGCTGCCCACGCTGCGCGGGCAGCTTTTCAGCCCCGATTACCGGGCCACGCGCCTGCTGGTGGTGCTGCGCCAATTGCCCGATTTCGACAATCGTCGGGGGGCAATTCTGGGCCGGGTGCGGGCCGTGGTGTACCGGCACTTCGCCCCCGGGCAGGCCTTGCTGGGCGGGGTGGGAGTCGTATTCGCGGGGCTTAATGAGCTGTCGCAGCACGATTTTGGGCTTTTTCTGGGGGTGGGCTACTTGCTGATGTTCACCATTTTTCTGGTCATCTACCGCAATTTTTACCTGCTGCTCTACACCCTGGGTATCGTGGGGCTGGCCACCTACCTCACGCTGGGGGTGTATGGGGCGCTGGGGCACCGTATCAACCTGCTTACCGTGCTGCTGCCCATCGTCATCATCCTGCTGGGCTTTCTCGATTCGATGCACGTGGTGAACGAGCGCAACCTGCTGCCCACCGCCGCTACCGACACGCCGCGGGCCAGTGCCTTGCAGGCCCTGCGCAACGTGTTTCAGCCCTGCCTGTTCACGATGACGACCACGGCCGCCGGCTTCCTGGCGCTGCTCACCAGCCCGATGGCCATTCTGCGCGATTTCGGGTTGTTCGCGGCGCTCGGTATCGCGCTGTGCCTGGGGCTCACGTTCTTGCTGGGGGTCACGATTCTGCCGCTCACCCGGCCGGTGCCGCGGGCCACCCGCGCCACCGGGGGCGCGGTGCTGCGGTTGTACGAGCTGGTGCTGCGGCACCGGCGGGCGTTCGCGGCCCTGGCCGTGGGCCTTATGCTGGCGCTGCTGGCCGGCCTCCCGCGCCTGCACAGCGACACCTACACCCTGGGCTACCTGCCCGACGACTACGTGGTCGTGACCGACCACCGGGCCATGGAAGCCGCCTGGGGCCCCTACATGCCCCTGGAGCTGCTGGTGCAGCCCCGCCCCGGCCTCACCCTCGATAGCAGCCGGGTGCTGCGAGCCGCCGTGGCCTTCGCCGATTCGGTGCAAACCATGCCCGGCGCGGGCGCGGGGTTCGGGTTTCAGTCGCTGTACCTGGCGGCGCTGGAGCCCCGGTTTGGCCCCAAAGCCCGCCGCGCCCTGCACAGCCAGGGCGTGGTGCGGGCCGTGCACGCGCAGCTGCGGGCCAGCTACCCGGCCCTGGCCCGGCAGTATGTGCACGAGCCCAGCCAGACGGGCCGCATCACGGTAGCGGGCCCGATGCTCTCGGCCCGGCAGCTCACTGCCCGCATGGCCACGGTGCTGGGCATTGCGCGGGCCACGCTGGGGCCGGTGGCCCGCGTCACGCCCGCCGGCTACCAGCCCATGTACGCCCGCATCACGGCCTACGTCACCACCTCCCAGACCAACAGCCTGCTCACCTCGTTCGGGCTGGTGTTTCTGCTCACCTGGGCATTTATCCGCAATTTCCGGCTGGCGGTGCTGGCGGTGGTGCCCAACCTGTTTCCGGTGCTGGTGCTGCTGGGTGTGATGGGCTGGGCGGGCATCGCCCTCGACGCGGCCACGGCCAGCATCGCCGCCATCGTGCTCAGCCTTTGCACCGACGACAGTATTCACTTCATCCACGCCTACCAGCAGGGCCGGCTCCGGGGCGAGCTGCCGGCCGTGGCCCGGCGGGCCACCGTGGCCCACATTGGGCCTACGGTGGTGCTCACCAGCGTTATTCTGTTTCTCGGCTACGCGGTTATGCTGCTGGCTTCGCTCAAAACCGTGCAGCTGTTTGGGGCGCTCACGGCCGTGGCCATCGTCGGGGCGCTGTTTGGCGAGCTGGTGATTTTCCCGCTGGTGCTGGAACGGTTCGACCGGCGAGCCCGGCTGTGATAGTTAGGAGTTAGGAGTTAAGAGTGAGGAGTTAAGAGATTAAATAGTAAGCCCATATAGTCCTCACTCTTGACTCCTAACTCTTGACTCCTAACTTTCATAGCCTGAGCCGCTATGGCCGCCCGCCGGGGCTGCCAGCCGGCGTGATGCCGCCCGGCGTAGTCGTGCCCGGCGATGGTGCGTTGGCTGGCGCGTTAATGGGGTTGCCGGCCGGGACGGCGGGCCGCTGGTTGGTCGAATCGGCCGGCTGTACGCTCGGGGCCGGGGTAGCGGGCACAGGGCCGGGCATTGCGTTGGGCTGGGTTGTGGTCGAGTCGCGGGCAGGGGCGGGCTGCGTGCCCGGGGCCGCTACGGGAGCCGCGCCAGCGGGTGCGCCAGGATAGCCGCCGGGCCGGGCACCAGGGGTGCCGGGGGCCGCACCGGGTGCGCCGGCGGGCCGGGTGCCGGGTGCGCCAGCCGGGCGGCCACCGCCGCCGGCCGGGGCCCCGCCACCGCCGCCAGGAGCGCCACCGCCACCGCCACCAATATCACCACCGCCACCGCCATCACCTTTGAGGTCGTCGTTGTTGATGCTCTTGCCGCGGCGGGGGCGCTGGTCCACCGTGAGCTTGCCGATGCGGTAGCTCACGTTCACCTTGAAGCTGAGGTTGCGCAGCAGGTTGCGGCTGGTTTGGTCGATGAGGGGCGAGGTCACGTTGTTGCGGATGACGATGCCGGAGGCGGAGAAGAAGTTCTCGGCCCCAAAGCCGATGCTGCCGCGCTTCTCGGCAAAGTCGCGCTTCACGCTGAGGCTGTATACGCCGAAGCCGCTCTGGTCGCCTTGCAGCTGCACCTGGTTGCCGCGGTAAAACACGAAGGCCTGCAAGCCCCATATCGGCGTGAAATTGTAGGAACCAAACACCCGGCCGCTCATCACCCAGCCCTCGTTGGCGGCGTTGAAATTGCGGTCGGGCACGTTGTTGGTGAGGGTGACGTAGTAGAAATCGGTGCCGGCGTTCAGGCTGAGCTTGCCGTTGTTGATGTTGGCAAACAGGCTGCCGCCGTAGGCATTCTGCCGCCCGATGTTGGCGTAGCTGGTTTGCACCGTATCGAGGCCGCGCACCGTGCGCAGGGCCTCGATGGAGCCCGTGGTGTTGCGCATGAAGGTGCTGAAATTCAGGTTCAGGCGCTTGTAGGCCGTGCTGTAGCCCAGCTCGTAGTTGTTGGTGAACTCAGGGTCCAGGAGGGGGTTGCCGAAGCTGATGTTCTTCGGGTTTTGGGCGTTGACGTTGGGGTTGAGGAATTGCAGCGACGGGCGCTGAATCCGCTTGTTGTAGGCCAGTTTCAGCACGTTGCCGTTCGAGAGCTTGCGCGAGAAGTTCACGCTGGGCACCAGCACGCCGTAGTCGGGAATGTTGACGGCCTCGGTGGAATTAGCGAAATCAGCGTTGATAGTGGTGTACTCGTAGCGCAGGCCGGGCTTCAGCGTAAAGCCTTTGGGCAGCCCCAGGGTGTAGGCCACGTAGGCGGCCGTCACGTTCTGGCGGTAGGTGAACACGTTGCTGGACGTAAGCCCCACGACGGGCAGCAGCTCGCCGCTGGCGCCGAAGCGGGCGGTGGCGTAGTCCGAATTCACCCGCCGCAGAATGTTCTTCGCCCCCATCTCCAGAATCTGGGTTTTGCTGATGGGGTTCTGGTAGTCAAGCTGGACCGTATATTCCTCGTTGTAGCTGGGGTTGTCGTTCACAACCCGGGTCGGGCCGGGCTGTGTCGAGCTCAGAATGTTGTTGACGAAGCTGTTGGTGCGGTCGTTGCGGCTGAACAAGGTCAGGATGCTGAACTCGTGCTGCGGCTTCTCGAAGTTGTGCGTGTAGTTCAGGCTGGCATCCACGGTGCCCGACAGGTCCTTCGAATACGTGTCGCGCCGGTCGCTGCCGAAGGGAGTTCCCGTGGCAGACTCGCCCCGGAAGCTGGTGCGCAGCAGGCCGTCCTGGTAGTTCTGGCCGCTGCGGGTACCGTAGGCCACGGAGGCCTGCAGCGAATTGAACTTGTCGATATCGTAGTCCCAGCCCAGCGTGTAGCGGCCGAAGACGTTCTGCTGGCGCGTGTTGGCCGATTGCAGCGTGGTGGTGGCCGAGCCATCGGCGATGCTGCGCGTCAGCTGCGTGTTCGAGAACTCGCCCGGCACGTTGTACGTCGCCCGGCCGAAGCCACCCAGCGAAAAGCCCATTTTGCCGGTGCGCAGGCCGCCGTTCAGGCTCAGGTTGCTGCTCCGGATGCCCACGCTCAGGTCCACGCCCAGCGTGGCCCCGCGCAGCGTGTTCTGCTTGGTGATGATGTTGATGATGCCGCCCGAGCCCTCGGCGTCGTACTTGGCCGAGGGCGAGGTGATGACCTCCACGGTCTTAATCTGGTCGGCCGGAATCTGCTTCAGGGCGTCGGCAATGCTGCTGGCCGCGATGGTCGAGGGCTTGTTATTGATGAGCACCCGAATGTTGCTGGAGCCGCGCAGGCTCACGTTGCCATCCAGGTCCACGCTCAGCAGCGGCACGCGCTTGAGCACGTCGGTGGCGTCGCCGCCGCGGGCGGTCTGGTCGTTTTCGGCGTTGTACACCGTGCGGTCCACCCGCTCCTCAATCAGCGGTTTTTGGGCCACCACTACCACTTCGCCCAGCTTCTGGGCCGTGGCAGCCAGGGCCACGGTGCCCAGCTCGAGCACACCGCCGGCAGGCACGGTCACGCCGGGGCGCGCCTCGTTTTTATAGCCCAGGAAGCTCACCTGCACCGTGTAGGTGCCCGCCGGAATGCCGGGTAGCACAAACTTGCCGTCGTCGCCGCACACGCCCCCGTTCACCACCTTGCCCGTGCCCGTTTCCAGCACGGCCACCGTGGCGTACGATACGGGCTTGCCGGTGGCGGCATCGGTTACGGTGCCGGTTACGCGGCCCGTGGCGGCGCGGGGTGCCGCCGGCGCGGCCGGAGCGGGCCGTGCTCCGGCCGGAGTCTGCTGGCCTGCGGCCAAGTGGCTGATGCCCAGCAGGGTAGATAGCAAAACGGCGCTAACCGGTAATTTTTGTCTCATACAATTCATAACGGCCAAAGTGCCATAATTCTGCCCGGAGGTTGCATCCGGCTTACTTCTTTCCGGCAAGGCTGCCTACTTGTTTAACCAGTAATCGCCTCAATCAGCTTGCCGATGTGCAAAGGTCTTTCTGAAAGTCGCCCGTGCTGCCATTAAATAGATTATCAAGTCCGAATCCCCGACCAAGGCCCCGATTCTATCGCCGCCTAACAACCGCACTTCGCCCGCGGTCGTACCTTTGTGCCAGCCCGATAATCTTTTAGCGGGTCAGGCGGTTACATCCCCGTCACTCATTCCCACCACGCCTGCCCCGATGATAATTGAACCCGGCCCGCTCCTGGCGGCGATTGACTCGCCCGACGACCTCAAGAAGCTCGCCCCCGAGCAGTTAGTCCAGCTCAGCACCGAGCTGCGCGATTTTATCATTGATTCCGTCAGCATTTACGGCGGCCACTTCGGGGCCTCGCTGGGCGTGGTCGAGCTGACCGTGGCCCTGCACTACGTCTTCAATACGCCCCACGACCAGCTGGTCTGGGACGTGGGCCACCAGGCCTACGGCCACAAAATCCTCACCGGCCGCCGCGAGCAGTTTCCCACCAACCGCCGCTACCACGGCATGTCGGGCTTTCCCAAGCGCAGCGAAAGCGAGTACGATGCCTTCGGCGTGGGCCACAGCAGCACCAGCATCGGGGCGGCGCTGGGTATGGCCGTGGCCTCCGACTACAAGGGTGAATTCGACCGCCAGCACATTGCCGTCATCGGCGACGGGGCCATGACGGGCGGCATGGCTTTCGAGGCCCTCAACCAGGCCGGCGTGGTGAATTCCAACCTGTTGGTTATCCTCAACGACAACTGCATGAGCATCGACCCCAACGTGGGCGCGCTCAAGGAATACCTGACCGATATCACCACTTCCCGCACCTACAACAAGGTGCGCGACGAGCTGTGGAACGTGCTGGGTAAGCTCTCCAAATTCGGCCCCAACCCGCAGCAGATTGCCCGCAAAGTAGAAGCGGCTATGAAGGCCACGCTGCTCAAGCAGAGCAATCTGTTTGAGGCGCTGAAATTCCGCTATTTCGGCCCCGTGGATGGCCACGACGTGCAGCATCTCGCCACCATCCTCAACGACCTGAAGTCCATTCCCGGTCCCAAGCTGCTGCATTGCGTCACGGTGAAAGGCAAGGGCTATGCCCTGGCCGAGCAAGACCAGACCCTATGGCATTTCCCGGGTTTGTTCGACAAAATCACCGGCGAAATCTCCAAGAAAACGCCTGATAAACCCCAGCCGCCCAAGTATCAGGACGTGTTTGGCCACACGCTGCTGGAGCTGGCCCAGGCCAACGACAAAATCATGGGCGTGACGCCGGCCATGCCCTCGGGCTCATCGCTGAACATCATGATGGCCGCCATGCCCGAGCGCACGTTTGACGTGGGCATTGCGGAGCAGCACGCCGTTACGTTCTCGGCCGGCCTGGCCACGCAGGGGCTGGTGCCGTTCTGCAACGTCTATTCCACGTTCATGCAGCGCGGCTACGACCAGGTGATTCACGACGTCGCCCTGCAAAACCTGCACGTCGTGTTCTGCCTCGACCGCGCCGGCTTCGTGGGGGCCGACGGCCCCACCCACCACGGCTGCTACGACCTGGCCTACATGCGCTGCATCCCCAACATCGTGGTATCGGCCCCGATGAACGAGCAGGAGCTGCGCAACCTGATGTACACCGCGCAGCTGCCCGAAAATGCCGGCCCCTTCAGCATTCGCTACCCGCGCGGCGAGGGCGTGATGCCCGAGTGGCGCACGCCATTGCAGCGCGTGGCCATTGGCACGGGCCGCGTGGTGCGCGAGGGCGAAGAGGGCGGTGTGGCCATCCTCAGCATCGGCCACATCGGCAACTACGCCGTGAAGGCCACCGCTGCCCTGGCCGCTGAAGGTCTCTCGGCGGGCCACTACGATATGCGCTTCTGCAAGCCGCTGGACGAGGAAATGCTGCGCGACATTGCTCGGCGCTACCGCGCCATCGTGACGGTGGAAGACGGCTGTCTGCCCGGCGGCTTCGGTTCGGCCGTGCTCGAATTCCTGACCGACCACGGCTTCAGCCTGCCCGTCCGTCGCCTTGGCATCCCCGACCGCGTGGTGGAGCACGGCACCCAGGATGAGCTGTATAAAGAATGTGGTTTCGATGCCGCCGGCATCGCCCAGGCCGTGCGCGAGCTGAGCGCTAAGATGACGGCGGCGGCTCGGGAAACGGTGCTGCTGTAGGTCAGAAAGAGCTTTTTAAATATAAAGAAGCCCCCGTAGCAGTTGCTGCGGGGGCTTCTTTATGTGGTTACAATTTGTAGAACGGTAACTCGCCGTAGCGAATGTTCAAGTTTGGGAAGGTTAGCTGTAGCTCCGTAGTTCGGTCAATAATACTTTGGTCAAAGCGTGGCGGGCGTTTGTGAATCCCATTAGCAACGATGACTTCTACCGTTTCGAGTTCGGCCAATAATCCTTCGCTTAGAAACCATTCGACTGATTGGCGTAGCTGGCGAATAGCTGATTTTCGGCCCTCTTTCCGGGTTCGAGCTTTGTTCTCTTTCATCTCGATGAACAGCGTGACCGATTCATTGAATATGATGCAGTCACACCTTTTTCCTTCGGAGTCAGTAAACATGCATTTATCCACCGCTAAAAACTGAAAAACTTGACCTTTAGCGTTTCGGACAATAAAGTCAAATTCGTCGCCCTCTTCGCGGGATGAGCGCAGATAGCAGCGCCCGTCTATGCGTAAGTCTTCAGCGGCTTGGTCTTCTCCTTTCTTGTGGTCGTAAATCGCGGCTTGGCGGGCATTCAACGTGACAAGGCAACTGCCGGCCACTACGCGGGAGTGCTGGCGTACTTTTTCAGCATTCATTATTTGGCGCTGGCTACAGTTTTCGACGGTTTACGCAGCTTTACCAACTTGTCGAAAACGTCGGCTAATTCGTCTGAGGCGGTATCCAACTCATTTTCTTCAATCAGGCCGGTTTTCTTATTGATGATGGAGCGCACCTGTTGCTTGCGCTTGGTGTCGGGCCGGTCCACGTAGTAGGCGGCAAATTGGTCAGGGTCAATCCAGCAGTGGCGTGGAATCAGCCGGGCCACTTTCTTGGCGGTGGCCTCGTCCTGCTGCGCGATGCGGAAGGCATAGCACATGAGGTTTAAGGCCGTGAGGACGTAAGGGCTGTGAGTGGTAAGCACCAAGTCATTTTGGCCATCCAGCCGCGCACATTTCTCAACGAGTATTTTGACTAACTCAAACTGGGCAGTTGGAAACAGGTTTAATTCAGGCTCTTCTATGATGAAGCTCTGCGCCTGCTCAGTGTTGCGGCTCAGATGCTCCAGCAGCACCAGCAGCGGCGTGACGGATTGGATGCCGCTGGCGGCTTCTAGAAGCATTAGAGGCTCTTCGCGTTCGGGGATTTTGATGAAGTCGCGGCCGTCTATATGCAGGTATTTTACATTAAGAAATTGAATGTCTAGTTCAGAAATTTCTTTTCTTGACAGCGAAAAACTATTCGCGAATTCTAGCAAGAGTTTAGACAAGCCAATATCATCACGCATCAGGCCTGCCCATGAGTATTCTATTGCGGGTAAGAATACTCGTTCTGATGGAATATAAGTGGGCTTAGTAGGAAAAACAATGTGCTTAAGGAGTGCTATACTTGCTGCCCTTTTAGCGCGTTCCTTTACCCTGTCTAATAGATTAATAGGTACTTGTTGGATATCAATGCTGAGTTCTTCCAACGCCTCTTTGATTCCTTCATCAATTAAGGATTCGATTTTTACTTTGTGAGAATCATAGGCAATATCAACCATTGAATTTAATTCGTTGACAGCTTTTGTATGGGCTTTTTCCTCGTTGTCTTTGCTTCTATAGTTTACAGAAAACCCCAAACTATTGGAATTAGTCCAGTCAATCCGCATTCTTTCTGTTTCAAAATTTTTGATTGAGTAGGTACTTAGGAGGTCATCTAGGTCGATTTTTTCCTGCTTCACAATCTCATTTTGCTTCATTATCGCCGCCAGCTTCGCCAGCGTGCTCTTCCCGCCACCCGTTGGCCCAATGAAAACCGTCACCCGCTTAAAGTCCACGGTGGCGTCTTTGATGGGGCCGAAATTCTTGACAACTAGCTGCTCGTTCATGAGATTCTCAACAAAGGGACGGGCCCAAAAGTAACACGCGGCGGCCCCCGTTGCCGGGAACCGCCGCGCGGCGGGGGTAGCCGAAGCTACGAAGGTTACTGCAGCGGCGGCAGGGCGGCGCTGGGCGAACGGACCGGGATTTGGGGCAACGACGGAGAAGCTCTGTGGCGGGTGCCGCAAAGCTGCTTGCCTAAATACCAGGTGGGGGCTACCAGAGCCGGATATCGGTGATGCCGCTGGGTATCGGGGGCTGGTCGCTGAAACCGAGGACGCACCAGCCGGGCTGAATGCCGAATACGCCGCCCTGCAGCACGTAGCTCACCCAACGGGTGAGGCTGCGGCCGGTGTACTGCTCGGTTTCGGTTTCGTATTCGCGGAGCAGCAGCTCGTCGCCGACCTGGAAGTTACGGTCGTTTTCGCGCACGTCGAAGGGCTTGCTGCCGGCCTTGACGGCGGCAAAGCAGCCGGGCCAGATTTTCAGCTCGTGGTTTTGGTGTTGCGCGGGGTTCAGGGTTTGAAACTGCGGAATAAATTGCTCGGGGGATAGTACGGTGGTGGTCATGATAGTAGTCATTTAGAGAGAAGGCTACCGGTGCCGTGGTGGCCTGCCCAACCGGAGTCGGGACTTGGGTAACGGGAATCGGAATAGATTGAAGATAAGGAAAAGATAGCAGACCTATTTTGGTCCAAGAGTGCTTAACAATAAGAAAATCAGAGTAGTTCACCTCCTTTTTGATGCGCTGAAACTGGCGGCGCGGGCTGTCAGGTGCCGCAAATCCGGCCTCCCCAATCGATTGAACGGACGGCATTAGCCCTTTTGGGAAGCCAGGGCCGGCAGCTCACCGAAGGCCGTTGCTTCGGCTTCAATCGAGGCGCACGCCAGGTATGGAGCTGCTAATAAAATAACGTGGCCGACCCGCGCCCCGGCCCTGAGTGCCTACTTTCGAATCGATATTACGTCGCTTCCACTCTCTTAGCCTTTCCGCGCTCATGCCCACTGCTACCTCTTTCGGCCACACCACCGACGGCATCGAAGTTCAGCTTTTCACCCTGCGCAATGCTCGCGGGGCCATCGCCACCATCAGCAGCTACGGTGGCACGCTCACCAGCCTGCTGATGCCGGATAAAACTGGGCAGCTGGGTGACGTGGTACTGGGTTTTGACGAGGTGAGCGGCTATCAAAGTCCGGCCTTCCGCAAGTCAAACCCCTACTTTGGGGCGCTGATTGGGCGCTATGGCAACCGCATTGCCAAGGGTCGGTTCACGCTCGACGGCCAGGACTACGGCCTCGCCACCAACAACGGCCCCAACGCCCTGCACGGCGGCACCCTGGGTTTCGACCAGCGCATCTGGCAAGCTGCTTTGGGTACCTCAGCCGCCGGCGAAACCCTGACCCTGACCTACCACAGCCCCGATGGCGAAGAAGGCTACCCCGGCAACCTGACCGTGACGGTGGTGTACACCCTCACCGCCGATAACGCCCTGCGCCTCGACTACAGCGCCACCACCGACCAGGCCACGCCCCTCAACCTCACCAACCACGCCTACTTCAACCTGAGCCACGGCACGAGCAAGGATATTCTGAGTCACGAAATAACCCTGGCCGCCGACCGCTACACCGTAGTCGACGATACCCTGATTCCGACCGGGGAGCTGCGGTCCGTGGCGGGTACGCCCTTCGATTTCACGATGCCCCACGCCATTGGCGAGCGGATAGCGCAGGTGCCCGGCGGCTACGACCACAACTTTGTGCTGAATGAAGGCCTGCGGGTAACCGCTAGCGTGTACGACCCCGCCTCCGGCCGCACGATGGCAGTCATGACGGACCAACCGGGCATCCAGCTCTACACCGGCAATTTCCTCGATGGCAGTCTTACGGGCAAAAACGGCACCGTGTATGGCCAGCACGCCGGCTTCTGCCTCGAAACCCAGCATTTCCCCGATTCGCCGAATCAACCCGATTTCCCGACTACCATTCTGCGGCCGGGAGAAACGTTTCGGTCGGGTACGGTTTATCAGTTTGGGGTGCGCCATTAGGGGCATTTGTCATTGCGAGGCCGGAGGCCGGGGCAATCCGTCCTGTTCTCAGCGACCAGCCCTGAGACGTAATCCGTCCTGTTCTCAGCGGCCAGCCCTGAAATGTGACAAGCCCCGATACTACACAGTACCGGGGCTTGGCGATTTAGAAAATGCCTGGTTTTGACAGGACGGATTGCCCCGGCCTCCGGCCTCGCAATGACAGCTACCCCAGCTTCGGCAGGGCCGCCAGCAGGGTTTTCAGGCCCTGCTCGGCATTGCTGCCGAGGTGCACGCGCAAGGTGCGGCGGTGGTAGCTCTGCAAGGCTTCAAGGTCGCCCAGGGCCTGGGCATTTTTGAAGGTGCCGAAGGTGTAGGAGCGGCCGGGCAGGGCCAGGTCCTGCGGGTTGTCGTCGGTGAACTGCACGAACAAACCGGTGTCGGGGCCGCCCTTGTGGTACTGGCCGGTGCTGTGCAGGAAGCGCGGTCCGTAGCCCGACGTAGTGGCGATGTGCAGCTGCTGCTGCACCCGCAGGCGCAGCTCCTGCAGGCTGGCGCTCACGGCGGGGCTTTCGGTGAGGTAGGCTTGCAGGCAGAGGAAATCGCCGGGCTTGGTCTGGGCGAAGAAGGCTTGCAGCACCTCGGCGGCATTGGTGCCGCTCACGGCCGCGTAGTAGTCCACGCCGTTTTCGCGGGCCACGGGCTGGGTTTTTTCGGGCAGACTGCCTTGAGTTTCCACCACTTTCATCAGGCCATCGGTGGCCGTTTTGGCGGCCTGCACGTTGGGCTGGTCGAAGGGGTTGATGCCGAATACGGCGCTGGCCACGGCCGTGGCCACTTCCCAGCGGTAAAACTCCGCGCCCAAATCCAGCGCATCCTGCATGAGGATGGTGATGACCGGGTGGCCCGCTTGCTGCAATTGGCGCAGCTTGTCGGTGTTGGCTGCATCGGCCTGGCCCTGGTAGCCCACGTACACAAACACGCGGTCAGAGCCGTAGATGCTCACGTCGCCCAGCGGCTCGCCGGCCACGGGCAGAATGCCCTTGCCTTCTTTGCCGGTGCTTTCGGCGATGAGCTGCTCCAGCCACAGGCCGAGGTCGGCCAGGGCATCGGGTACCACGAGCGTGAGCTTGTCGCGGCCCTGCTCGGCCAGCACGCCCAGCGCCGCGCCCAGCTCCAGGCCGGGGTTGTGGGCCACCGGACCGTAGGCACCGCAGGCGCGCATCATGCGCACGGCGCGGGCCAGCATCTCGCCGATGGGCAGGCCGTAGAGCGCCGCCGGCACCAGCCCGAAGTAGGAGAGGGCTGAGAAGCGCCCGCCCACTTCCGAGAAGTTCAGGAAAATGCGGCGGTAGCCCTGCTCCGTGGCCGCAGTCACGAATTTGGAGCCCGGGTCGGTGATGGCCACGAAGTTTTCGCCGGCCTTGTCGCCTTTCAGCTCCTTCAGCTTAGCGTAGAAATAATCGCCGAAAGCCAGCGGCTCGGCCGTGGTGCCAGACTTGCTGGCTACGATAAACAGCGTGTCGGCCAGCGGCACGGCGGCTTCAATCTCGCGCACGGTGCCGGGGTCCGTCGTGTCGAGCACCGACATGGGCAGGCCGCCCACGCCCTGCTCGAAGGCGGCTTTGAACACGATGGGGGCCATGGTGCTGCCGCCCATGCCCATCACCACCACATGCTTGAAGCCGGCGGCCTTCACCTCGTGCACAAACTGCTCGATTTCGGCCACGCGGCCCACCATCGTCTCGGCCACGCGCAGCCAGCCCATGAAGCTGCGGATGCTGGCCTGGCCGGCCTCGTCCTGCACCCACAAATCAGCCTTCTTATCCCAGAAACCGGTGGTGAAGTCCTGCTGGTTCAGGGCCTGAATCTTGGCATCCACGGCGGCCTGGTACTGGCCCAGCTGCATGGTGGCGGCGGCCACGGCTCCGGTGAGGGCCTGCTGGCGCTTGCTGTCGATGGACTCCATCAGCTTACCGAAGGGCTCGTTGAATTTCTTGGCCCCGTCCACTTCCAGGTGGTTGGTCAGCTCTTCCAGGTTGAGGCCCAGCTCGGGCAGGCGGCGCAGCACCTCCTGGGCTTGCTCCAGGTCGTCTTCGAGGCGCACTTTGGGCTGGCCTTTGGCGCGGAAAATGTCCAGCGTTTCCACCGGCACGGTGTTCACGGTGTGCGGGCCAATGAGGTTTTCGACGTACTTCAGGTCGTCGTATTTCGGGTTTTTGTTGCCGGTGCTGGCCCACAGCAGGCGCTGGGTTTCGGCTCCCTGGGCTTGCAGCGCGGCCCAACGCGGGCCGGCAAATAGCTCCTTGTAGAGCTGATACGCCTGCTTGGCGCTGGCCAGGGCCACTTCGCCCACCAGGCTTTGCGCCAGGGTGCCTTTTTCGCCGCCTTCGGCCGCAATTTTTTCCAGCAGCGGGTCAATCAGCACATCGATGCGGCTGAGAAAGAAGCTGGCTACTGAATCGATGCGGGCCAGCGGCTTGCCGGCGGCGGCGCGGTCTTCGAGGCCAGTCAAAAATGCCTCGGCCACCAATTTGTAGCGCTCCACGCTGAAAATCAGGGTCACGTTCACGTTCACGCCCTCGGCAATGAGGCGACGGATGGCGGGCAGGCCCTCCAGCGTGGCCGGCACTTTTATCATCACGTTGGGGCGGTTCACGGCGTGCCACAGCTCCAGGCCCTCCGTGATGGTTCCTTCGGTGTCGTTCACCAGCGTGGGCGACACTTCCAGGCTCACGTAGCCGTCGGAGCCGTGGCCCTCGCCGTCGTAGAGGGGCCGAAACAGGTCGCAGGCGTGCTGCACGTCGGCCACGGCCAGACTGGTGTAGATTTCGTCGTTGGTTTTGCCCTGCGTGGCCAGCGCGGCAATGGCCGCGTCGTAGTCGGTGCTGTCGCCGATGGCTTTGGCAAAAATGGCCGGGTTGGAGGTGACGCCGCGCAGGGCTTCGTCGCTGATGCGGCGCTGCAACTTGCCGTCAATCAATATCGGGCGGCTGATAAAATCCAGCCACAGGCTTTGGTCGAACTGGCGGATGTCAACGAGAGGATTCATAGAAAGACAATTGGTTCAGGAGCCCAAAGGTCCGGCAAGAACGGCGTTGTTTTCAACGGCGCTCCGCGAAATGTGGGAAAAGAGCCCGCATAAGGTGGCCTGAGCCGGCGAGATAGCAGGCTCTGCACAGTGGTCATTATCCCCATTGCCGGCGCGCCGCCACCCCGTTCTCGCCGTTTCACAAAGGCGCTTCAGCATCAGCAGAATCCGGCACCCTGAACCCGGCCCGGCGCACCCTCCGAAGGTTCGGCCCGCTACCTCTCGGGCGGCTGATTTTTGTTGATGTACGCCAGCCGGCCATCGGTGAACAAGTTGTGGAAATGCACCACCGCAATGGCAAACAGCACCGAGAACAAGCTCAGCAGGGCGTTGTAGTACACCGGGGCCAGCAGCGAAAACCGGATGAAAACCGTGACCAGCACGAAGGCCGAGTACCGAAAAATATCGGGGTAGTGCAGCGTGTAGCGAAAGGCGACGAGCATAAACAGCAAGTCGGCAAAAATGAGAATCAGGTAGAACCGGTCGACCGAGTGCACCCAGACGCCACTGCGCAGCATGTACACCAGGTCGTGGCCGGAGAGCACGAGCAGGGTGGCCAGCACCAGCAGCGCGATAAACTGCTTCAGGGCCACGAACTGCTGCCGGTCGCCCTCCTGGGTGACGGCGCGGTGGCGCTGCACGCCGTAGTAGGTGGAGAGCAGCAAAAAGACCAGCAGCGCGCCGATGCCGTCCGACACCATTTTGTACACCGATTCGAGCTGGCTTTGCAGCGGCAGCTGAAAATTGTAGTGCGAGAATTCCTTGAACGACGAGCGCAGCAGCACCAGGCTCAGAATCTCAATCTGCTTGCCGATGGAATTGGCAATGGACTGCGGAATGACGAACACCAGGCTTATCATTTCGAAAAACAGCAGCAGCGTAAACGATATTTCCACCGCTTGCAGGAAATGCACCCGGCCCAGCAGGCCGCCCACCGGCAGCCAGCCGAGGTAATTGAGCAGGGCCACCACCATGCACAGCACGAAAACGCTGACCAGCACCCCGCTGATGAAATAATTGGTGCGGCGGCTCTCCCAGAAGTCGTGCACAGGATGGTAAGTTTTCTTTACAAGGTCTAAGAGCTTCATAGTGAGGGTAATTTACTCCTGCCTAAGCTCCGGGCTGGCGTGATTGTTCAGCGCCCGGCTACGTGGCGGAACACGCGGGGGAGAAGCGCGGCTACCTTGCTGCCGCCGCATGAGTAATTTTGACAAAACTGAGCTCCTGGCGCGGTGCTGCCCCGGCCGGAGCAGCTTCCGAAATCGCCGCGCCACCCGTCTCGCAAGGTATTTGCCCCCATGTCCGTTACCCCCAACCTGCCCACCATCGTTTTCCTCCACGGCTTTGCCGAAAGCCGCGAGGTCTGGACCGATTTCACCCGCACTTTTCCCGACGGCTACCGCTTGCTGGTGCCCAACCTGCTGGGCCATGGCACCAACCTGGCCCCCGTGCCCGATTTTTCGATGGAGGCCCAGGCCCGCCACGTCATCGATTACCTCAACCAAAAGGGCTGCCCCGAGCCCGTGCTGCTGGTCTGCCACAGCATGGGCGGCTACGTGGCCCTGGCCCTGGCCGAGCGCTGGCCCCAACGCGTGGCCGGCCTGGCGCTCATCAACTCCACGGCCCTGGCCGATACCGACGAGAAGCGCCAGAACCGTGAGAAAAACATCGGATTCGTGGAAAAGTACGGCGTGGCCAAGTTCATGGAGTCGTTCGTGCGCCCGCTCTTCGCGCCGTCGAACCGTGATAAGCTGACCGATGCCCGGGCGCTGCTGGAAGAAATTGGCAAGGCCACGCCCGTTGCCACCATCACCGGGGCCATGCGCGGCATGGCCGCCCGCCCCGAGCGCACCAAAGTGCTGGCCACCGCCAAATTCCCGGTGCTGATGGTGGCCGGCAAGCACGACGTAGCCGTGCATTTCGACGATGCCGTGCGCCAGGCCGCGCTGCCCGCCGAGGGCCACGCCCTGTTTCTGGAAGGCAGCGGCCACCAGGCGTATCTGGAGCAGCCCGAGCCCACGCGCCGGGCCGTGCTGGCACTGGCGGCGGCGGTGTTTGGGCAATGAGCGAGTAATGAGTGGGCAAAAAGCAAAAAAGCGCTGGTGAAACCAGCGCTTTTTTGCTTTTTGCCCGAACTAGGCACTTACTATTTCAGCGGCACCACATGGTCGCGCAGAGCTGCCGGTACCTGGTCAATAGAAACAATTTGCAAGTCGGTGGGCGAGGGCTTCAGGAAGTTCATCGCTTCAGTTTTAGACAGTGACACCTGCACATCTTTCTGAGCAATGCGGTACATCGCGCCCGATGCAGGGTCCACGATGAGCATTCCGATGGCTCCTCCGAATACGAGGTTGCCAAAATACCAGCCATTCACGTCGGCCTCCAGCGTGGTGGTTTTCGTGCCGTAACCAGGCAGGTTAAAGTCGAGCTTGTACATCTCGCGCTTGAAAAAGCTTGAGCCCGATTTGAGCATAACAGCAGCCGGCGTGGTGCCAGTATACACCGATTCGCCCCGGCGGTTGGTAACCGTGACAGAAGCTCCGTTTGGTGGTCCAAAGTGGGATGAAAAACAAGATTCAATCAATTAGCCAGCCATCAAAAGAGCCTTTTGGATGTCTGTTGGGGCAGCTTTCCCCGAAATTGATTTCGCAATAATAAAATCTAAATCATCCTAATTTGGACCACCACCGGCATTTTTTGGGTAAACAATACAAGCCGAGCTACTCTTGCCGCACGATGATTGTAGCCGTCGGGAGGGGGTGCCCGTCCCGCAAGAATACCCGTCTTATTCGCGCACCAGGCGCTGGGTCGTGCGGCCGGCTTCACCGGCCAGCTCCAGGAAAAAAATTCCTTTGGTCAGTTTAGTAATATCGAGCTGGTCGTTGCCGGCCGCCTGGCCACTCAGCATAGTTTGGCCCAGGGCATTAATAATGTTGTAGCGCACGGTGCCAACGGTAGCCGGTAGCGTCAGCGTGCCGGTGCTGGGGTTCGGATACACTGCGATGTCGGTATGCAATTGCCCTTTCACGGTGACGACGGGGGAGAATACACTGGTCCCGTCGGTATCGACCTGACGCAGGCGGTAGTAGGCCAAGCCAGTCAGTGGGCGGCTATCCAGCAGGGTGTATTTGTGCGCGCTGGTGCTGTTGCCCTGGCCCATAACGGTGGCAATGGTTTGGAACTCCTGGCCGGTGGCGCTACGCTGCACGTTGAAATAGTCGTTGTTTTTCTCGCTGGCCGTGGCCCAGCTCAGGTTCACGCCCTGTGCTTTGGCGGTGGCATCGAAGTGGGTAAGCTCGACGGGCAACGGCGTGGGCGCGCTGCTGAACACCTTTAAGCCATCCACGCCCCAGATTTGGTTATTCCGGGTATTCGCCATTCTAATCCGCAGCAGCACATTTATCGAGTTGGTGATGGTGATGCGCACCTTGCCGAACCCAGCGGTTCCGGTAAGACTCCCCGCATTGGATTTTGGGTCGATGCTTGGGTCCAGCGGCGGCGTATTGACCGTTGCCCCGGCCGATGGAGTCAGGCCGTTGAAGGAACCCTGAGCCGTGCTTCCTCCCGGGGCAATGATGTTGCCAGCGTATCCCCAGGTAACCCCATTGGCATATCCTGGCCCATCGTTTCCGGTAATAGTCGCTACTGGGTAGAACGTGGTGCCGTAGTCAGGGCTGATATCCACCGTGACTCTGTCGGCTAAGAACAAGCCGTTGTTTGGTACGTCAGAGAGTGCCGTCAGCAAAAACTCGATGCTGTTGCCTGTCGAACCCGGAGCAAACCGGATGTTGCGGAACGCAACGGTTTCCGTCTGTGTGCCAGTCCCCCCGTTGACCACATTCCAGGCACGGTTGCCCAATACTTGTGAATAGTACGGAGCATCATTGGGCCGGCCGTTGGCTGTCACGGTGAGAGCCGTGGTAATGGTGGGCGCATTTGCATAGCCAACATAAGGAGCCGAGGGGGAAGCCATGCCCTCAAAGTCTTGTTGGAGTTGAACGGTTTGAGCCCAACCGCTCAGCGGGCTCAGCAGCAAAACGAGAGCCCCAAGAAATGCGGCTTTCCGATAATTTGGTTGCTGTGTAGTCGGAGTAAAGAGAGTATTCATGGAGAAAGATTTTATTGAATGGTAAAAAGGTATTTTGAGAAAAAACACAGTCTTGTGAACAAGCTTTGCTCATGCTTCGACGCATAATGCATCAGGGTTGAGGTTGGCAAGCGTATTCGAATTGAATATAAGGAGTAATGCATGTGGAGTAACCCAGACTGCTGATAGTAACTTTCTGTGTAAATATTGATTATAATATTTGTAAACAAGTTATGATTCAGTTAATAATTACAAAATAAATTTTACAAAGCGCTCAATTTACTGCTTATCAATAATATGTTATATATAAAATATAATATACGAAACTAGATAAAAGCTTAGGGGTATCTATTGCATCGAGGAAGAGTTTGCATTTGGGCGGGCTAGATAGCACCTGGGCCATTGCACCTGTCTTACTTTTTCCCCCTCACTGGTCCTGTGGTTTGCCGTCGAGCAATTGCCCGAAGCCCGGCATCAGCCGCCTGCTCGAAACCGTCGGCGATTCTGCGCCATCTGCTACGATTTGTGGATGGGCCAATGCTGTGGAAAGCCCTCTTGCGATGCTTGGGTACCACTTCAACCAGGCATTGCCCTGGCAGGTAAGTGCTGCTGGTAATCCTGGAAAATGGAGGTGTAAGGCGACACCATTGGCTTCACCGACCTCGAAGTTGCGCCTGACTCGCCAGGGCTAGTGTTTGCCCTGAACGAGAAAGGGCTATTTTACAAGATTGAAGAAATGATGGCATACTACCCAAATGCCATCGTCTATTCGAGCACGGCGGGCAACCGAGTGCTAACTGTCAAGAAAGACCAAATCAACCTCGCTGAAGTGCTACAAGAATGTTATGGCCAGACCGTTCAGCCTTTCCGGTAACATCGTCCGCGATGCCGCACAGGAGTTATCGTCTCTGCCCATGCCCAACGCCCAAACGGTCTTTGGACAGCTCACCTCCGTGCCGGGCGTGTGACCGGTGCTGACCACGGAAATACTGCTGACCACCAACGCGTTTCGCGACCGTACCGACTCCAGGTGCTACGCCAGCGTGGTACTCTTTGCGCGCAGCTCGGGCCGGCACCGGGGCCAGTCCCGCGTGAGTGACTACGCCAACAAGCGCGTCAAGGCCCTGCTGCATCTGGCCATGCTCCCGGCCGTGCGCTGGTGCAAGCCGCTGAAGGCTTACTACGAGCGAAAGGTGGCCGAAGGCAAGAACAAAATGCTCGTCCTCAATAACGTATGCAATAAACCGGTGCTGGCCGCAGTTACGCGCAGCGCGCTACACTGCGGCCAGCACCCTCATTCCTCATTTAGCGCAGCCTCAAAACCGCGCGCCCAGCACCACCGTCTTCTTATACTCGCGCTTCTCGCCGCTGCTGGGGCGGAATAGCTCGACCAGCAGAATGTAGTAGCCCACGGCGGCTTTGCGGCCTCTATCATCAATGCCGTCCCACTGCACGAAGCCGGTGGTGGGCAGGGTTTCGTTGCGCACGAGGCGGCGCGTGAGGCGGCCCAGGGCATCGTATACCGTCACGGTGGCGACGTAGCCGGGCTGGTCGAGGTGGAAGTTGAGGGTGGTGAAATCCTGCTGGCCGTCGTCGTCGGGGGTGAAGATTTCCGGGGTCACGGTCAGTTCCTGGTTGCCGCCGAGCTCGTCCTGCGCCTGCGAGTTGGGCCGGCCGGGCGTGGCGTAGCCCACCGCGCCGGCCGCCGAGTGGAAGTTGCTGCCCAGGCTGGCCCCGCTGGTGCGGATGCGCTCCAGCGACACGCCTTCCTGGGTAGATAACAGGCTCAGATGCAGTTTTTTGGAATAGGCCAGCCGGTCCAGCTCCATGCCGCTGCCGTTCAGCAAAAACACCGTGTCCACGTCAGCAAACGACGGCAGGCTGGCTACTTCCACCAGGTTGGCGGGGTCGTGGCTGGTGGGATACTGCGCCTGGATGCTGGCCACGTCGGTGGTGAAGGCCAGCACCTGGCCGGGCGCCATCACCAGCGGGCCGCTGGTAAGCTGCGTGGCCGTGGCTTTGCCGTTCACGCGGCCCCGCAGAAACTGCCAGCCCTGCAGGTTCAGGTATTTCGGGCTGCGGTTCAGCAGCTCCACAAACCGCACCGCCCCCACGCGGGGGTTGAACAGCAGCTCGTTAATCACCACGTCGCCACTCACCGCCGCCTCGGGCAGGGCAAACGTGGCCGACTGCAAGGGGCCGCTGGCATTGCCGACGCAGTCGGTGGCCGTTTGCACGGCCAGCGTGAGGGGTCGGCTGGCGGTCAGGGGCGCGGCCAGGGTCAGGTCGACCTGCCGGAAATCGGGGGCCACGGGCGCGGCCCGCGTGATGGTGGTGGCCGGGCTCAGCCCGTAGCGGCTCAGGGTGGCGGCCGTGGTGCTGTCGAGCTTTTCGGAGAAATAGGCCCGCACGGTGGTGGCATTCAGGGCCAGGGCCCGGAGCAGGGTGGGGGCCCGGGCATCGGGGTTGGCGGCGCGCGCCGAGTTGGCGCGGGCGGGCGTGCCGCCGATGGGGTCGGAGCTGGCAATCCAGTTATTAGCCCCGGCGCAGTAGTTGTTGGTGTCAATCATTTCCAGGCTCCAGCCGCCGTCTTTCTTGCGGGCGTCGCGGTACCAGGAGTCCGAGTAAGTCACCTCGAATAGCGTGCGGCCATCGCGGCCACGCAGCACCAGCTGGTCGCCGCCGTTGCTGAGCGAGGGGAAATTGGTGGGGCCGTACACCTTGCCGTAGCCGGCAAATTGCAGCACCCGCGTGCTGCCGCACACGATGGCGTATTGGCCCGGGAGCAGGCGGGCGGTATCGGGCAGCACGGCTACCGTGGTGGTGCCGCCCTTGCCCAGCCGCACGCCGCCCAGGCTGATAACCCTGGTGGCGCTGCGGTTGTAAATCTCAATATACTCCGACAGCGGCAGGCCAATCTGCGGGGTTTCATCCGCAAAAATCTCGGTGATGAGCAGGTCGCCCACCTGCGGGGCCACGGGCGGCCCGGCAAACGCGGCCGTGAGTGGCCCCGCCGCCACGTTGCCGAACAGGTCGGCCATGTTGCGCACTTCCAGCACATTGGTCGTGGTAAAGTCGGCGGCGAAGGTGAGGCGCACTACTGCCGGGTTATTGCTGAGCACCTGGGCCGTCGTGGGCACCGCCCCGTTTTGCAGGCGGTAGTTGGCCAGAATCGTGGCGCTGGCCGGGTCCAGGGTTTCATTAAAGGCCACGTTCACCTGGCGCGAATCCACGGGCACGGCGCGGAGCAGGAGCGGGGCCGTGGCGTCGGTTACGGCAAAGTCGTCGAAGTAAAAGCTGCGGTTGTTGGCCAATGAATACAGCAGCGACACGCCCAGGGCTACGCTGCGCTGGTAGGTGGCATCGATGGGCTGGGCGGCCTCGGCCACGAAGGTGCGGCCGCCGCTGAGGTCGCGCTCCAGAGTCCAGCGGTTGGCGGTGCTGCGGGTCACGCGCACGCGCACCAGGTTGTTGGTGAGGCTGGCCAGCGTGCCATTCAGGCCGTCGACGACGAGCACGGCGGCGCGGGTCGAGTCTTTGCGAAACAGGCTCACTTCGTCGTCGGTGCCACCGAGGCGCACGAAGTAGCCCGAGTTGTTGGGGTTTTTGAGGTCGGCTTGGGAGGCCATCAGCCACACGTCGGCGAGGTTGCCGGAGCTGGTGGCCAGCTTCAGGTTGGCCCAGAATTCCCACACGGTGCCGGTGCTGGCCTGGCTGGGCGTGCTGAGCTGGATGGCAGTGCCCGTCACGGCCGGGCCGTTGCTTTGCAGCTGCTGCGCGGCTACCTGAAAGCTGGATGCGTCGCCGGTCCAGGTGGGGTTGGCGGTGAAGTTGCCGTCGGTGAAATCGTCGCGCAGTTGGGCGCTGGCCAGCAGGGGCAACAGGAAGAGTAACAGTAGCAGTTGCTTCATTTGAATAACGAGGGAGTCTTAGCTGTGCCCAATGTAAGCCCATTAGAGTGATATTCCGCACTTTTGGGGAGTTCCCGATTGTCCTGGAAACCGTTTGCGTTGGTGAGGAGCCATTGGCGGAGTACCCCGAATTTTCAATTCGGTCCGTGGGGTTTGTCGGAACGGGCGTTTCGGGATGTGCGCACGGGCCGAATTGGAAATTCGGGGTACTCGTCCAACGTGCCCCAACCGCTTGCCGTAACGCATTGCGCCGTTCCTGCCGACCTTTGCGCCCGACGGTACCGTTGGAGGACCGTTCTGATTTCCCAGTCCCATGAAACTTGCCATTGTGGGTGCCACCGGCCTGGTGGGCACCGAAGTGCTGAAAGTGCTGGCCGAGCGCCACTTTCCCCTGACCGAATTATTGCCCGTGGCCTCCGCCAAATCGGTGGGCCAGCTCGTGGAGTATCAAGGCAACCAATACCCCGTGGTGAGCATGGACGAGGCCATCGCGGCCCGCCCCGATATCGCCATTTTCTCGGCCGGCGGCTCGGTGAGCAAGGAGCACGCCCCGCGCTTTGCCGCCGTGGGCACCACCGTTATCGACAATTCCTCGGCCTGGCGCATGGACCCCACCAAGAAGCTGGTGGTGCCCGAGCTAAACGCCGACACGCTGACCGAAGACGATAAAATCATCGCCAATCCCAATTGCTCCACTATTCAAATGGTGGTGGCTTTGAATGATTTGCACAAGAAATACCAGGTGCGCCGCATCGTGGTGAGCACCTACCAGAGCGTGACCGGTACCGGCAAAAAAGCCGTGGACCAGCTCCTGGAAGAGCGCGCCGGCCAGCCGGCCAGCAATCCCGCCTACCCGCACTCCATCGACCTGAACGTGCTGCCCCACATCGACGTGTTCGAGCCCAGCGGCTATACCAAGGAGGAGCTGAAAATGGTGAACGAGACCCGGAAAATCATGGGCGACGACAGCATTCGGGTCACAGCTACCTGCGTGCGCATTCCGGTGATGGGCGGGCATTCGGAGTCCATCAACGTGGAGTTTGCCGAGGAATTTGACATGGCCGAGGTGCGCGAAATCCTGACTAACACGCCCGGCGTGGAGCTGGTGGATAACCCCGCTCAGAACCAATACCCGATGCCCAAAGACAGCCACGGCCGCGATGCCGTGCTGGTGGGCCGCCTGCGCCGCGACGAAACCCAGCCCAAAACGCTGAATATGTGGGTAGTGGCCGATAATCTGCGCAAAGGCGCCGCCACCAACGCCGTACAGATTGCCGAGTATCTGGTGAGCAAACAGGCCTCAAAAGCGTGATGCTTGCTACCCAACCCGCTGGCGCTCGTCACAGATGTGCGCCAGCCGGTAAACAGATTTGAGTAACCGGATTAAATAGCATTTCCAGAGGGATAGCGGGATGCGCTGATTCTTGCTTTTTCGGAAAATGTCCATTAACATGGGCTGATTCCTACCGTTCACCGAAAGGAGCCTTTTCTCAGTCGAGATAGGTTAGCTGTATGGTCCCGGAGTATGGTGGGTCGGTTCTCGAATAAAGCTACTAGGATTTTTCCGCCATTCCGCACAAACAAATTCGTAGGGTGTCAATCCCTTGAGCCGTTTGAGGCGTTTGGCAAAGT